>JBCDHQ010000041.1:0-20511 GCA_038749815.1 Pseudomonadota bacterium | reverse complement strand
GCCGCGTGGTGCGGGACGCGGATGGCAATGGGGTGGAGTATCTGGCGGCACTCTATCGCCCCGACATGTTTCGTCTGGAGATGGTGTTGGCGCGCGTTGACGCGGGCGACACACGCTCCTGGGCGCCCGTGATCGGCCGCGGCGCGGAGCCGGCCAAATGACGGTGCTCTGGCCCCTCCCGGAGGCGCATCGGTGCCCGTGCCATTGGCGCTGCCACCCGCTGAGGAGGAGGGCCGACAGCCCATGCACGAGCGGCCGCGGGCGGGAGCCGGCGGCGTGACCGGTCCGCGCACCCTTCTCGACAAGCTGTGGTCAGCCCACGAGATCCTGCGCAGTCCGAATGGAGACTCGCTCCTCTGGGTTGATCGGCACTTCGTGCACGAGGGCTCGCACCACGCCTTCGCGAAGCTGGCCGCGCGGGCCGCCCGCGTTGCGGAGCCCGATTTGACCTTCGGGGTCGTCGATCACTACGCGCCGACGCGGCCCGGTCCGGTCCGGCCCGAGATCACGCGCATGATCGAGACGCTGCGCTCGAATGCGGCGGCGCATGGGCTGAGGCTCTTCGATCTGACGGGGCCGGATCAGGGGATCGTGCATGTGATCGGGCCTGAGCAAGGACTGACGCTGCCGGGGCTCCTCGTCATGTGCGGGGACAGCCACACGTCGACCCACGGCGCCTTCGGTGCGCTCGCCTTCGGGATCGGCGCGACGGAGGTCGCGCATGTACTGGCGACCCAGACGATCTGGCAGCGCCGTCCGGCCGCGATGCGCCTGACGGTCGAGGGCACGCTCGGCCCCGGCGTGACCGCCAAGGACCTGGCGCTTGCCTGGATTTCGCGTCTCGGCGCCGGTGCGGCGCGGGGCCACGCGATCGAGTATGCCGGCAGCGCCGTGCGCGGGCTGAGCATGGAGGGGCGGATGACCCTCTGCAACCTGTCGATCGAAGGCGGCGCTCGGTTTGGGATGGTTGCACCGGACGAGACAACGTTTGCCTTTGTTGACGGGCGAGCATCGGCGCCCCGCGGGGCGGATTGGCATCGGGCGGTGGACGCTTGGTCCTCGCTCCGATCCGATGCGGGGGCGCGGTTTGAGCGGGAGGTGTCGCTCGACGCGGCGGAAATTGCGCCGACAGTCACCTGGGGCACGAGCCCTGAGCAGGCGGTGCCCGTCGATGCGCTCGTGCCCGATCCCGCCGTGCTCGGGCCTGAGAAGGCAGACGCCGCCGCCGGCGCCCTCGCCTATATGGGGCTGAGCGCGGGGCGGCCGATTGCCGGAACACCGGTTGACCAGGTCTTCATCGGCTCCTGCACCAATGGCCGGATCGAAGATCTGAGGGCGGCGGCCTCCGTTCTTGCGGGCCGGCGCGCGCGCGTGCCGGGTCTTGTGTCGCCGGGCTCAATGCAGGTCAAGCGGCAGGCGGAGGAGGAAGGGCTCGCCCGGATCTTCACTGAGGCCGGGCTCGATTGGGCGGGGTCCGGCTGCTCGATGTGCGTGGGCATGAACGGCGATCTGGTGGCCCCCGGGCAGCGCTGCGCTTCGTCCACCAACCGGAACTTTCGCGGCAGACAAGGTCCGGGCGCCCGCACGCACCTGATGTCGCCCGCCATGGTGGCGGCGGCGGCCGTGGCGGGAGAGATCACGGATGTGCGCCCCCTCTTGGCCCGCGATCAGGGGGCGCGCTGATGGCCGGATGGACGCGGCACACGGGTAAGGTGGCGCTGCTTGCCCAAGACAATCTCGACACGGATCAGCTTTTGCCGGCGCGGTTCATGTCAACGCCGCGGAGCGAGGGGTATGGCGATCGCCTGCTCTACGACGTCCGGCGGGACGAGAGCGGCGCACTCCTGCCCGGTTTCCCACTCAACCGACAGCCGAATGCGAGCATTCTGGTCGCGGGACGCAACTTCGGCAGCGGCTCCTCGCGGGAGGCGGCGGTCTATGCGCTGGTCGACAGTGGGATCCGCGTCGTGATCGCGGCGAGCTTTGGGGACATCTTCGCCGCGAACGCCGTGAACAACGGCCTCTTGCCGGCCACCGTGGTTGAGGGCTTGGCGCCCCTCGGGGCGGCCGGCAGCCTCACCGTCGATCTTCAGACCTGCGAGATCTCGGCGGGAGCGCTTTGTGTGAGGTTCACGCTCGACGAGGGCCAGCGCACCAAGTTGATCAACGGGTGGGACGACATAGACCTCACCCGACACCATCAAGACGAGATCACCGCCTTCCGGACCGCGCGGCGCCAGTCGGCGCCCTGGGCATGGCCCGCGGCGGGATGATGCCACCAACAGGGACCTGCGGCCAAAGCGCCGCCACCACGGAGGAAGATCCATGCAAAGACCCGTTCTCGGCGGCCTCGCCGCCGCGCTGATCGCAACGGCCGCGACAGCGGAGGAGACCATCACCGCCGTCCATGCCTTTCCGGAGACACTGATCTACACGCAGAGCTTTCTGTCCTTCGTCGACAAGGTGAACGCCGCCGGCGAGGGCGTGATCCAGATCGACGTGCGCGGCGGCCCCGAGGCAATCGGCATGTTCCAGCAGCCCGACGCTGTCCGCGACGGGATCGTCGACATGGTCTACACGCCCGGCAGCTTCTACGGCGGTGCGCTGCCCGAGAAGGACGCGATGGTGGCCTCGAACCTCACCGCGGTCGAGACCCGCGCGAACGGGGGCACAGCGCTGATCGACGAGATCCACCAAGAGAAGATGGGCCTTAAGTACCTGGGGTGGTTCGATTCCGGTGTCTGCTACAACCTCTGGACCCGGAACGCGCCGACCTTCGATGCGGAGGGCAATCTGGAGGTCGAGGGGCTGAAGCTCCGCGGCAACGCTGTCTACAACGCGTTCTTCACGAACTATCTCGGCGCTCAGGTGATCGATCTGCCGACCGGCGAGGTCTATGCAGCGCTCCAGCGGGGCGTGGTCGACGCGACAGGGTGGACCCAGATCGGCCTCATCGATCTTAAGTGGAACGAGTTCCTCAACTACCGGATCGAGCCCTGCTTTTTCTCGACCGATCTCGGCGTGATCGTGAACCTCGAGAGCTGGAACGGGCTCAGCGAAGAGGCGCAGACGATCCTGCAGGACGTCGCGATCCAGCATGAACAGGACAGCGTCGAGGCGCTGAAGGCCAAGAAGGACGCCGATTTCGCGGCACTCAAGGACGCCGGAATGGAGGTCGTCTCGCTCGAAGGCGAGGCAAAGGCCAACTACCTGGCGGCCGCGCGCGAAAAGACCTGGGAGCGGATGGAGGGTCTGATGGCCGAACAGCCGGGCGGCACGGCGAACTACGACCGGCTGATCGAGCTCTTCTACGATCTCGACGCCGCGCAGTAGGGCGCGGCGGGGATGCGGCGGGCCTATGCGGGGCTGATCGATGCGATGGCGGTCCTGGCGGGGCTGACGCTGGTCTGGCTGATGGTCTCCGTCATCCTGTCCGTTCTGATGCGCAATCTGGGGCTGCAGCCTTTTGCGTGGCTCTTCACCTCGGCCGAGTATGGACTGCTCTACATGACCATGCTCGGCGCGCCCTGGCTCGTCCGCGAGAAGGGGCATGTGCACATCGAACTTGTCACCTCCGCCCTGCCGGAGGCGCCGCGGCGCGTGGTGAGCCGCGGCGTGGCGCTCCTCTGCGTGGCGGTCTGTCTGGTGCTGGCCTTGAAAGGGCTCGATCTGCTGATGACCAACATCGAGCGGTCGGATTATGATGTGCGCGCCTATTTCTACCCGCGCTGGCTCCTGACGATCAGCTTTCCGCTCAGCTTCGGGCTGATGGCTGTGGAGTACCTCCGCTTTGTCGTTGGTCCGGACCTCATTCACACGGGCGAAGCCGGGATCCACGAGTGATGGAGTGGTTCGAGGCGCTCGCCCTCCTGATCGGCACGATCCTCGTCCTGATGGCGATCGGCATGCCGGTGGCCCTCGCGTTTCTCGCGGCCAACATCCTTGGCGCCTGGATCTTTATGGGAGGGGAGCGAGGGGTTGCGCAGCTCCTCAACAATGGGCTCGGGTCATTGACGAAGTATGCGCTGGTGCCGATCCCGCTCTTCCTTCTGATGGGGGAGATCTTTTTTCACACCGGTCTCGGCGGCCGGATGTTCAACGCGATCGACCGCCTTCTCGGACGGCTGCCCGGGCGGCTCAGCTACGTGACGGTCCTCGGCGGAACGGCTTTCTCGACGCTCTCAGGCTCGTCGATGGGCTCGACCGCGCTCCTCGGCTCCCTGATGGTGCCCGAGATGAGCCGGCGCGGCTACAAACCCCATATGAGCATCGGTCCGATCCTCGGCACGGGCGGGCTTGCGATCATCATCCCGCCCTCGGCGCTCGCGGTGTTGCTCGCGACACTGGCGCAGATCGATGTCGGCGCGCTTCTGATCGCGGGCGTGGTGCCGGGGCTCCTGCTCGCGGCGTTCTACATCGCGACCATCTGGATCCAGACCCGCCTCGACCCCTCGGCGGCGCCGGCCTACGAGGTCGCGCCGCTCGGCCTCGGCGCGAAGCTCGGCCTTCTCCTCAGCGAGGTGGTGCCGATGATCGGGGTGATGGTCGTCATCATCGTGCTGATGATCGAGGGCTTCGTGACGCCCTCCGAGGCCGCGGCGTTCGGCGCGCTCGGCGTCCTCCTCCTTGCCGCGGTGTTTCGGTGCCTGACATGGGAGGCGCTGAAGAAGTCCGTCACAGGCGCGCTCCGCGTGACGCTGATGGCCTATCTGATTGTCTTTGGCTCGGCGACGTTCAGCCAACTCCTTGCCTTCTCCGGCGCCTCGCGGGGGCTGATCACCTGGGCGACGGCGTTCGAGCTCGCGCCGCTCGCCATGCTTCTGGTGATGTTCGCCGTCCTCCTCCTCCTCGGCATGTTCATGGAGCAGATCTCGATGATGCTGCTCACAGTGCCGATCTTCTTCCCGCTGGCGACGGCGCTCGGCTTCGATCCGATCTGGTTTGCGCTGATCATGCTGCTCGCACTCGAGATCAGCTTCACGACGCCGCCCTTCGGTCTCCTGCTGTTTGTGATGAAGGGTGTGGCGCCGCCCGAGACGACGATGCGCACGATCTACACGTCGGCGTTCCCGTTCATCGGGTGCTCCCTTCTCCTCGTGGCACTCCTGATTGCGGTGCCGGGCCTGGCGCTCTGGCTCCCGGGGCTTTAGCCGCGGGCACGCCGCTGGAAGGCGCGGGTGCGGGTCGCAACGTCGTAGAGGACTTTGGCGGTCGCAGTGAGGACGATGGCCGACAGCACGAATTTGGAGACCATGCCCATCGTGCCCTCGATCAGGAGGGCATGGACCACGGTGCCGAGAGCGATGACCGCGGCGAGGCTCATGTGCCAGCGCCGCCAGATCTGCGGCCGGAAGCGCCTGCGCCAGAGGGCGAGGAGGCCCGCCGCGAACACCGCCCACATTGCGATCACGCCCCAGGCGGAAAAGGGCGTGGGGGAGCGGAAGAGGAGCGCGTCGACCACATCCGGCGGGCTCGTGATCCAGAGCCCGCCCACATGCGCCACCACCGCGAGGACCAGGCCACCGCCGATCCAGGCATGCGCGCGTCGGCTCACCCGGGGAAACAGACCCGGCAGGTGACCGCCGATGAGAAGCGGCTGAAGGAGGAGGAGGCCCATCGCGACCACGCCGGCAAAGCTCGCGGCAATGTAGACCGGGTCCCGCCACGCGAGGAGCGGGCTCGCAGCGGCGATCGCCACTGGAACGACAAGGGCGGCCGCGAGGGCCGCCCAGATCAGAATGGCCCGAAGCCGGGGCATGTGCCTCAAGCGGGCTGCAGCACGAATTGCACGTCGAGCGTCGTGTCCCGCGCGCTCCGCATCACGGGGCGGAGGAACACGGTCTCGAACCCGTTGCCGTCGTATGTCGGGTCGTAGGCGAGGTGGCCGTGCGGTTGACCGAAGGCGGGCACGATCTGCGGCATGTCCATCCGGAAGATGCCGTTGGCATCGGTCAGCGTGGCGCCGTGGCTGTGGAGATCGCGCTCATGCCCCTCAGTCGTGTGCGCCCACATCTGGATCCGGATGCCGCTCAGCGGAGCGCCGTCGCCGGCGCGCCGGACACTGCCGGTCATCATAAAGCCGCCACCTCCGATCCGCTCAACGATGGGCGCTCCGGGGCGGTAGTTGTTGGAGCCGCCCCGCATCGTCGGTGTGGGCGCGAGGCCCTGGGCTGCGGCGGGGGCGATGAGGCCAGGGGCCGCGAGGGCCGCGCCGGCGCCCAGGAGAACGGTGCGGCGATTGGGGGGGAGGTCGGTCATCTCAGTCTCTCCTCTCATATCGGTCGGCGCGGCGGATGCGCCGGGATCGGCGGGTCGCGTTGATTGGGTGCAGTCGGCAATTGAATAACAACTTAGGCAGGCGGCGGCTGCGATAAACCCGTCAGCACGCTGCCGTGATCGCATTTTCGCCGGTGGCCGGTCAGGTGAGCGCGCAGCCTGCCCCCGGATCAAACGCCCCCGCGCGCGAGGAGCGCTTTGGGCAGGCCGCCCCGCTGGATTTCAGCCATGCGCACCCGACGGTCACATGGCTCAGCGATAGACCATGATCGGGACGCGGCAGGCGCGGATCATTTCGGAGGTCGTGCTCCCGATCACCAGGGTCCGGAGGCGCGAGTGGCTGTAGGCGCCCATCACAAGGATGCCGGCGGCGGTCTCCTGGAGCTCGGCGGGGATGACGGTGATGGGCGAGCCCGGGCGCACGACGCTTTTGGCCGCGAACCCAGCGTCGGTCAGCGTCTTTTCCGCCGCATCGAGGCTGCGGCGGGCCGCATCGGTTGCATCGCCAGCCAGCACCAACGTCGTCTCGAGCCCTTGGAAGAGCGGGGAGCATGCCATTGCCTCAACCGCGCGGATCGCCGTCTGCTGGCCATCAAACGCCACCAGGCAAGCCGTGATGGGCTGAAAGGCCCGGGAGGCGACGAGCACCGGCTTTTGCGCCGTTCTGAGGATCCGCTCAAGGTTCGAACCGAGGTGGAGCTGAGCGAAATCGGCAGCCTCTCCCCGTTTGCCGACGACGGTCATGGCCGCCGTTTCTTCAAGCGCGAGCAGCGTCTCAAGGAGGTCGCCATTGCGAAGGACCGGCGTCACGTCCTCGACGCCCGCGTCGCGGAGACGCGCCTCCGCTTCTTCGAGGTCGAGACGGGCCTGGCTGCGGAGGAGCTTCGCCCGCTCCGCGTCAAGATCGGCAAGCTGCTCGAGAAGCTGGCGTCTGGCGCCCGCGACCATCCGTCCGGAGCGGTCCGCGGAGCTCGCCTCCCGCCGGCCGAGCACTTGCAAGAGCTGGACCGAGGCCTTGAGGCGCCCCGCCGCCCAGGCCGCATGATCGGCGACGCTCGCCGAATAGATCGAACCGTCGATGCAGGTCAGGATCTGGTTGCTCACAGTCCACCCCCTCAGTGCGCCAAGGGATCGGCGAGTGCCCCGGGCTTGTCATGGACGGCGAGCTTGTCGACGATTGTCTCGCTCGCCCGGTTGAGACCGAGGAGCTCCACCTCCGCGCCCTCGCGTCGGAACTTGAGCACCACTGTGTCGAGGGCCGCAACACTCGATATGTCCCAGATATGCGCCTCGGTGAGGTCGATCACCACACGGTCGAGGACCTCGCCGAAGTCGAACGCCGTCAAGAAGTCCTCAGCCGAGGCGAAGAAAAGCTGACCTTCGACCACATATGTGCGGGTCGTCCCGTCCTCGGACAGACTGGACCGGACGCGAAAGATCTGCGCGATCTTGCCCGCGAAAAAGATCCCGGAGAGGAGGACGCCGATCAGAACGCCGATGGCGAGATTGTGCGTGCCGACGACGCCCGCAACGGTTGCGACCATCACGATGCTGGAGCTTGGCGGATGTTCCCGCATTTTGCGGAGCGACGACCACGAGAAGGTGCCGATCGAGACCATGATCATGATCGCCACAAGGGCCGGCATCGGAATGATGCCGACGAGATCGCCGAGAAACACCACCAGGATCAGAAGGAACACACCTGCCGAGAACGTCGAGAGCCGGCCGCGACCGCCGGACTGCACGTTGATGATCGACTGGCCGATCATCGCACACCCCGCCATGCCGCCCATGAACCCTGTCGCGACATTGGCGATGCCCTGGCCCACACACTCCCGGTTTTTGTCGGAGGTCGTGTCGGTCAGCTCGTCGACAATTGAGGCGGTCATCAAGCTCTCAAGAAGGCCGACAGCGGCGACACCTGCGGCGTAGGGCAGGATGATCATCAACGTCTCGAGTGTGAGCGGGATGTCGGGCAAAAGAAACACCGGGAGCGCATCCGGAAGCTCCCCCATGTCGCTCACCGTGCGGATGTCGATGCCGAGCGCGGTCACGACGGCCGTGATCACGAGAAGGCAGACGAGGGGCGCGGGCACGGCCTTGGTGTAGCGCGGCAGCTGGTAGAGGATCGCGAGGCCGCGCGCGACCAAGGGATAGGTGGCCGCCGGCACACCGATCAGCTCCGGGATCTGGGCCATGAAAATGAGGATCGCGAGCGCGTTCACAAAGCCAGTCATCACCGAGCGGGAGACGAACCGCATCGCCCGCCCGAGGCGGAGGACCCCCGCCCCGATCTGGAGGAGTCCGGCGAGGATCGTTGTCGCCAGCAGGTATTGAAGCCCGTGCTCCTTGACGAGAGTGACCATCAAAACCGCGGTCGCTGCGGTCGCGGCAGAGATCATGCCGGGGCGCCCGCCCGTGATCGCGACGAGAACCGCGATCGAAAACGATGCATAAAGGCCCACTTTCGGGTCGACGCCGGCGATGATTGAGAAGGCGATCGCCTCGGGGATCAGCGCAAGCGCGACCACAAGCCCCGCGATCAGATCTGAGCGGGTGTTGCCGAGCCACTCGTCCCGGAGCCGCCCCAGATCGAAGCTCCGCGCCACTGCGCGTTCCATCTGTGCCAAGGGGTCCTCCGTCGCAGCTACGGCTCCGCTGCCGCGTGGCGGTGCAAGCTAGTGCGCAATCCGCAGCGGTCATGGCCGCCAGGGCGAGCGGTGTCATACGCTGCCGGGTGATACAACTCTGCAACTGAGGCGGCGCACCGCCCCAGGCCCCAATCGCCACTAGGTCAGAGACCTCCTCAGTGCTGTCGTCGGCGGAGTTGCTGCGCGTCACTGCGAGCCCCGGGCACCGGCGGGCTACACTTTGGATCACTCGATGCGCTCTTCGAGCTCGAAGCTGGTCCCTTTGCGCTCCTCTTCGCAGCGACGAGCAGGCGGTCGGCGCAGTTCTCTACGGCCCTCGCGCCGGGCATCGCAGAGAACCGGCGGCCGAGAACAAAGGCTCTTGGCCCGTGAAGACCCCCGACTGAAGAAGGTGCGGCGGCGTCGAGCGCACACGCGGGTCGACGCGCCGCATGAAATCCAGGTGTATCCCGTCGGCTCTCAGCTCAAATGGCCACCCGGTCGGGTGCGGCGGGCCTCTCGACAGCCTGGCCCAGGATGCCCACCGGGACAGCCGAGGCGGGTGATCAGCGCTCAGACCCGTGGTGTCCCAGCCCGGAGGTCCTCACAATTGGTCGTCGTCAGGCGGACATTTGGGACGGCTCGGCCGCATCCGGCGATAGACGCGGCGCCCAACGCCCTGTCCTCTCGCACGCGGATCTTGCTCGCCGTCAGCCGCTGGATGGTCCTGTGGCCAACACCAGCACGATCTCTCACACTTGGCGCCATCCAGAGTGTCGCTGGACAGACCGGCAGCACCGGACCGATCGCTGGGGTCGTCGTTCTTGTTCTGGGGTCAGTACGACACCTCCGAGGCCGCGACGCGGCGGTCGGGTGCGGACATCACTAGAGCGCGTTGCGGCCGCACCGGAGGGCTATGGTTCATCGGGTGGGGCCGGCGGCTCTGGTGGTGCTCCGCCGGCCCCGATCTCACGCGCCTGGAGGGTGGCGGCGGAGAAGACCCGATCCTCGACCCTGGTCAAGGGATCCACGCCGTGGAAGCCGGGACAGACCTCGCTGCGAGATCTGGCGTGGAGTTCCGTGAGGACGTGGTTCGCTCGAACGGCCGCACAGAGTGCGGCGCTCGCTCGATGGAAGATCCTCACCGCTGCGGCGCGGGCACGGACGCGGTCTGCTTGCGAAACTGCCCGCTCCCCATGTCAGGCACCGCTCTGCTCGTGGCAACGAACCTGTTTGGAAGAGCCCCCTCGTCATGTCGGCATCGGCAAACGCGTGCCCCAAAGGCGTCCACCTGTCCCTCTTGGACATACCCTGTGCGATGTTTCCCAGTGGAGGGCTGTCCCCGGCGAGCGCACGCTGGCCGCCATCCTCCGACTGGAACCCCCAAAGCGTGGTGTCGGGCGGTCTGAACCCCGCCCAGGCTGAGAGCGGCCGAGGCCCCTCGTCAGGTGTCCCGGGCGCCAAAGCGCCGTCATTGTCCTGAGCGTCCGAGCAGTCGGCGCGGAGGGCCAGGGTCGCAACGCAGGCGGCGTCGCGCGGCATCCCTGTAGGGTAGAACATCATCGTGGAGCCTTGGCGCGGCGTGTCGCCGAGAACCACGTCTGGGAGCGCGGCTCCGCCATCCGTCGCAAGCGGCGCGGCGCGCCCCGCCCGACCGCGCTCCGCTTCCACCGGGCGCGCTGCGATTGAGGACACTCTGCGCGAGACAGCAGGCCTTTTGACGACGGGACCGCCGACCCGTGCCCCAGCAGAGGACGTCCAGGGCGGAGGCAGGAGCACGCCCCTGGCGACCCTCCCCTCATCCTTGGCGCCAGGGGCACGCAGGCGCGTCGCGATGCGGACACCGCGTTCTGAGCCCCGATCCGGATCACCAGGACAGCCGATCAGAGGCGCCTCAACCGCTGCACGCACCCGCCGCCTTGGCGGAGGGATGTGGAAGAGATGCGCAGATCCAGGATCGGCCGCGTTGTGACCACGCACCCTTTGCCGGCGGCAAGAGCGACAGGACGGCTGCGGCAGTGCCTCGCCCGCGGGACGCCTAAGCACCTGTACCCGCCAGCAAATACCACTGATCCGGGCTGACCCCGGGACGGTGTTGGGATGCACTGCTTGCATGTCCTCGGGACCCCCAAGTTACAATTGGCCGAGCCTTCGGGCTCGCTCGATCGTCACTCGCGGCTCAACACCGGCACTTTCAGCATATGTCATCTCTCAAAGTACCTCGATCAGGTCCATCTTTATTCTACTATAGGCGAAAAATTGCCGAAAATATAACGTAAGTATTTAGATATATAGAGTGATTGTGGGGATGCGTCTGGTCGCGCCCGGTGCAGTCGTTCGAGTGAAGTCTGCATTTGCCCCCCTGAACGAGGCCGGGCATCAGCGCACGCCTTGACAAGGGCGCGGGACAGAGCCTCAGAGTTCTTGCGGGAGGGGGTGTCTTGGCGGAACGAAGCTTTGTTTGCCTGGATCCACGGCGCACGAAGCGGGCGTCGATGACTGCGGTCGCGACAGCCGTCGGTCCAATGACCCTCCTGCGCTGGGCACCAATTTCCTTCCGCGGATTTGCCGAGACATCGCGTGCCGCCGAGGCCGCGCTCGCGGGCGCCATCCGGCAGCCGGGAACCCGCGCCGTCGCTTGGGCCAAGCGCAGGCTCTACGCCCTCCAGTACAACGGCGCCCGCCGGTACTTTTCCGCCCGACCCGGGGCGGTGGCGGCTTGCTGGAACGGGCTCAACGGGACGCGCTACGCCTTTATGGAGGGCGCGCGGGATGCGGGCGCAGCCCGGCTGTTCTTTGAGCTTGCGCCCCTGCCGGACGCCCTGACCGTCGATCCGCGCGGCGTCAATCACGCGAGCGCTCTGCCGCGGGACAGCGCGCCCTACCGCCGTTGGTGGGCCGGCGCGGGCGCCCCGCCCCCCGTCAGGCCCGGCTTCCGCCAGCGCCCCCGCCGCCAGGACGCGCCTGCATCGGGCGCACCGCCACCCGCCGACGAGCCATTTCTCTTCGCCCCGCTTCAGCTCGCCAATGACAGCCAGTTGCGTCTCTTCGGGGGCGCCTTCCGCACTGTTCCCGATTTCGTCGATGCTCTGGGCCGGGCAGCCGCAGCCCTGCCGGAGGGATGGCACCTCCGCGTGAAGGAGCACCCGAACAGCACGGAGAGCCTGGCGGCGCGGATCCGAGCGGCAGCCCCCGGCAAGCTCTACCTCGACAACGAAACGGACACCTTCGCCCTGGTCGACGCTGCGGCGGCGGTCGTCACTGTGAACTCCTCTGTCGGTCTGCAGGCGATGTTCTATGGTAAGCCCGTTCTCGTCGCGGGCGACTGCTTCTGGTCGCTTCCGGGCGTGGCAACCCCGACCCGCGACCCGGAGGCCCTGACGGCTGCCTTCACCGCTCCCAATGCGCTGAGCTTCGATCCGGAGAGCCGTGCCGCGTTCCTGGCATACTTGACCACGACGTATTACATCAAAGTCTCATCACTGGCTGGGGGTGGCGTGCAGCTTTTCGACGGAGAAGACCGGAAGATCCTCGAGCGGCTTGATCCGTCCTGGCCCGGCCTCGACTGACGCGAGCCTGCCACGTGACCATCCGCCTTCTCGCCATCGCTGCCGGCGCGCTTCGAAACCGGATTGTCGAGCGACTGGTGGAGCTGTCCGACGGTGAGGTCGAGCTCGCCTTGACCATCGGCAATGACAGCGCCGACCTCAAAGCCACATCGATGAGCAGCGTGAGCGCGCGCCGGGGCACCTCCGGCCACGTGATGGATGACGACACGTTCCACGGCGCCAACCTGCCCCTTGCGACCCACGCGGACTATCCCGAGCGCCTCGGCCTCTTCATCGAGCATCTCTCACGGCGGAGCGACGCCCACGCGTTCAAATCCCACACGCTCAGCCAGCCCCACGACTACGAAGGGTACTACCACATCCTTGCCGATGCGCTGATGACCCGGATCCGGGAGGCCCGGGTCACCCATGTCCTCTTTTTCGACATCCCGCATCTCGGGCATGACACGCTCGTCCTCGACATCGCGCGGGACCTTGGGCTGAAGACGGTGATCGTCACGCAGTCGCTCTTTCCCAACCAGTTCTTCTCGATGAGCGACCCGGCCAATTTCGGACGCTTCCCCCGGTCGAGCGAGGCGCCCCCGATTGCAATCGCACAGGACGAAACGCCGGACCTCTTCTACATGAAGGGGATCAAGCAGGAGCGGGACGAGCCGGGGCGCATCACACCGCGCGCCATGCTGAGCCTCGCCACCTTCCTTGCGACCAAGCGGCCGCTCCAGGCGCTGAACCCGTTCTACCTCGCCCGGACCCTCAAGCAGATGCGCGAGATCTATGGCGGCCTGCCCAAATGGCGCGACCCGTTCGCCCGGTTCTTCCACGAGAACGAGTTCGCCTTTTTCGAGCATCTCGTCACCCACGAGGACACGCCCGTAGATCTCGACCGCCGCTTTGTCTACATGCCGCTCCAGCTCCAACCAGAGATGACGACGGCGAGCCTTGGCGGCGCGTTCCGCGACCAGGCGCTCGCGATCGAGGCATTGGCGGCCCTCCTGCCTCCCGAGGTTTCGATCTACGTGAAGGAGAACCCGAAGCAGGGCGCTTACATGCGGGGCCCGCTCTTCTTTCACCGCCTCCGCCGGATCCCGAATGTCGTCTTCCTGCCCTCCTACGCCAACACCCACGCCCTCCTCACCGCGTCGGAGTTCGTGGCGACCATCACCGGGACAGTGGGGTGGGAGGCGATCCGGAAGGGCAAGCCCGCCCTCATCTTTGGCCGCGCATGGTACGGCGATTTGCCGGGCGTGATCCGCTACCGCGAGGGGCTGAGCTATCAGGAGATCCGGGGGATGCGCTTCGAGCACAGCGCGCTCGAGGCGGTGGCGGGCGCCCTCGTCGCGCGCCTCCACGCCGGCGTCATCGAGAAGAACTACCGCGCGATGGTGCCCAAGTTCAACAAGGAGACAAACGCGACCTCTGTCGCCACGGCCCTCCTCGCCCTGCTCCGGGGCGAGGCGGAATCTGTGTTTCCCGCCGGCGAGTGAGCCGGCGGGCGCCCGCCTCAGTTGAGAGAGGCGATGAACGCGTCGACCGCGTCGAGCGAGATGTACTCGACCTCATCCGTGCCCTCTTCGGCAAAGGACCAGACCACAGCCGGCGCAGACACATCGCCGTTCGCATCGAACCGCACATTGCCCGTCGCGCCTTGGTACATCACGCTGCCGCCATCGGCGAGGATCGCCTTGGCGGCCTCGACCCCGGCCGTGTCCGCGGTGATCGGCGTGCCCTCGGGATCCGTCACCTGGGCGACCGCGGCCGCGATCTCCGCTCCCGTTGCATCGGGCCCAGCGGCCTCCATCGCCAGCAGCGCGATCATCGCCGCGTCATAGCTGTTGGCAAGGCCCGGTCCGTTCGGCTCCGAGCCGAAGCGCTCAACATAGGCCGTGACAAAGGCGTCGGCGCTCTCAGACCGCGGCGAGGCCGTGTCGGTCCCGAGGGCCGAGCCGAGATATTGGAGGCCCACATTCTCCCGGAACTCATCCGACTTGAGGGAGTTCGCGAGGATCATGTTCTGCGTCCCGCCGAGCGAGATCCACTCCCGCACCGCCGCCGTGCCCTCCGCCGGGTAGAGCGCGAGGTAGAGCGCCTCGGGCTCAGTTCCGAGCGCCTCCGTCACTTCTGCCCGGTAAGAGGGCTGGCCGTCATTGATTGCAACCGAGGCCGTAACCTCGACGCCCACCGCGGCGAAGTCCGCCGCGATCAGCCGCGCCATGTCCTGCCCCCAGTCGTCGTTCTTGTAGAGGATCGCCACTGAGCCATAGCCCTGATCCTGGGCCACTTTCGCCCCAACGGCCGATTGCACGCCCGTGGTCGCGAACGTTCGGAACCAGAGCCCCTCGGTCTTGCCCTCCTCCGAGAGCCCGGTGAACGCCGTCGAGGAGGAGCAGCAGGACATCTGCATCACCCCGCCCGGCACCGTCACCGAGGTCAGGATCGGCATCGACACGCCCGAGGAGACCGCGCCGAGGAGGACATCGACCCCCTCCAGATCGACGAGCGCCTTGGCCGCGTCGACGCCCACTTTGGGATCAACTTGCGTGTCACGCAGCACCATTTCGATCTCGCAGCCCGCGGCGCCGCCCGCGGCGTTCACCTGATCGACGGCGAACTGCGCCGTCTCGGCGATTGGCCGGCCCCAATCGACGGAGGTCGGCAACACCGCCCCGATCTTCGTCGTGCACGCCTGCGCGTGCGCAGCCCCCGCCAGCGCCGACAGCGCGAGACTGACGGCCAGAATTCGTCCGAGTGGCATTTTTACCTTCCCTGTGTTCTTGGGGATGTCCCCGATTGTGATACGACCAGCCGCTCCGGAAAAAGCCCTTGGGGCCGCCAGAGCAACATGCCGACAATCACCGACCCGATCAAAACAAACTGAACCGAGCCGGTGTAAAGCTGCGCCTCGACCGGCGCAAAGCGCGAGAGTGCCCAGCCCGACGCCGTCCACGCCCCCCAAATGAGGAACGCGCCGAGGATCGCACCGCGGTTGTTGCCCGCGCCGCCGACAATCAGCATCGCCCAGATCTGAAAGGTCAGCGTGGGCAAGACGTCCTGGGGGCTGACGAACGCATAAAACGTGCCATATAGCCCGCCGGCCAGCCCGAGGATCACCGAGCCCGCGACAAAGGCCGTCAGCCGCACCCGCGCCGGCGATTTCCCGAGCGAGCGCGCGGCCTCCTCATCCTCGCGGATCGCGCGGAGGAGCCGCCCGAAGGGCGAGGCGACGAGCCGCTCAAGGAACAGGTAAACCAGCGCCAGAAGCGCCAGCACCACGACAAAGAAGAGCAGGTTGTAGGTGAAGCCGTCGCCGAGCGCGTCGCGCAGCGGCCGCTCGAACCCGCGCACCCCCTTGGCGCCGCCCGCCAGCCCCTCGGCATTGCGCATCAGGTTCTCGAACGCGACGGCCACACCGAAGGTCGCAATCGCCAGGTAGTCGTGGCGCAGGCGCAGCGTCAGCAGCCCCACGATCCAGGCCAAAACTCCGGCCGCCACCATCCCGCCGATCAGCGCCAACGGGTAGACCAGTTCGAACCCTCCGAGGTGCCCCGCCTGCGGCGTGCCGCCGAGGATCAGCGTGCCGTAAGCGCCCGCCCCGAAAAAGGCCACGACACCTCCGTTGAAGAGGCCGGTGTTGCCCCATTGCAGGTTGAGCCCCAAGACAGCGATGGCCAGGATCGAGGCGGTCGTGGCAAAGAAGACCAGGTAGGAGATCACGCCGATCACGCCCGTGCCTCTCCAAAGAGGCCATGCGGGCGCAGGATCAGGACGACGAGGATCAGGAGAAACGGCACCGAGGGCGTGTAGCCCGCCGGCAGCACGATCAACGCCATGTTGGCCGCGATCCCCACGATGAAACCGCCGAGGACCGCGCCATAGACGCTGCCGATCCCGCCGACGATGGTCGCTGCAAAGATCGGCAGCACGAGGTCTCGCCCCATCACGGGGATCAGCTGGTGGCTGAGACCGTAGAACACCCCCGCCACCGCAGCGAGGCCGCCGCCGATCAGCCAGACCGCCATCACGGTGCGGCGGAGGTTGACGCCGTTGACCGCGGCCAGCGTCGGGTTCTCCGCCACGGCGCGGAGCGAGAACCCGAATGTCGTCCGCGTCAGCACCAGATGGAGCGCCAGCATCAGAACGAGCGCCGCCACCAGCACAAAAACCTGGTCAGGCTTGACCAGGATCAGCGGATCGCGGCTGAGGACCACCGCAAAGGCGATGTCCTTCGAATAGAGTTGCGGGCTCAGCCCGAAGACGAGCCCGATGAGGTTCCGGATCACGAGCGCCATGCCGAAGCTCGCAAAGACCATCGAGAGCTCCTGCCCCTTCTCGCGCACCCGCCGGAACACGAGCCGGTCGAGGATCACCGCCGAGACACCCGTCACCGCCATCGAGACCACAATCGCAAGCGCAAGCGCCCAGGTCAGCGACAGGGGCCCGAGCTTTGTCGCGAAGACCGGCACCAGCGCGGTCACGAGCGCGTCGCAGACAAGCGCCGCATAGGCGCCGAGCGACAGGAGCTCGGCATGCGAGAAGTTCGCAAACCGCAGGATGTGCATCACAAGCGTCAGCCCGATCGCGCCGAGCGAAAGGTAGGACCCGGTCAAAACGCCATCGAGGAGGTTCTGGATCATGCCGCCCCGACCCGCCGGCCGCCCAGATAGATCTCGGCGAGCGTCCGGTCCCCCAAGAGATCCGCCGCCGGCCCGTCGAGTTGATTGCGCCCCTCCGCCAGCACGTAGCAATGGTCGGAAAGCCGGAGCGCCTGGGTCACGTTCTGCTCGACCAGCAGGATCGAGACGCCCGTGGCGAGAAGTGTCCGCGCATGCGCCAGCACCTCCGCCGCGGCCTTCGGCGCGAGCCCTGCCGAGGGCTCGTCCATCAGGATCAGCGACGGCTCCGCCGCGAGCGCCATCGCAATCGCCAGAAACTGCCTCTGCCCGCCCGAGAGCGTGCCGGCCCGCGCCCGGCGCTTCTCCGCCAGCACCGGAAACTGTGCATAAAGCGCCACCCCATCCCCGCCGCTCTGGCGCAGCGCGAGCGCCAGGTTCTCCTCGATCGTCAAGGTTCGAAAGATGTTGTCGGTTTGGGGCACATAGGCGATCCCATGGGCCGCCAATCGGTCCGACTGCAAACCGGTGATGTCCGCCCCCCGACAGGCAATCCGCCCCCCGCTCACCGGGACCAGACCTGCCACGGCCTTGATCAGCGTCGACTTGCCGGCCCCGTTCGGACCGATGATCAGCGTGATCGCCCCCGCCCGCGCCGTGAGCGACACGTCCCGGAGGATCGGCAGGTCCCGTACGTAGCCGGCGCTCACGCCCTCGACCGACAAAACCGTCTCAGACATCGAGCGTCGCCCCGAGATACGCGTCGAGGAGGAGGGGATCGGTGCGCGCCGCCTCGGCAGAGCCTTCAAAGACCACACGCCCTTCCGCCAGCGCGATCACCGGGTCGCAGTGGCGCATCACGAAGTGCATGTCGTGCTCGATGATCACAAAGGTCGTGCCGGCCCGGTTCAGCGCCTCGATCTTTTCGATCAGCGTCTCCGTCAGAACCGGGTTCACACCCGCCGCCGGCTCGTCGAGGAGGATCACCTTGGGCTCCCCCATCAAAACCCGCGCAAGCTCCAGGAGCTTGCGCTGCCCGCCCGAGATTTTGCCGGCCGGATGATCGGCCAATGGGGCGAGCGTCACGAACTCAAGCACCTCAAGCGCCTTCTCCCGGATCCGCCGCTCCTGCCGCGCCATCCGCCCGCGCAGGAGGAACGGGCCCGCGAGCCCCTCACCGACTTGCCCCGTCGGTGCCAGCATCACATTCTCAAGGACGCTCATCCGGGCGAAGGGCCGCGGGATCTGAAAGGTTCGCCCGAGCCCCAACGCAAAGAGCCGATCCGGCGGCACCCCCGTGATGTCCCGCCCCATCAGCCACACCGAGCCCGCATCCGGTCGGAGGGCGCCGGTCAACAGATTGAACAACGTCGACTTTCCTGCCCCGTTCGGCCCAATCAGTCCAGTGATCGACCCCGCACGAATGTAGAGCGACACACCGTCGACGGCCACAAGCGTCCCGAAGCTGCGGCGGAGGCCTTCCGTTGCCAGGATCGGCTCACTCACCGGTGGACCCCAGAACCGTATCGTCGGGGCGGGTGTTGAGGTTGTACTTCATGATCCGCCCGTGGCGCCCCGACCGGTCCCGCTCCAACCCGAACACCGGGCCCTGCGGCCCGGGCGCCGCATCGAGGCACGCACCGATCGCCGCCCGGTCGGCCGCGTCGAGCTCAAGGCGAAAGACCTCCAGCGTCAGGGGCAAGTGACGTGCGTAGCGCGCGCCCACAATGGCCCCGGCGACCTCCGGCCTGTCGAGCACCCATCGCGTCGCCACGGACGAGAGCGACACACCATGCTTCGCTCCGATGTCGCGGAGCGTCACAAGGAGCGTCTGAAACGCCGCCCAATCGCCAAACTCGTCGATGACCAGGCGATACTTGATGAGGCTCCGGTTCTCGAACTGGAACCCCGGATCCGGTGCGCCGAGCCAGCGCTCGGTCAAAAACCCTCCGGCGAGCGTGCCGTAGCAGAGGAGCTTCAGCCCTCGCGCGGCGCACCACGCCGAGAGCCCCCCCTCGGGCCGCCGGTCGAGGAGGGAATACTGCACCTGGGTCGAGACCAGATCGATCCCGGCGGCCAGAAACCGCTCCGTCTCCGGGACGTCCCAGTTGGTGACGCCGAGATGTGCGATTTTGCCCTTGTCCTGGCAGCGCTTTGCGACGTCGAGCGCCGCCACCGCATCGCCGCGCGCGAGATCCCACCAGTAAAACTGCACCAGATGCAGCCGCTCGATCCCAAGGCGCGCGAGGGAGCGGTCGATGATCGCTTCGATCTCCGCCGGAGTGAGCGTGTCGAGGCGCCCAAGATCCGGAACGAGCTTCGTGTGCACCTGGACCCGCGCCGCCTCCGCCGCACCCCGCCGCGCGCGGAGATCGGCGATGAACTCGCCGATCATCTCCTCGACACCGGTATAGATGTCCGCGCAGTCAAAGCTCGTGATGCCCGCGTCGAGAAACGCCTCCATGTCCCGCACCGCCTCCGCGCGATCGACGGGTCCGTGATCCCCAGCCAGCTGCCAGCCCCCTTTGATCACGCGCGAAATGTCGTAGCCCGGGGCGAGCGTTGCCCGCTCCGTCATGCGTCATCCTCCTGCCAGTAGGGTGTCCCCCGCGCGTCGGGCAGCCCGGTGGTCGCCGCGTGGGAGAACCAGCGCGTCCCGAGCCTTTTGATCCGAAAGCGTCCGCCGCAATGCGGGTCCGGACAGGCAACCTCCGCGTCGGTGCTCATCCAGTCCGCCGCATCCGTGGGGCGCTGCTTGGCCGGCAGCAGCGGCAGGAGCGCCGCGAGCGCATACATCGACACGCGCGTCTCGGCGGGGAAGACCAGGGCTTCCCCCTCAACGCGAAACCGCTCCCCCTCGATGTGGCGGCAGACCGGCGTTCGCCCGTCGAGGACCGTCTCCACCTCCAAATCGTAAAGCCAGAAGCCTTCGGCTGACGCCATCCATGCACCCCACTGGACGCCACCCCGCGCCCTGACGTAACCGTTAGCGAACGAGCCGCGCCCCACAAGGCCCAATCACCCCAAGGAGGCGCCATGCCCCGCCCCCCTGACCGTCTCCGCCTGTCTGAGAGACTGGAGATCGCCCGCGTGGTCACGGGTCTCTGGCAGGTCGCCGATATCGAGCGCTCGGGCACTCCGATCGACCCCGAGACCGGCGCCGCGTGGCTGGCGGCGTATGCCGCGCGCGGTTTTGACACGTTCGACATGGCCGATCACTACGGCACCGCCGAGATCATCACCGGACGTCTCCTCAGCCGCGACGGAGCCCCGCGCGCCTTCACAAAATGGTGCCCACCGCCGGGCGCGATGACGCCCGACATCGTCCGCAAAGGCGTCGAGGCGCGTTTGGAGCGCCTCGGCGTCGCGTGCATCGACCTCCTCCAGTTTCACTGGTGGAGCTTTTTGCATCCCGCCTGGCTCGATGCG
>JBCDHQ010000040.1:0-21068 GCA_038749815.1 Pseudomonadota bacterium | reverse complement strand
CCGAAACAGGCCGCCCGCCTCGTCGCCGAACGCGCCTAGGGCCCGCGGCGCCTTGCCCCTTGCGGGCGCGCCCCGCCGCTCCATCTTTGCGCGCGTAGAGCAGTCGGGAGATCGCGGTGCTGGAGCTGCGCGGGATACGCAAGTCCTATGGCGAGGTCTCGGTCCTCGATGACATCAATCTCGATCTCGCCGCCGGCGCCGCGCTGGCCCTGACGGGCGAATCCGGGTCCGGCAAGAGCACACTCCTCCACCTGATCGCCGCCCTCGACAGCGCGGATGCGGGGGAGATCCGGATCTCGGGCCGCGACGTCCACACGCTCGATGAACCCGGGCGGGCGGACCTCCGGCGCACGCAGCTCTCCCTCGTCTTTCAGCAATTCAACCTGATCCCGACCATCCGGGTGGCGGAGAACATTGCCTTCCAGGCGCGCCTCGCCGGACGCCATGACGCGGCCTGGGACGCCGAGATTGCGCGACGGCTCGGGATCGGCGACCTTCTTGCGCGCTACCCGGAGGAGATCTCGGGCGGTCAGGCTCAGCGCGTCGCCATCGCGCGTGCTCTGGCGGCGCGCCCGCCCCTGCTCCTCGCAGACGAGCCGACCGGGAACCTCGACGAGGCGACGGGCGACGCCGTCCTCGCGCTGATGCTCGAGCTCGTGCGGGAGACGCAGACCGCCCTCCTCTTCGTGACGCACTCGCCGCGTCTGGCCGCGATGATCGGGCCCAGGCGACATCTGACGGCAGGCCGTCTCGACCGGACCGCCTGATGCTCTGGCTCGTTCTGCGCACGCTGATCGGTCACTGGCGTCGGCGCCCGTTCCAGGCCATCAGCCTTCTGATTGGCCTCGCTGTCGCAACGGCGCTTTTTGCCGGCGTCCAAGCGCTGAACGCAGAGGCGCGCGCCAGCTACGATCGGGCCGAGAGCCTCCTCGGCGCAGACCTTTTCGACGAGATCACAGCCCGCGGCGGCCGACCGATCGCGCTTGACGACTACATTGCGCTGCGCCGCGCGGGCTGGCGCGTCTCGCCGGTGATCGAGGGCACGATCTTGGTCGATGGACGCGCCGTCACGCTCATCGGGATCGATCCGTTGACCCTGCCGCCTGCAGCCGTCGGCGCCGGCCTCGTCCAGGGCGCCGACGGGCTGACCTCTTTCCTGGCGCCGCCATGGCAGCTCTTCGCGTCGCCCGCCACGGTTGCAGCGCTCGCGGAGGCAAACCTGCCCCCGCTCACCGTCGCCGAGGCGATGCCCGCCAACACTCTGCTCGCCGACATCGCCTATGCAGCGGATCGGCTCGCGCGTGCCGACGAGATCACACGTCTCGTCGTCGCCCCCACGCAAAAGCCCGATCTGCCCGCCATCGACGCGGTGACGGACGGCCGCCTGGTCCTCACGCCCCCGACTGGCCAGTCCGATCTGGGCAGCCTGACGGACAGCTTCCACCTGAACCTGACGGCCTTCGGCCTCCTCTCTTTCGTGGTCGGGCTCTTTATTGTGAACGCAACGGTCGGCCTCGCCTTCGAGCAACGCCGCCCCCTTCTCCGGACCCTCCGCGCCCTTGGGGTGTCGGAGCGGAGGCTGAGCGCTGCACTCCTCATCGAGCTTCTCCTCCTCGCAACGCTCGGCGGTGTGATCGGGATTGTGCTTGGCTACGTGATGGCGGCCGCTCTCCTCCCCGATGTCGCGGCGAGCCTTGGAGGGCTTTACGGCGCGCCAGTGCCGGGGACGCTCAGCCTCTCGCCCCTCTGGTGGCTCGGCGGGTTGGCAATCAGCCTTGCCGGTGCCCTCCTCGCGGCGGCGTCGAGCTTCTGGAAAGCGCGGCAGCTCTCCATCCTGGCACCTGTGGGCGCGACGGCCTGGCTCGGGGCCGAGGCGCGCCGCCTGGCGCTGCAGCGCTGGCTTGGGGCCGCAGCCCTTGTCGTCGGATTGGTCTTGTGGCGAACGAACCCAGGCCTCGTTGGCGGCTTCGTCCTCCTCGCCGGCGTGCTGATCGGGGCCGCACTCCTCCTCCCGAGCCTCCTCTCCTTCGTGCTGGCGCGTCTTGCTTCGCGGCAGTCCGATCCGGTCCGCGCTTGGTTTTGGGCCGACACAAGGGCACAGCTCGGCGGGCTCTCCCTGGCGCTGATGGCTCTCTTCCTTGCGCTCAGCGTCAACATCGGCGTCGGCACGATGGTCGATGGGTTCCGCAAGACCTTTCTTGGCTGGCTCGACCAACGCCTCGCCGCCGAGCTCTACGTGGGCGGCACCGACGAGGCCGAGGCCGAAGAGATCACCGCCTGGCTCACCGCCCGCGAGGACGTCAGCGCCGTTCTCCCGATCTGGAACATCGACCTCCGCCACGAGGGCTTCCCGCTCGAGGTCTTCGGGATCGCCGACCACCCGACTTACCGCGAGAACTGGCCGGTTCTCGGAGCCCTCAGCACCCCTTGGGACCGCTTGTTCAGCGGAGAGGCCACCCTCCTCTCCGAACAGTTCGCGCGCCGTTTCGACCTGGTACCCGGCGAAATCATCACCATTCAGGCGCCAGACGGGGACTGGGCCCTCGAAATCGCCGGCATCTACGCCGATTACGGCAACACGGAGGGCCAGATGCTCGTCGCCTTGCCGGCTCTTCTCGACCGCTGGCCGGAGGTGGAGAAGACCCGCTTCGCCGTCCGCACCATCCCCGACCGAGCCGAGGTGATCGCAGCCGAGCTCACCGACGCGCTCAGCCTTGGCGATCGTCAAGTCGTCGACCAGACCGCGCTCAAGGCGCTGTCGCGGCGGATCTTCGAGACGACGTTTGCGGTGACCGTCGCGCTCAACGCGCTCACGCTCGCCGTGGCGGGCCTCGCCCTCTTCACGAGCCTCCTCGCCCTCTCCGCCGAGCGTCTGCCGCAGCTGGCCCCGGCCTGGGCCATGGGCCTGCCCCGCCGCCTCCTCGGCCGGTGGGAGCTTCAACGGACCCTTGCCCTCGCCCTCTTTACGGCACTGGCTGCAATCCCCCTCGGGCAGCTCACGGCCTGGATCCTGACCGCCGTCATCAATGTCGAGGCGTTTGGCTGGCGCCTGCCACTCTACGCGTTTCCGCTGGACTGGGCGCGGCTCAGTCTCCTCGCACTCGTGGCTGCAGCCCTCGCCTCGGCGCTGCCCGCGTGGCGTCTGATGCGGCTGCCGCCCGCCCGCCTCCTCCGGCTCTTTTCCGACGACAGGTGATCTGATGCTCCGCACAAGCCCCATGACACGCCGTCAGAGCCTCGGTGGCATCGCCACCCTCCTCGCCGCGCCCGCCCTCGGCCAGGGCTACGCAGGCCTCGGCACCGAGGCCGCGGAGTTCGCCCAAGTGCTGCCGGAGACCAGGCTGAGCTTCCCGGCCGACCACGGCCCCCACCCGGATTTCCGGATCGAGTGGTGGTACATCACAGCAAACCTTGTCGCCGATGACGAACCGATGGGCCTTCAATGGACGCTCTTCCGCCAGGCCCGCGCGCCGAGCGGCAGCGACGAGGGTTGGGCCAGCCGCCAGACCTGGATGGGACATGCGGCCGTCACCACGCGGACCTCGCACCATGTCGCCGAGGCGTTCGCCCGCGGCGGCATCGGCCAGGCGGGGGTCGAGCTGCCTCCGTTTCGCGCCTGGCTCGATGACTGGCGCCTCGAGAGCCCCGACAGCAACATCGATGAGCTGACCCTTTCGGCCTCCGGCGACCGCTTCTCCTACACCGTCGCGCTCAAGGCCCAGGGACCACTGGTCCTCCAGGGGGTCGACGGCTACTCCGTCAAATCGGAACAAGGCCAGGCCAGTCACTACTACAGCCAACCCCATTATGGCCTCGACGGAACCCTTACGCTCGACGGCGTCGACCGCTCCGTCACCGGCCGCGCCTGGCTCGACCGTGAATGGTCGAGCCAACCCCTCTCGGAAGATCAGACGGGGTGGGACTGGTTCGCCCTCCACCTCGACACAGGCGAGAAACTCATGGCCTACCGCCTCCGAGGCGCGGGCAGCCTCACGACCGGCGCCTGGATCGCACGGGACGGCACCTCGCGTGTCCTTCCGCCCGACGAGATGCAGTTCACCCCCCTCCACGTCCACCGGACCGCCGGGCGCGACGTTCCCGTCGATTGGCGCCTCATCTGGCCCGAACAGTCGCTCGAGATCGACGTCCGCGCCCTCAACCGAGACTCCTACATGCCGACCGTCTTCCCCTACTGGGAGGGGCCCGTCACCTTTTCCGGCACCCATTCAGGCATCGGCTATCTCGAGATGACAGGATACTGACATGACAGACCGTGCTGCGCCGCTCTCCGTTCTCGGAGCACCGCTCGCCCCCTGCTCGAAGGACCCGCTGACCGGCTTCTGGCGCGACGGGTGCTGCAACACCGGGCCCGCCGATCACGGACGCCACACCGTCTGCGCCCGCGTTACCGCTGAGTTCCTGGCCTTCTCCAAGGCCCAAGGCAACGATCTCTCAACACCGCGCCCCGAATACGGCTTCCCTGGCTTGAAACCCGGCGACCGCTGGTGCCTCTGCGCCTCGCGCTGGCGCGACGCTGAGGCTGCAGGCTGCGCTCCGCCTGTGATCCTCGCCGCAACCCACGCCGCCACGCTCAAAGACGTCCCGCTTGACACACTCCGGAGCCACGCGCTCGACACAAACTGAAAGGCGGACGGTGCGGATCAGCCGCTGCCACGCCGACCAGCGCCGCTCCGGCGCCGAAGGCGGCGGAGCGGCTCTTCGCGTGCCCCGAAGGGGCTCCGCATCTCAGGTCTTGAGGACCGCGACAGCGGTGGGCAGGTCGATCGCCCCCTCATAGAGCGCCCGCCCCGAAATCACGCCGTTGAGCGTGGGCGCGGCTGTCTTCAGCGTCATCAGATCGGACAGCCGGGACACTCCGCCAGACGCAATCACCGGGACCGCAAGCGCCGCTGCCAGGAGCGCCGTGTCCGCAACGTTCGGACCTCTCATCGCTCCATCCCGCGATATGTCGGTGAAAATCACAGCGCCGACGCCCGCATCCTCCACCCGTCGCGCCAGATCCAGGGTCGGCATCTCCGTGGTCTCGGCCCACCCCGCGACGGCAACACGCCCATCGCGCGCGTCAATGCCGACGGCGATCTGCTCGGGAAACGCCGCCGCCGCCGCCTTCACAAGATCCGGATCCTGCACTGCCACCGTCCCGAGGATCACCCGAGCCACCCCGCGCGTCAGCCAGGCCTCAATTCCGGCGAGATCGCGGATCCCTCCGCCGAGTTGCAGGGGCACATCGACGGCTCCGAGCACCGCTTCGACGGCCGCACCGTTGACCGAGTGCCCGGCAAAGGCGCCGTCGAGGTCAACGAGGTGCAGCCACTCGCACCCCGCGGCGACAAAGGCTGCGGCCTGTGCGGCCGGGTCCTCGCCGAAGACCGTGGCTGCATTCATGTCGCCGCGCAAAAGACGCACACATGCGCCGCCTTTGAGATCGATCGCCGGATACAGGATCATCGCCAAACCCTCTTTGCCTAACCGGCGCGGGCCGGGCCTGCGTTCTTCAGCGTCCGGCCGATCCAGTCAAGCACGGTCTCGATCCGGGCCAACCGGCGCAACTCGGGATGGACCAGAAGCCAGACCTCCCGGCTGAGATCGCAGGGCACCGGCAGCTCCTCAAGCTCGGCGACGGACCGGCCGACGAGGCGGGGCAGCACCGCCTTCCCGATCCCCCGAGCCGCGCAGGCAATCAGCCCTTCGGCATCGTTGACGCGCACCCGCGCGACATCCTCCCCCGTCCCTTGCGCCTCGATCCAGCCGTTCTGAGGCAAGTGCCCCATCGCTTCACCGTAAAGAAGCCAGGGCAGCGGCGACATCCGCTTGCCGCGCTGCACGAAGACACCGTACTCGAGCACGCCGATCTTCCGCACAAGGGCCTTGTACTCGGCACCGGGGTGCGAGAGGCGGAGCGCAATGTCGGTCTCTCTCCGCGTCAGCATCAGATTGCGACTCTCGCTCACCAAATCCACCGTCAGCGCGGGATGCGCGTTCAAGAGCGCCGGCAGCGCCCGCGCGAGCAGCCGGTTGACCAGGATCGGCACCGATGTGATGCGCACAAGGCCCGCCACCTGCGCATCTTGTCCTGCCACTTTGGCAAGCGCCCCAAGAATCTCACTTTCCGCACGCTCGGCATGGGGCAGAAGCTCCGACCCCGCTCCCGTCGGCGCATAGGCGCCGCGCCGACGGTCGAGAAGACGCGTGCCGAGCGCGGCCTCAATCCGGTCGAGCCGGCGCGCGACCGTTGTCTCGTTCATCCCCAAGTGGCGACCGGCCGCCGCCGCCGAGCCCTCACGCAGCACCGTGATGAGAACCTTGAGGTCATCCCAGTTGGTATCCTGCATTTTCGCAAAACCGGCCCGCAGCAAAGCCGGGCCACCCCCCAGTTTTGCGTGGTACACTGGCGACAGACGCCCTGCCAACCCAAAGCGAGGACCCGACACATATGATATTCGCTGTTCTTTTTGCAGATGTGCCGGACGGCCACACCCTTCGGCAGGCCCACATCACGGCCCATCTCGACTTCCTCGAAGCACACAGCGCCGAAATCAAAGCGGCCGGCCCCCTGGACCGCGCGGCCGGCGGGGGCCTCTGGCTGGTGGAGGCACAGGACCGGTCACAAGTTGAGGCTCTGGTCCGAGAGGACCCGTTCTGGGCCGCGGGGCTCCGCGCGGATGTTGAGATCGCGCCGTGGAGACGGGTTTTTGCGGACGGCGAACGCCTCTAGGGGCGCCACGCCAGGAAGTTGGCAATCAGGCGGAGCCCCGTGGTCTGGCTCTTTTCCGGATGGAACTGGGTGCCAACCATGTTGTCCCGGGCGACAACAGCCGTGACCGTGCCGCCGTGATCGACCGTCGCCACGACATCCTCCTCCCGATCCGGGAGGAGGTGGAAAGAGTGCACGAAGTAGGCATGATCCCCGGCCTCGATCCCTGCCAGAACCGGATGCGCGCGAAGCGGCGCCAGCGCATTCCACCCCATATGCGGGATTTTCAAGCTCCGGTTGGTCGGGCTCAACGCCACCACCTCGCCCGGCACCCAGTCGAACCCCGGCGCATCCGCCCCGTGCTCACGACCGACGCGCCCCATCAACTGCATGCCGACACAGATCCCGAGGAACGGTGCACCGGCCGTCACTCGGTCGATCAGAGCCTCAAGGAGCCCGGGGCGTGCCTCGAGCCCTGCACGACAGTCGGCAAACGCGCCGACCCCCGGCAAGACCAGCCGGTCGGCGCTTGCAACCACATCGGGATCCGAGGTCACTCGGATCTCTCCGGCGTCGGTCTCTGCCGCCATGCGCTGAAACGACTTCTCGGCGGAGCGGAGGTTCCCACTCTCGTAATCGATGATGGCAGTGATCACAGTTGCCCTTTCGTCGACGGGATCTCGCCGGCGCTCCGCGGGTCCGGCTCCAACGCCGTGCGGAGCGCGCGCGCCACGGATTTGAAGGCCGCCTCTGCGATGTGGTGGGCGTTGAGCCCCCGGAGCGCATCGACATGGAGCGTGATGCCGCCATGGGTGGCGACGGCCTGAAAGAACTCCCGCACCAGTTCAGTGTCGAACGTTCCGACTTTCGGCGCGGGGAACGCAACGTTCCACACCAGATAAGGCCTCCCCGAGAGATCGAGCGCCGTTTGCACGAGCGTGTCATCCATCGGCAGAAGGCAGGAGCCGTAGCGCCGGATGCCGCGCTTGTCACCGAGCGCCTCGGTCAGGGCCTGTCCGAACGCAATTCCGCAATCCTCCACCGTGTGGTGGTCGTCGATATGAAGGTCCCCCGTCGCCTTGACCGTCAGGTCGACGAGGGCATGGCGGGCGACCTGCTCCAGCATGTGGTCAAAGAACCCGACGCCGGTCGCGATGTCGGCTCGCCCCGTGCCGTCGAGCGCAAGGGAGAGCGCGATCTCGGTTTCCGATGTCTTTCGCAAAATCTCCGCGCTGCGCATGCATTCCCTCCGATCCGCCGCGTCTATAGGCCGCGCGCGACGCGAGGGAAAGGGCTGCACGAAGGCGGTGCAAGCACGCTGACATGCTTTTTTTTGTCACACCTGCGGCGAGATCTGGTATAAAGACGGCGACAGACACAAATGGTGGTCCTGGCAATGTATCAGCCTGAAAACAAACGACAACTCGCTGATATCCTTGCAGAGCTTCAACTCTATGCCGAAGTTGAGGGCATGCCCTGCGTCAGCGAGATGCTGTCGGATGCTCTTGTTATGGTTGTGTCAGACCTGCGAACGGAAACGCAGAAGGCGACAACGCCTCAGAGTTAGGCGTCACTCCGCCCAGTCCCACGGGCGGGAGAACGCGCCGAGAACCTCCTGAACCGCCGCGTCCCCGACCGAGAGGTCGTCGCGCTTTAGTTTTGCGACGAGGCCGCGCCGTTTGTCCTCGACGACGTCCGTGACGCGCACCGGAAGGCCGGCCTCCGTCAGAGCATCGCCATAGACCCGATGGATCGCTTTGCGCCGGAGGGCCGGCTTGAAGGTCTTGCCGACGGCGGTCTTCGGGAGCTCCTCCAAAATCTCAATGCGCTTGGGATGCGCCGCCCGCTCCCCCACATGCGCGCGGGCATAGTCGAGAAGATCCGCCTCGGTTGCCTCACCGTCGGCAGTCAACTCGACATAGGCCACCGGCACTTCGCCCGAATGGGCATCCGGCTGCCCGATGGCCCCGACAAAGGCCACGGCGGGATGCGCGGCGAGGGCCTCCTCAATCTCGGCCGGATCAATGTTGTGCCCACCGCGGATGATCAGGTCCTTCGCCCGGCCCGTGATCCAGATGTAGCCCTCCGCGTCGATCCGGCCGAGATCGCCGGTGCGCAGATGCGTCCCGTTTGCGTAGAGACCGTGGTTCTTCTCTGCCTCCGTGTAGGTGTTGCCGAGGGAGACGCCGGGGCCGGAGACGCAGATCTCGCCGATCTCATCCGGTCCGCACTCCCTCGTGATCCGCCCTTCGGTGTCGCACATCGCGATGCGGACATCCGTATAGGCAAAGGGCAGGCCGACCGAGCCGATCTTGCGGTCACCATGGGGCGGGTTGATCGAGACGAGGCAGGTCGCCTCGGTCATCCCGTAGCCCTCAAGGATTGTAACCCCAGTGGCATCCTCAAACTTCCGAAAGAGCTCGACCGGCAAGGGCGCTGAACCGGAGAGCGCAAACCGCAGGGATGAGACGTCCGCGTTGACGGCGCGCTGCATCAGTTGAGCTGCGGCGGTCGGCACGGTGATCATGAAACTCGCCTTCCACCGCTCCACCAGCTTCCAAAAGTTGTCGAAGACACCCTCGCCCCGGTACCCCTGGGGCGTCGGCAGGACCATGTGCGCACCCGTGGCGAGGCAGGTCGTCCACACCGGATAGGCCGCAAAAACATGGAAGAGCGGCAGCGGACAGAGGAGGACGTCCTCCTCCGTGAACATGTAGGCCTGCCCGCACCATCCGTTGTAGAGGATCCCGGCATGGCGGTGCTGCGCAACCTTGGGCATTCCGGTCGTGCCGCCCGTGTGGAAGTAGGCGCAGACCGTGTCGCCCGGCGCCTCCGCGAAGCCGAGCGTCTTCGCCTCCTTGCCGATCGCCTTCGTGAAGTCCTGCGTCTTTGCGCCGTGGCCGGAAATCCGCTTCGGTCGGATCAGTGGCACCAACCAGGACAGCGGAGGCGCGAGATAGCGCTTCAGATCGACCTCGAGAAGATGCCTCACGTTCGGCGCAAGGACCAGAGCCTCCGCCACTTTCTCGCTGACGTCCGTCTTCGGAAACGGCGCGAGCGTCACGACGACTTTGGCCCGCGTTTCGCGGAGGATGGCCGCGATCTGCTCGGGGTCGAGGAGCGGGTTGATCGGGTTGACGATCCCCGCCGTTGCCGCGCCGAGCAATGTGACGGCGGCCTCCGTGCAGTTCGGCAACACAAAGGCCACCACGTCGCTGTCACCCACGCCGAGCCGGCGAAAGAGGTTTGCGGTCTGTGTGACGCGGTCGCGGAGCGCCGACCATGTCAGCGTTTCCGCTTTGTCGGTCGGACCCGACTTGATCTGAAAGCTGATCGCGGGGCGGTTCGGATGCGTGGCGGCGGTCTCGGTCAACTGATCGTAGAGTGTCCGTGCCGCCCATCGGTCGGCGAGCGGCATCGCGGTCTCGACCGCCAGCTTGTCGGCAAGGGTCCCGACCTTGAGCTTGCTCGCGCCCACGACTGTCCTCCCGCTTTTTTTCTTGTCGGACAGAATGCGCAAATGGGGGTGCCGCCACAAGGGCGTGTGGCGCACTCTCAGGCGGCGCGGTCGTCGGTGAACTGCAGACGCGCGAGCCGTGCGTAGAGCCCGCCGCCCGAGACGAGTTCGTCATGCGTGCCGGAGGCGACGATCCGCCCGCCCTCCATCACGATGATGCGGTCGGCCTTTTTCACCGTCGCAAGGCGGTGGGCGATGATCAGCGTTGTCCGGCCGTCCGCGAGCCGCTCAACCGCGGTCTGCACGGCACGCTCGCTTTCCGCATCCAGGGCTGAGGTCGCCTCGTCGAGGAGCATCACCGGGGCATCGCGGAGGACGGCCCGTGCGATCGCAATCCGCTGCTTCTGCCCACCGGAAAGCATCACGCCCCGCTCCCCGACAAAGCTGTCATAGCCGTCCGGCAGCGAGGTCAGAAAATCATGCGCCGCCGCCGCCCGCGCCGCCGCCTCGATCTCCGCGTCGCTGGCCTCGGGTCGCCCGAAGCGGATGTTCTCGCGCGCCGTGTCGGCAAATATCACGGGGTCTTGCGGCACGAGCGCCAGCGTCCGGCGCATGTCCTCTCGCGCAAGTTCGTCGAGCGGCACGCCGTCGAGGAGGATCCGCCCGGATTGCGGCTCAAAAAACCTGAGAAGCAACTGAAAGATCGTTGTCTTGCCCGCGCCCGACGGACCGACCAGGGCCACTGTCTCGCCGGGTGTGATCTCGAGATCGATCTCGGCCAAAGCCTCCACCGACGGGCGGGCGGGATAGCGAAACGACACGCCCTCGAACGTGATCCGTCCGGCAGTTTCGGCGACCTTGCGGGGGTGTTCGGGATCTTGGATCGGATCCTCAAGCGAGAGAAGCTCCACCAACCGCTCGGTCGCCCCGGCGGCCCGCTGGAGCTCACCCCAGATCTCCGACAGCGCCGCGACCGCGCCGGCCACCATCACCGAGTAAATCACGAACTGCACCAGCTCACCCGCGGACATCACGCCCTCCCGCACGTCGCGAGCCCCTATCCAGAGGACGCCGGTGATGCAGGAGAAGACAACAAAGATCACGATTGCCGTCATCAGCGCACGCGTTCCAACGCGCGCCTGCGCCGCCTCGAAGGCGCGCTCCGTCAGAGAACTGAAGGAGGCCCGGCTCGCCGCTTCATGCGTGTAGGCCTGGACTGTCTGAGCAGCCAGCAGCGTCTCGGAGGCTTGGCCCGAGCTCTCGGCAATCCGGTCTTGGCTCTCTCGGCTGAGACGGCGGAGCCGCCTGCCGAGCGTCAGGATCGGGATCAGGACGATCGGCACAACGAGCAGGACCATTGCGGTCAGCTTGATCGCGGTCAGCGCCATAAAGACGATGCCGCCGATCAGGATCAAAATGTTGCGGAGCGCCACCGAGACGGACGAGCCGATCACCGAGAGGAGGAGCGTCGTATCGGTTGTCAGGCGGGACAAGACTTCGCCCGTCATCACACGCTCAAAGAAGATCGGGCTCATCCCAATGACCCGATCATAGACCGCTCGGCGGATATCCGCGACGACGCGCTCCCCAAGCGTCGTCACGAAATAGAACCGAAGCGCCGTGCCGAGCCCGAGCGCCGCCGCAATCCCAACGGCCGCCCCAAAATAGGCGTCCATCAACGCCACGCTCTCGCCGCCGAACCCATCGATCACCCGACGCACGGCCAGCGGCAGGGTGAGCGACAGGCACGCCGTCACAAGGAGGGCCCCAAGCGCAAGGGCAACAAGTCGCGTGTAAGGGGCGAAAAAAGGAACCAAACGGCGAAGGGGCGCCAGGTCGCGCGACTTTGGCCTGTCCTCTTGCTGCGCCATATCACCCCTCACGGATTGCGTCATCTGACTAGGCTGTGGGGCGCAATCCGGCAAGAGGCCGCCACGCCGCGGCTGGACCAGCCGCGATGCCGCCCCGCCCACCCAAAATGCGCCGCAAGCCGGCCGCCGGCGCAATTCGGTGGACCAGGCGGGCTCCACCCTTCTGACATGGATACTCCCCTGGCGCGACTTGCGAAGTCGCCAAGGCGGATCGTCCTTGTGCTTGAAGCGGTCGTCTCCTGCCAAGGACGACAAAGGGCATAGGCGCCCTCTCTGAGCGCGGGCTTGGACCGCGGGCCGACCACCTGAGCCCGGCACGTTTTGCACCTTGCACGGACGGCGCCTGGAGAAGGCGGCCGTCTGGTCCTCTGTCGAGGACGATGAGGACGGTGACCCGAACCGCCCACGATGGCAGCGGAGCCCAGACGCCCGTGACCGCGTCGCGGCACGCGTCCAATGCCGCAGCAAGCGCAACGGCGCCGCTGAGATCAGCCGAGCAGGTGTGCTGAGACCCGCCAGCCTGCCCAACCCGGTTCGCACAGACGCGCGGCACCAGGATAACTTCAAAGGTCCCGCCTCGATCTGCAGACCGTCGAACTCATTCTAAGAAATCCGACGGTGGGCGGCGACCGTGCGGTGGTCGGAGGAACCCAGACAGCGCTCCTTCACCGTCCATTACGCTCTCAAGAAACCGCGGACTTGCGCGGTCACCTGGGCCCTGGCCAGAGGCTCGGTCTTGTCCGTCCGGATCCTTCGGATTGCACAACAGGTCGCGTCATGGGTCTCCGAACCATCGCCCTTCGGAGACAGATGGCACCCGTTTCGGAGCGCAACTCGCTGCATGGGACCGTTTCCGCCCTCGCAACTCCACAGGACCGGGCTGCGGACACGCGTGCTTTGGGCGATCAGATAAGCGCCCTTGCGCTGACACGCCATCGCTAAGGCTCTGATCGGCGCGACGCAGGTCGTTCGAGCCCCGACACTCACCATGAAGACGCTCAACGGTTCTCGTTGGTCCGAGGATGGGGAGCCGTCGCCGTGCTTCAACTGCACCGGTCACGGTGTGGGTCTTCGGGGAAACGATGCGTGACCGCGTCGACCCCATCCGCCACAACAGGGAGCCTCCATGCCTGCGCGACCGCAACATTCGCAGGCCGCCAGCCCAAACCGTGAACCCACTCCTTCAGCCAAAGGGAGGTGGCGTCAACAAAGGCGCTGAGCCCGGAAACCAAAGCGAGATCTCCCACACAAGCGACGGGTCAACGACGGATGTGTTCTCATCGATCGCGCCGATCCACTTTCGGCGGGCGGCGCCGTCCGGTGCTCGCTCCGACGGCAACTATAGTCCGAGCGATCAACGGCCCAGTTCGGGTTTCGGTGGACCGGGATCGCTCAGCTTTGGCCCTGCGGGAGGCTCATCTCAGGACGGATCTGGCCGCGGTGAGGGCCCAATGGGCCTCCAGCCGCCTCAAAACCCACGAGGCGGCAGCGAACGCGGAGCCGACCACCATGGTTGGGTCCTTGCGCGGTCGGGAGCGGGTCCGCTACTTGGTTTGCATACCCTCAATCGTCGTCAAGACCTGGCGCCGTGGCAGCAAGGGGATGAGCCAGTTCATCATGAAGGCGAGCCTGGTCTCGTTGATGACGACGAGCTTTCCATCGATCATCGCGTCATACCCGAATTTCGCAACGGATGCCGGAGTGGCGCCCTTTTGCTTGGCCAACCCCGTGCCACCGAGGTCCGCCCGTTCAACGAACTCCGTGTTGACGAGACCCGGGCAGAGCGCCGTCGATGTGATCCCATGCTTGCGCATTTCCTGATCGATGGCCTGGCTGAAGGACGTGACGAACGCTTTCGTGGCAAAGTAGACCGCTTGATAGGGCCCTGGGGCAAAGCTGGCGGTTGAGGAGACCTGCAGCATCTTGCCGCCCCCGCGCGCCTTCATGTCGGCGCCAAACAAATGGCTGAGCGCAACGAGCGACGAGACGTTCAGGTCGATCATGGCCGTGTCTTGGGCGAGATCCCGGTCGAGAAACGCGCCGTGGCCGCCAAAACCCGCATTGTTGATCAGAATGTCCACCTCGATGCCCTGGGAGGTGACTGTCTTATGGAGGTCTCTGGCCTGCTCTGGCGTGCCGACATCCATTGCGATGACCGTGACACTCACCGAGTGCGCGCGCTCCAGTTCGGCCTTGAGGGCGTCCAGCGGGTCCTTCCTGCGGGCCACAACGACAAGATCCCCGCCCTTTCGCGCGTGGTAGCGCGCGAACTCGGCGCCAATCCCTGATGATGCGCCGGTGATTAGAGCTGTGTTTGCCATCGATCTCTCCAGTGGGTCAACAAGCGTTGACGCTCACCTATGTGCGGCAGTCGCGGTTGTCAACGGCTGTTGACCCGGTCCTGCAACCTGCTACATGGCCCCATGGACCAAACGCCCTCCACCCGGGACAAGCTGTTGACCGCCGCCCGTGAGCTGTTTTGGGCGCGCGGCTATTCAAACGTGTCCGTCCGCGACATCACCAAGTCCGCAGGTGTCGATGTCGCACTGGTCTCTCGCTACTTCGGCAGCAAGCAGGGGCTCTTTGAGGCAACCTTGGCGGAGATCCCGACATGGGAGGCGCTGGAGGTTGATCGCGACTGCGTGTTGGCGGCGGCAGTGGCGAGCTTTGCGCACCCCTGCGATCCGGGCACGGACGAGACCAACGTGTTCACGATGCTGCTCACGAACATCATCGACCCTGAGATGGGCGGAAAGATCCGCTGCATGGTCCAGCGGGGCTTGGCAGACCCGTTGGCGAGAAAACTCGGCGGCAACCACGCCGAGGAGCGGGCCGCGCTGCTTCTGGCGGCGCTGTTTGGAATGGCCCTCATGAGAAAGAACTTTCGGCTCGACGCTCTGGCCAACAAACCGCAAGCGGAGACTGACGCGCAAATTCGCCATCTGGCGGCGGCGGCGCTGGAGTACGGAGACGTCTAGGACGGTCCCGGTGCGACACGATCAGATCTCGATCTGAACGACGCCGTTCACCACCCGGCTCGGAAAGGTCTTCATCGGCCGCGTCACCGGGGCATCCACCGGTCGGCCATCACGGACATCGAAGGCACCCTGGTGCAACGGACACTCGATCACATGTCCGTCGAAATACCCGTCACAGAGATCGGCACCGCCATGGTTGCAGAGGGCGAGCGACACGAAAATGCCAGTCGGGGTGTCGAACACAGCCAAAGGCCGCGCGCCAAAATCGACCCGCGTGACCCAACGTGTGCGAAGCGCGCTGACGGCAATCAGATCGTGCCAGGCTTTATCCGCCACGCACGGGCGCTCCGCCAAGGAGCTGGCGCAGGATGTCGCGATGCGCGCCGAGATAGCCCGCGGGCTCCACGTAAATGTGGTCCTTGAGCTTCTCGTGAAGCCGGGGCAGTGCGTGGTAGGGCACCGAGGCCGCGTAGTGATGCTCCGCGTGGTAGTTCATGTTCCAGGCGAGAAAACGCCATGGAAGCGAGACGAGGTTGGTCCGCGTGTTCTCGTGCATTTGGGCCACCGTCGGGCGCCCCACATGTTCCGTCATGCGGATAAAGCGCATCACCGGCTCACCGAGAAAGAGGGGGATCAGCCAGTACCAAAGCGGCGCCCACCAGCCGGTCGCGGCCATCAGACCGAAAAGCGCCGCGTAGCCGACCAGCATCGCCCGGGCCTCGAGAAAGACCGCGCGGTGTTCGACGTTCGGGATGAACCGCTTCTCCTCATCCGTCAGTCGGCCGGCGGCATGCTGCGCGAGCTCGCGGAACTTCGTCCGCCAGTACGGTACAGCCGAGATGTACCAGACATACCCCGCGACGCTCTCCGGCATCGGAACCAGCTCAGGATCCTCGCCCTCGAGCTGGGTGAAGGTGTGATGGTCGCAATGCTCGTAGCGAAAATGCTTGAAGGGGAGAATGATGATCAGCCCACAGAGTGTGCCCACCACCTTGTTGAGCCACCGGGTGCGAAACACTGTGCTGTGGACGCATTCATGCTCGAGCGAGAAGTGATGCACCAAGACGATCCCGTGAAGAAACATCGCCGGCCAGATCAGCCAGCTGTCCCAAGCCAGCGCGATCAGACCACCGGTCGCCACCACAACGAGCGCCCAGAGCACCAAGCGTCGAAGCGCCGGCCCGTCGGAGCGGGCCATAAACGCGCGCAGCTCCTCGCGGGTCAGTTTGCCTTCGGCGAGGGCCTGGGTCAGGGGTGTTGCGATCGGTTTCATCTCATCTTGAGTGTCCCATAAAACTCTGTCCTACAACAGTTTTTCAAATACTGTGCCACGTTGGAGAGCGGTCGCGCTCAATATTTGTGCGGCAGTTCCCTGCGCGGGGGCCGTCGGCGCCAGAACTTTGAATTTTTGTTGCCTGAACGGCGTCGCCACGTAGCGTTTATGGGTCAGCAAACGCGGCGGGGCAGAGGATCTGGATGTGACGGGCGGGGCGGTGATCAGTGCGCGGAACCTCGACAAGTACTACGGCGACTTCCACGCGTTGAAGGACATCTCGATCGATGTCGCCGAGGGGGAGCGGGTGGTGATTTGCGGCCCCTCGGGCTCCGGCAAGTCGACCCTGATCCGCTGCTTTAACGCGCTGGAGTTTCATCAGCGGGGCCAGCTCACCGTCCAAGGGGCGGAAGTCTACGAGGGCTCACGCGATGTCCACCGGCTGCGCCAGGATGTCGGGATGGTGTTTCAGCAGTTCAACCTCTTTCCGCATCTGACCGTGCTCGAGAACTTGATGATCGGGCCGCTCAAAGTGCGCAAACTGCCAAAACACGAGGCCGAAGCGGTCGCGCGGCGCTATCTTGAGCGCGTGCACATCCCCGAGCAGGCCGACAAGTACCCACGACATCTCTCCGGCGGCCAACAACAGCGTGTCGCGATCGCGCGGAGCCTGTGCATGGAGTGTCGGATCATCCTCTTCGATGAGCCAACCTCAGCGCTCGACCCGGAGATGATCAACGAAGTGCTCGACGTCATGGTCGAGCTCGCCGAAGACGGCATGACCATGGTCGTCGTCACGCATGAGATGGGCTTTGCCCGCAAGGTTGCCGACCGAATGGTCTTCATGGACGCGGGCGAGATTGTCGAGGTTGCCGCACCGGAGGCCTTCTTCACGGAACCGCGGACCGAGCGCTGCCGCGCGTTCCTTCAGAAAATCCTGCAGCACTGATGGCCGTCACGACCGAAACCGGCGCCCTTTTGCCACGCCAGCCGCCACTGGCCCAGCGCATCACCGGCTCCACCGGCTTTGCCATCGGGCTCTATGCGCTCGTCATGGGGATGCTGATCTACGGGGCGTACGCCGGTGCCGCGCAGATGGGCTACAATTGGCAATGGTACAACATTCCACGCTACCTCTGGACCTATACCGAGGACGGCTTCCAACTTGGCGAGCTCATCGTGGGCCTGGGTATGACCTTCGTCCTCTCGATCGGCTCGTTTCTGCTGGCCGTCGCGGTCGGTCTCCTGATGGCGCTCGCGCGGCTCTCCACCCTCGTGGTGGGCAAGGCGCTGGCGCTCGCGCTCCTCGAGTTTTTGCGGAACATGCCGCTTCTCGTGCTGGTCTACCTCTTTTACTACGTGCTCGGCCCGATCTTCGGCTGGGACCGTCTGACCTCCTCAATCCTCTGCCTCGGGATCTTCCACGGCGCACTCCTCTCCGAGATCTTCCGGGCCGGCATCCTCTCCGTCCCCAAGGGCCAGTGGGAGGGCGCCGCCTCGATCGGCATGACCGAGGCGCAGGCCTACCGCTACATCGTGCTGCCGCAATCCGTTCCGCTGATGCTGCCGCCGCTGACCGGCGAGGCGATCCAACTCGTCAAATCGTCCGCCATCGTCAGCGTCATCGCCGTCGCAGAGCTGACGACCGTCGGGCGCAACCTGATCTCCGACACATATATGAGTTTTGAGATCTGGTTCACAGTGGCGGTCATCTACCTGGTGATCACGCTCCTCATGTCGTTCGGCGTCACGGCCCTCGAGGCGCGCGTCAAGCACACCTAATCCCCAAGACAAGACCAACAGGAAGGACCACGACCATGACCCTCACAAAACGGGCCCTCGGGCTCGCCCTTGCCGCCGGACTGGCCCTCGGGGGCGCCGGCCAGACCCTTGCCCAATCAGCGACGCAAGCGCTCTCGAGCGAGAGCGTGATTGAATCGATCAAACGCGAGGGGGTTCTGAAGGTCGGGATCTCCATGTTCCGGCCCTGGACGATGCGAGACGTCAACGGCGATCTCGTCGGGTTCGAGATCGACGTCGCCCAGAAACTCGCCGACGACATGGGCGTCGATGTCGAGTGGACGCCGACCGCCTGGGACGGGATCATCCCGGCGCTCGTGGCGGGGCAATTCGACGTGATCATCTCCGGCATGTCGATCCGGGCCTCGCGGAACCTCACGATCAACTTCTCCGACCCCTACGCCTATTCGGGCGCGACGGTTCTGGCCAACAGGGCGATGACCGAGGGCTTTTCGCTCGAGGATTTCAACAGCCCCGACGTGACCTTTGCGGCCCGACGCGGCGCGACGACAGTCGAGACGATCATGTCGCAGTTCCCGCTCGCACAGATCGTGCAGTTCGACGATGAGGGCGCACCGACCCAGGAAGTTCTGAACGGCAACGTCCATGCCACCATGGCCTCCGAGCCGCTGCCCTCGTCCGAGGCGCGCCGCTACCCCGAAACCCTCTATGTCCCCTTCGACTATGCGTTTGAGGCCTCGGGCGAGGCCTTCGCGATGCGCAAGGGGGATCCGGACGCCATCAACTTCTTCAACAACTGGATCGGCGTGCACACCCGGAACGGCTGGTTGAAGGAGCGTCACGACTACTGGTTCCGCGGCGAGGAGTGGGCCGACATGGTCCCCGACTGAGTGGGACGGGGCGGGCCCCGGCCCGCCCCGGCAGCACGATGCGTGTGACCAGGCTGATACCGCGCCTCCATTGGGTGGACTGGGTGATCCTCGCCCTCGTCATCCTCTTTGTGGGGTATGTTTGGACGCAGATCGCCGGCACGCTGAACTACAAGTGGCGCTGGCATCTGATCCCGAACTACATCCTCGGCTGGCACACCGTGCGGGAGGAGTGGTTTGCAAACCTCCTCCTCCAGGGCCTTATGACGACGATCCGGATCTGCATCTACGCAGGCCTCCTGTCGCTGGTCTTCGGCGTGATCCTCGGCCTTGCGCGCACCTCGCGCAATCTGACCGTCCAGCTCCTCGCCAGGACATATGTCGAGTTTCTGCGCAACATCCCGCCCGTCGTCGTCATCTTCATCTTCTTCTTTTTCCTTTCGGTCCCGATGATCGAGGCCCTCGGGCTCGAGCGGTGGGCCCGTGGCATTGCCCGGTCCGAGGATGCGGCCGTCTGGGAGTTCTTCTTCGGGAACATGCGGCTCTTTCCGCAGCTTGTGGCAGGTACCGTCGTTCTCGCCCTGTTCGAGAGCGCGTTTGTGGGCGAGATCATCCGCGCCGGGATCCAGTCGATCGAGCGGGGCCAGCGCGAGGCGGCACGCTCCATCGGCATGACCCACTGGCAGGAGATGCGCTACATCGTCCTGCCGCAGGCGATGAAGAAAGTTGTGCCGCCCCTCGCGAACCAGTTCATTTCCCTCGTCAAGGACAGCTCCATCGTCTCGCTGATCTCGGTTCAGGAGCTGACGTTCAAAACGCTTGAGCTGGTGGCCTCCACCCGGATGATTTTCGAAGCCTGGCTCACCTGCGCGGCCTTCTACTTCGTGATCTGCTTCGGCCTCTCGCGCCTCTTCGCGAGGCTCGAGCGGTGACCGGCCCCCTGCCCCGCCCCTGCATCGCGGAGATCCCGGAGTTTCCCCTCGCCGCGATGACCGACCTCCCCGAGGGCGCCATCCTCCTCAACACCAATGAGAGCCGGTTCGGACCGTCACCGGCAGTCTATGAGGCGCTGCGCCAGGATCCGGCCGAGATGGCGCTGAACCACTATCCGATCGCGGAGGCGCACTCCCTCAACCAAGCGCTCGGCGCGCGCTTCGGCTTCGAGGCGGAGCAGGTGGTCTCCGTCGGCGGTGGGGAGCTCCTTCTGCCGCTGGCGATGATGGCGTTCGCGGGACCGGGCAGCGAGGTGATCTATTTTAAGGACGGCTTTCAGAAGTTCCGCAACTACACCCTCACCTGCGAGGCGCGCCGGATCACAGTTGAGCGCGAGGGCGATCCAGTCGCGGCCATCCTCGAGGCGCTGACGCCCGCAACGCGGATCGTGCTGATCGACAATCCGGGCAATCCGACCGGGCGTCTAATCCCCGAAGAGGCGATTGCCCGGATCCATGCGGCGCTGCGGCCCGATGTGCTCCTGATCCTCGACGAGGCCTATATCGAGTTCTCGAACTACGGCGACGGCGGGCTGGACCTCGCCCGCAGCAGCCGGAACACACTGACATTTCGAACATTCTCCAAGGCCTACGGTCTCGCAGGTCTTCGGGTGGGGTGGGCCGCGGGGCATGCGGACATGATCCGCGTCGTCAAGCGTCTCATCCCCTCCTTCCCGATCCCCCGACCGTCGCTTGCGGGCGCACTCGCTGCCCTCGATGACCCGGATCACCTGGCCCAAGTGGTGTCAGAGGTGCGTGGCATCCGTGCGGAAGCCACCACGCGCCTCTCCCGCGCCGGCTGGGATGTCGCGCCGAGCCAGGCGAACTTTCTCCTGCTCAGGGCGGGCCGTCTCGCACCTGACGCAGTGCCGGAGGCCGTCCAGGCGCTGAGACGCGCGAACATCCTCGTCAGGCTTCTGCCGGAGTTCGGCGGTGCGCCGGCGATCCGTATGACGCTCGGGACCCGTGCGGATATGGACATGGTCTATGCCACTCTCGGCGTGTGATGCTGGTCCCCTCGATTGATCTCAGCGCAGACGGAACGCGGCACGGGGTGGTGCCGCTGATCCACTCCGATCACCGCCACGCACACTCGGTCATCCCGACCCCCATCACCGTTGTGAAGGGCGGCACCGGTCCCACGGTTCTCAT
>JBCDHQ010000039.1:0-21142 GCA_038749815.1 Pseudomonadota bacterium | reverse complement strand
GCTGAGCGAGGTCTACGCGTATTCGATCGACCTCCCGCTCTTCGTGGTCTCCCTCGCCTCCATCGGTCTCGGCCTCGTCCTCGGCTATGTGATCGAGTACCTGCGTGAGGGCAAACATCGCCAGATGGCCCGCAGAAAGCGCCGCGAGGCCGAGCAGCTGGCCAATGAGGTCACAGCCCTTCGGAAGCGGCACCTCTCCGAAGAAGACGAGGTTCTCGCAATCCTCGAATCCGCCGGCAAGAATGCCTGAAGGAGTTCAGGTCAAGATTTGCGGGATCACGGAAGACGCAGGGCTGACGGCCGCGGTCTCGGCGGGGGCCGCCTATATCGGTTTGGTGTTTTTTGCCCGCTCACCCCGATGTGTTGACACAGTGACGGCGGCGCGGCTCGCCCGCGCGTTGCCCAACGGCGTGCGGTCGGTGGGCCTCTTTGTCGATCCCGACGATGCGACGCTGACCGATGTCCTCTCGGCGGTGCCGCTCGACATGATCCAGCTCCATGGCGAGGAAACGCCCGAGCGTGTCGCCGAGGTCAGGGCAGTCACCGGCCTGCCTGTCATGAAGGCCATCGGTTTGGCGGAGGAGGGCGACCTCTCCCAAATCGACCGCTACGAGGGCGTCGCGGACCGGCTGCTCATCGACACCAAAGCGCCCCCAGGCGCCACGCGGCCGGGCGGCAACGGCACGCGCTTCGACTGGCGGCTGCTGGCAGGGCGAAAGTGGCACGTGCCCTGGATGCTCGCGGGCGGGCTGACGGCCGAGACCGTTTCTGCGGCCGTGGCAGCAACCGGCGCGCCTGTGCTGGACGTCTCGTCCGGGGTGGAGCGTGCTCGGGGCGTCAAGGATCCCGCGCAGATCCGGGCCTTTCTTGCCGCGGCCGCTGCGGTGCCTGAGCCCGCCTGACCAGCGCCCTCTCGCCGCAGCGCCCACGGCGCCTTTCCCTCGCCGAGTGGAGCGTCTAAGAGGGGCAGCGCTTGAGAAGGGGACGCGCCATGCCGACAGAAACGCTAAACTCCTATCGCACCGGCCCTGATGAGCGGGGCCGCTTTGGCATCTTCGGCGGTCGCTTCGTCTCCGAAACCCTGATGCCGCTCATCCTCGACCTCGAGCAGTGCTACACCCACGCCAAAACGGATCCGACCTTTTGGGCGGAGATGGACCATCTCTGGACCCACTATGTCGGGCGGCCCTCCCCGCTCTACTTCGCGGAGCGTCTGACCGAGCACTTGGGCGGCGCCAAGATCTACCTCAAACGCGATGAGCTGAACCACACCGGTGCTCACAAGATCAACAATGTGCTCGGCCAGATCCTTCTCGCGCGCCGCATGGGCAAAACCCGGATCATCGCTGAGACCGGCGCCGGCCAGCACGGCGTCGCGACCGCAACCGTCTGTGCCCGGTTCGGCCTCAAATGCGTGGTCTTCATGGGCGCGACAGATGTCGAGCGGCAGAAGCCCAACGTCTTCCGCATGAAGCTCCTCGGTGCGGAGGTGATCCCGGTGACCTCCGGCCGCGCCACGCTGAAGGACGCGATGAACGAGGCGCTCAGGGACTGGGTCACCAATGTCCGCGACACATTCTACTGCATCGGCACCGTCGCGGGGCCGCATCCCTACCCCGCCATGGTCCGCGACTTCCAGTCGATCATCGGTCGCGAGACCCGCGAGCAGATGCAGGCCGCCGAGGGACGGCTCCCGCACAGCCTGGTCGCCTGTATTGGCGGCGGCTCCAACGCCATGGGCCTCTTCCACCCGTTCCTTGACGATCGCGACGTCCGGATCATCGGCGTCGAGGCGGGCGGACACGGCGTCGACGACCGGATGGAGCACGCGGCAAGCCTCACCGGCGGCCGCCCGGGCGTTCTCCACGGGAACCGCACGTACCTCCTGCAGGATGAGGACGGCCAGATCCTCGAGGGTCACTCGATCTCGGCGGGCCTCGACTACCCCGGCATCGGGCCGGAGCACGCGTGGCTCCACGATATGGGCCGCGTCGAGTATGTCTCCGTCACGGATGCCGAGGCGCTCGAGGCGTTCCAGCTCTGCTGCGCGCTTGAGGGCATCATCCCCGCCCTCGAACCCTCCCACGCCCTCGCCCACGTCACCAAGATCGCGCCCGACCTGCCACCGGACCATCTGATGGTGATGAACATGTGCGGCCGCGGCGACAAAGACATCTTCACGGTCGCAGACGCCCTCGGCCAGGAGATGTAAGGGCTGCCCAGCGCCGCTTCGGTGACCTCTCCGCCTGTCCGACCCGGATCGATCCGGTGCCGCACGGAGTGTTTTGGGGACCATTGAGCAACAAGTCAGGGCCGCGGGCGTTCGTGCCCCCCGCTCCCGGCGGTCACCGAAGACGGAGGTCGCGTCGCGGGGGACTTTTGGCAGACGTCCATCTCATGATAGCATCGGAGAGCCGGTTTTTGCATCCAGGGCCAAGACGCCGAGACATCGAAGCACGACTTTGGCACCCAAGCGCCTGACGGAGACGGAATGACCTGGAAGCCCGAACGCCACACCGCCCTCGCCCCCATGATCATCGTCTCCGGCGTGGATCGCGTGATCGCCTTTGCCGAAGCCGCGTTCGGGGCCCGTCGTCTGGGGGAGCCACTCTTGCGGAGTGACGGGCGGATCTGGAATGCGGCGGTGGAGGTGGCCGGGTCGACGGTCCTGTTGTCCGACGGTGGCGAGGAGATGCGCTATCCCGCATTCCTCCATCTCTATGTCGAGGATGTGGATGCGGCCTTCGCGGCGGCGCTCGCGGCCGGCGGGACGGAGATGATGCCCATCTCCGAACAGTTCTACGGCGACCGGGCCGGCGGTGTGTCGGACCCGTGCGGCAACATCTGGTGGCTGGCCACGCAAGTGCGAAACATGAGCCACGAAGAGCTCACGGCCGCCGCTCGCGAAGCAGAGACCACCCAGGGAGCGCAGTAAGCCACGCCCCACCGTCAAGCGGGCATGTTTAGAGACAGGCAGACCTGAAATGCACCGTCGGCACGGCGCATTGGGGAGCTGAAGCCGTGAACATAGGGCCGTTGAGCGAGCAGATGGCGGTGTGAAAGTGCTCTCCGCCATCGGGTCGAGGAGCCATTCGAATGAGCCAGTCGTGGACGGCAAGACCACGATCTCCACAGGCCGAAGGAGTTGCGCTCCCTTGTCCTCGGACATCGAGAGTAGGGTCGATGGCACGGGCGAAGGCATGGACACTGGGCTTCGGCCCCTCCCTTTTTGCCACGAACACGAGGCACAGCTCCGCGATCCGCTGAGAGCCTGGGCATCGGAGAAACTCAAACTGCAGACGAATGCGTCGAGCCTGGCTCGGTAACCCCTCGATCCGCGGCCGTCCGAGGAGCAAGGTCGGTCGCGGTGCTGCAGACTGTCCGGCCTAGACCATGGCAGCCCCATCGACACCCGGGGTCACCGAGGTGCCCTCTAAGCACTGCCTGCGGACTTGGTCCTCCACCGGGCCGGACCGCTCCTCGGGTCCATGCGGGCGCTGGTCGTTTCGTGAAGACAGACACCGCGCAAGGACTCACGGCCGCCACCGGGTGGGTGTCGCGCCGCGCTCGCGCCGACGCAACGGCATGATGGACAGCCACATCCGATCTTTGAGGGTGCGCGGCGTCCAGCGTTTCGAGAGCCTGGCACGTGCGCGCCGCTCGATCGGCAACCGAGCCGGAGTCTCCGACCCGCGCCACCCATGCCATTGGGGCGCCGGCGGAGGCGTTCGCGCCGGCAGCCCCGCACAAAGGAGCGGCCAAAACGCTTCGGAGTGCGCCAGGATCGATGCGGCGGGCGGCTCTTGACGTGCTTCGCCTGGCCGATGCAGCGCACCGTGGGCCTTCATCACTCTCTCTGGCGCAGCGCTGAATTCGCTGGACCCGGGGCGCAAGCTCTGACATCAGGTCGCCCTGGAGCGCGGGCTTGGGGCACCGCGCACGTGAAAGGTCTCAAACATGGCTGAGCTCGGGGTGGGCGACATCGTCGTCCTGACGTCAGGATCAATGCGGATGGGCGTCGAGGCAGTGGAGGATGGCGTTGTGCGCACGGTCTGGTGTCACGAGGGTGTGATCGGGCGCGACGCGTTCCCCGCAGCCCTTCTCAAGAAGTGGGAGCCCCGCGACGAAGACAGCAGACCACCGAAGCCGGGCCCTCGCCCGCAGAACGACCGGGCAAAGCCCTTTCGCGGCGACCGCGAGGGCGGCGGCAAACCCTATCCGGACCGACCCAAAGGAAAACCCGGCTGGGACGGCAAGCCGCGCGAGAAAAAGTTCTTCCGGAAGGACTGACCGCGCCTCAACTTCGGTTTAGAAGGCCCCACGTAAACCCTCGGGCAATGGCGCGGCGGCGCGCCCTGCCCCTACCTCCAGCGCATCGGCCGCACTGGCGCGGTCCGTTACATGCCTGGAGGCAAACATGAAAACGAGACTTCTTCCCCTGTCCCTCGCGCTTGCGCTCGGCGCGGCCGCTGGCGCCAGCGCGTCGACGGCTGCACTCACACGCTCGCTGCCGGCGATCCCAGCTCTTTCGGCGGACGCTGTGTCGGACATTCTCCAAACGGTCCAAAGTGAGGGCGTCGAGCCGGTGCTCGTGGCCTCACATGAACGCTCGGAGCGCCGCGACGTTCGGCGCGCCTTGCGTGACTTCTTCCGCGACCGCGATGACCGTGACGACGATGACGATGACGACGACTGGGATCGGGACGACAGGGACTACGACCGGGATCGGGACCGCGACGACCGGGATCGTGATCGCGACCGGGACCGTGATCGGGACCGCGACCGCGACCGGGATGACGACGACGATGATGACGATGACGATGATGACGACGACGATGACGACGACGATTGATGTCGGGCGTTGATGCCGCGTAGATCGACAGCGGGGCCGCCTGCCGGCCCCGCTCACAGATGAGGCGGATATGATCCTGCGTCTTGCATGTGCGATGGCCCTTGTCGTCCTCTGCGCCTCGGCCGCGCCGGCACAGAGCGTGGTCGAGCAGGTCACGGACCAACTCCAGCGACAGGGCTTTGTCGTAGAGGAGGTGGAGCGCACGTGGCTCGGCCGGATCAGGGTCGTGGCGCGGACGGACCGGTTTCGCCGCGAGCTTGTTGTCGTGCCGACAACCGGCGAGATCCTGCGAGACTATCTCGTCAACATCGAGAGCGGGGCGTCGAGCGGCGCCCCGCTCGTGCCACGCCGGGGCGCCAGCGACGATGATGATCCGATTGGAGGCGACGACCGTGGCGACCGCGATCGCGACGACGATGATCGTGACGACGACGATCGCGACGATGATGATGATGACGACGACGATGACGAAGGGGATGACGACGACGGAGACGACGATGACGATTGATGGAGGTCAGCGTTGCCACCCCTAGGCGCCCTCCTTTGGCTGGTCGTGCCGATCCAGTTTGCGGCGACGGTGTTTTTTGTCTGGGACATCGGCGCGGCCGTCCTCGGGATCCGAACGCAGCCAATCAGCTGGCAGCTTCGCGAAGCGATCGAGATCGGCGCGGCGCTCGGCCTCGTGATCGGGTTCACGATCGGCCTCCGGACGTTGCTCGTGACCCTCGCCCGCAATCGGTTGATGGAACGTCGCCTCTCCGCCGCCTCCCGCGCCTTTGCTGAGCTTCTGGAGGAGCGGTTCCAGCGCTGGGGGCTGACACCGGCGGAGCGCGATGTCGCCTGGTTCACGCTCAAGGGGTTTACTATTGCCGAAATCGCGGCCCTCCGCGAGACGAGCGACGGGACCGTCAAGGCGCAAAGCGCTTCGATCTACCGCAAGGCTGGCGTGTCGAACCGCACGCAACTCCTCAGCCTTTTCATCGAGGAGCTGCTCGACGTCCCGGCATCCCGCCCCGATGCCGCGTCCGTCAGTTGAACTTGTCGAGCAGCCGCTGCAGCGCTGAGCGTTTGTCGGGCGCGGGCGCTGCCTGTGACGGGGGCTCTGCGGCAGGCGGCTGTTTGGGGGCGGTGCGCGGTGGCGCCGTGCGGAGTGCGACGGCGTTCATAAACCCGCTCTCGTCGCCCGACACGAGGCTCGGTGCGCCATCCGCGATCCCCGCCAGAAGCGCGTCCAGCCAGTCCTGATCCGCCTTGGCGAAGTCGCCGAGCACGTGGTTGGAGACAAGCCGCTTGTCCCCGGGATGGCCGATCCCAAGGCGAACCCGGAGGTAGTCCGGCCCGATATGAGCATGGAGCGAGCGGATGCCGTTGTGCCCCGCGGTTCCGCCGCCCCGCTTCACCCGACACTTGCCGGGCTGGAGATCGAGCTCGTCGTAGAAGACGATCACGTCCTCGAGCGACAGCTTGTAGAACCTGATCGCCGCGGCCGCCGACTGGCCTGAGTTGTTCATGTAGGTGGTGGGCTTTAGGAGGAGCGCCTTCGCCGATCCGAAGCGCCCCTCCGAGAGCTGGCCCTGGAACTTGTCGCGCCAGGGACCAAAGCCATGGGCCGCGGCGACCGCCTCGACCGCCATGAACCCAATGTTGTGGCGGTTCCGCGCGTATTTCGCGCCGGGATTGCCAAGACCGATGACGAGCTTCATGGCACGGCTCCATCGGGGGGCCGTGTCAGCCCTCCTCGCTGTCCTCTTCTTCGTCGCTGGCCGCGGCCAGACCGCTCGGCGCAGTGATGTTGGCGATCACGAAGTCGCGGTCGGTGATCATCGGCCGCGTGCCCTCGGGAAGCTCAACCGATGAGATCGTGATCGTGTGCCCGACGCCGAGCCCTTTGAGGCTGACCACGATCTTCTCGGGGATGTCGCCCGCGGTCACCTTCAACTCCACCTCCGGGCGGACGATCGTCAGGACGCCGCCCCGCTTGATCCCCGGGCACTCGGCCTCGTCGATGAACTCGACGGGGATGAAGAGGTTGATCCGGCTCCGCGGCGAGAGGCGCAGGAAATCGACATGCAGCGGCAGGTCCTTGACCACGTCCCGCTGGACCGCGCGACAGATCACGCGTTCCTCCTTGCCGTCGACGGAGAGCGTCAGAAGCGAGGACATGAACTTCCCCGCCCGAAGCCGCGTCAGGAGCGTGTTGAAGGATAGATTGATCGACACAGGGTCCGCGCCGCCGCCATAAATGACGCCCGGCACCATCCCTTCACGACGGGCTGCGCGGGCGGCCCCCTTGCCTGTCCCCGCGCGCGTCGTGGCTGCGAGAGCTTCAGTCTCGGCCATGTGGGTTGTCTCCTCGGTTGAAGGCGGCGATCCTCCAAGGGTGTGCTCTGCCGCCGAGGCCGACGGTCTACGCGACCCGGCCCCGAAAGAAAAGGGCCGATCTGATCACTCTCCAGTCAGGGCGATCCGAAGCGAGGGGGGAGACATGCGAAGGATCCTGATGCTGGTCACACTGGCCATAGCGACCGAGGCCGGGGCCCTCTCCTGTCTGCCCGCCAACCTCGTCGAGACCTTGGCATCGCGCCCCTCTCTTGTCGTGGGGATCGGCCAACTGACACCGCTCTTCCCCCTCCCCACACCGACCGCGGAAGCGCCCCCTCTCGATGTCGAGATGGCATTCGAGGGGCGCCTCCTTGGCGCTCCCGCCCCTGAGACGGTGCTGGTGCGGGCCATCTGCTTTGGCCCGTGGTGTGGCACCTACCCTCCCTCAGACAAGGCGGGTCTCATGCTCCTCGACGCGACGGAGGCCGGACTGCGGCTCACAATCGGCCCCTGCGGCGGCACGCACGACGACACACCGACGCCGGCCAAGATCGCAGCGCTCGAGCGCTGCGCCGCGGGCATCTGCGGCGCGGAGGAGCGCGCTGCCTTCGCCGCACCGTAAACACTCCTTTTGGCAAGTGGACCGCCATCGACCTTTGCCGGCCCACGCCAGTGAGAGGCGGTCGATCGATCAGAGCGAGCAGGCCGACGTCAAAGCGCATGTCCGCGCCACTTGATCACGGGCCAAATGAACCGTGACCCTTCACCCTCATCATCTGCGTAACCTAAAGCCAGCAGATCCGCGCAGCACCTCCACGGCCCATCCGGCTCCGATCCGTGAGCGCGGTAGAGCGACGATCACCCGCTCCCCAGCAACGACCCGCGATGGCGCTCCCGCCCAAGCCAACCCCGCTCGCGGTGCCGTCGGGCGGCGGCCCGCAAAAGCTCGGCGCGCCCCAAGCCTCATTGTGTTCAGGCATCGAGACCACCGTGCCCCGCAACGCCAGCCTCCTGCTCGCAAGTCGGGTGACACACAAAGCGACGTCCGAGGCGGAGCACGAGAACGCCATCCGCCTTCAAGACGGAGAGCCAGAACGACAGGAGCCTCACAATCCCGTTCTGACCGGGCGCCTCGCTCAGCCCCTTCACACCCCAAAGCCACTCACACCCCGCCGCAAAACGACCCCCAACGCGCGCCAAGCCCCGAGCATGCGCGTCCGTCGGGGATGGGGGGCGGGGCGACTTGGCCAAAGGCCAAGAGCGCCCGTCCCCATCCCCACGCGGATCGCCCTTGCACCTCTCCGGCGCCGGCGGCAGGGTCGGGGCAAAGCAAGCGCAGGATGCGGGTGCCGGAAACCATCCATCTCGCCAACCCGGAGGCCACAGAGGCCCTTGGACGACGCCTCGCCCCGCATTTGACGCCGGGCGACACGATCCTGTTGTCAGGACCCGTTGGCGCAGGCAAAAGCACCCTCGCCCGCGCCATCATTGCCGCCCGCCTCGCAGCCTTCGGGACGGTGGACGACATCCCCTCCCCGAGCTTTACGCTGGTCCAAACCTACAGCGCCGGAGACACGACCCTCTGGCACGCGGATCTCTACCGTCTCAGCGGTCCCGACGAGGTCACAGAGCTCGGCTTGGTCGAGGCCTTCGACGACGCGGTCACTCTGGTCGAGTGGCCGGACCGCCTCGGCCCGCTCCGCCCAAAACGGGCCCTCGCCATCTCGCTCTCGGCCACGCCCCATGGGCGCCTGGCCGAGATCTCGGCGCAGGGCGGTCGGTGGGAGGCCATACGCAGTGCGATCGCAAGCCCCCCACGAGAGGAGGAGCGCGCGGCCTTCCTGTCCCAGTCATACATCGCGGAAGCGCCAGTGCCCTTTGCGGGCGACGCCTCGACGCGGCGCTACTTTCGCGCCGGAGGACGCGTTCTGATGGACTGGCCCGATGCCGGCCCCGGCATCGACGCCTTCACCCGGATCACAGATCGCCTGCGCAGGATCGGGCTCAGCGCGCCGACCATCTACAACGCCGATCCCGATCGCGGGTTCCTGCTTCTCGAAGACCTCGGCGACGCGCTCTTTGCCCGATGGCTCGAAGCCGAACCTGGCGACGAGGGCGCTCTCTACGCAGCGGCCGTGGATGTGCTGGCCCGCATTCAGAAGAGCCCGGCGGAGGGCCTGCCGGCCTATGACGACGCCATCCTGAGCGAGGAGGTGCGGCGCTTCGCGCTCTGGTATGTGCCAGTGGCGCGGGGCCACGCGCTGCCGCCGCCAGAGGCAAGGGCCCTCGAGGGCCTGACCCTTGAGGCCGTGGCCGCCCTCCCCACCGCGCCGACGGTTCCAGTCTTGGTCGATTTTCACGCCGAGAACTTGATCTGGTTGCCGGCGCGGACGGGCGCGGCACGTGTCGGGCTTCTCGACTATCAGGATGCGCGTGCGGGCCATCCGGCCTATGACCTCGTCTCGCTGCTTGAAGACGCGCGGCGCGACGTATCGGACGCAACCCGATCCGCTGCCCTCAACCAGATGTCAGACGCGTCGGGGACAACAATCGAGGACCTCGGAGCATCGATGGCGGTCTTTGGCGCGCAGCGCAATCTCAAGATCCTCGGCCTCTTCGCACGGCTCGCGCGTCGCGACGGGCGCCCGGACTATCTCCGCCACATGCCGCGGGTCTGGGGACACTTGATGCGAGATCTCGCCCATCCCCGCCTCACCGCCCTGCGCGACTGGGTGGACCGCACGGCACCGCCCCCGACGCCGGACGTGCTCGCACGGATGCAGTCGACATGACGCCCGAGTGCGCCATGGTCTTCGCCGCAGGTCTCGGTACGCGCATGCGGCCGCTGACGCTCTTCACGCCGAAACCGCTCATCGAGATCGGGGGGCGAACCCTCCTCGATCGCACACTCGATCTTCTCTGCCGCGCGGACGTGCCGCGCGCGGTCGTCAACACGCATCATTTGGCCCAGCAGATCGCACTCCACCTGAAGGACAGGACCGAGCCCGAGATCCGCCTCAGCCACGAAGATGTGCTCCTCGACACGGGCGGGGGGATGAAACACGCGGCTGCCCTGCTCGGACAGGCGCCGCTTCTGACGCTCAATGCTGATGCCGTCTTCAGCGGTGATCCAGTGGCGCCGCTCATGGACCGGTGGGACCCGGCGCGGATGGACGCGCTCCTTCTCCTGGTGCCGCGCGAGAATGCACTCTCGCACAAAGGGGCGGGAGACTTCGCGCTCGATCCCGAGGATCGCCTGATCCGCCGCGGCCGGGCGCCCATCGCCCCCTTTGTCTACACGGGCGTGCAAGTGGTCCGCCCCGAGCGCATCTATGCCTGGCCGGAGGAGATCTTCTCGCTCAACCTCGTCTGGGACGCGATGATCGCCGACGGGCGCGCGTATGGCGCCGTGATGGACGGCACGTGGTGCGATGTCGGCCATGTCGGCTCGCTTCCCCTCGCCGAGGCGATGGTGCGATGACCCGCGCGCCGCGCCCGCGGGTCTTTGCGTTGCCGCCGGGTGTCGATTTCGGCGCAGCCCTTCTGGCCGGGCTCGACCGCCGGCTGGCGGACCGAGACCCGATGGTTGCCGCTGAGGCAACCCTCATCCTCAACACCGAGCGGTCACGCCGGCGCTTGTCCGCCCTGATCGACGCGGGACCCGTGCGCCTCGGCCCCCGCCTGCGCACCTTGACGGATTTCGGGCGCGACCGTGCGGTTGACCCACCGCTCAGCCGCCAACTCCTGCTCACGCAGTTGATCGACAGCCTCATCGAAAGGGAGCCCGATCTCGGACCGCGGAGCGGCGCTTTCGCGCTCGCCGGCAGCCTGGAAGAGCTACTGAGCGAGCTTGAAGAGGAAGGCGTGCCCCTGGACAGTCTCGAGCGCGTCGACGCCTCCGATCTGGCTGGCCACTGGCAGCGCTCGCTCCGCTTTCTCCGTCTTCTGCGCGAGGTCGGAGCGGCGGGTGGCGCCGGCGCTGCGCGGCGGGCCGCCCTCTTGCTGGAGGCCGCTCGCCTGACGGCCGCTCTGCCGCGCCATCCTGTGGTCGTCGCAGGCTCCACCGGGTCTCGAGGGGCGACGCCTCAGTTGATGGCTGCGGTTGCAGCCCTGCCCGAGGGGGCCGTGGTGCTGCCGGGCGTCGACCCGCACCTTCCGCCGGAGGTGTGGGACCGGTTGACCGAGCCCGACGCACGCCCCGATCACCCGCAGTGGAGCATTGCGCGGATCTGTGCGCGCCTGGGCGTGCGCCCTGACCGGCTGCCCCTCTGGCAGGAGGTCGCCCCACCTTGCCCGCCCCGCGCACGGTTGCTGTCGCTCGCCCTTCGTCCCGCGCCGGTCACCGACGCCTGGCGACAGGAGGGACCGGCGCTGGCGCCGGATCTCCTGAACGCCACCCGCGATCTCACACTTGTCGAGGCGCCGACACCACGCCTCGAAGCCCTGGCGATCGCCCGGTGTCTTCAAGAAAGCGCTGTAAGCGGCAAGCGGGCCGCCCTGATCACCGCTGACCGCACGCTCGCGCGGCGCGTCGCGGGGGAGCTGGAGCGGTTTGGCATCGCGCCCGATGACAGCGCCGGTCGACCGCTCGGACTGACCCCGCCAGGCGTCTTCCTCCGCCTGGTGCTGGCCCTTGAGGAGAACCGGACACCGCCAGCGCATCTGGCGGCCCTGCTGCGCCACCCATTGACCGCATCGGGACCGGTTCGCGCTGCGCATCTGCGCCTCACCCGCGGTTTTGAGCATGACATCCTCCGAAGCGCCCAAGTGCCATCCGCAGCAGCGGTCACCGCCTGGGCCGGCGACGACGCGGAACGTGCACCATGGGCGCGTTGGCTCGCAGAAATTGTCGCGAGCCCAGTGCCCGCCGATGCGGCCCCGTTCGAAGCGCATCTGTCCCATCATCTCGAGATGGCAGAGCGCATCGCTGCCGGACCGGAGCTCCCGGGTCCGGATGCCGCCGCCGCCCCGCCACGTGATGATCCGCCGGCAAGCGCACCCGACAGCGTCTCGCAACCCTTCGGTCGGCCGGCCGGCACGCTTTGGGACGCGGCGGCGGGCCAGGCGGCGGCGCGGCGGATGCAAGAGATCGCCGACGCAGCCCACATTGGGGGGCCGATGAGGCGGGCGGGCTACAAGGCGGCGATGTCTGCCCTCCTGATGGAGGTCGATGTGCCCGAGGCGGCCTACACGCCCGACCCCAGGGTCGCGATCTGGGGCACGATCGAGGCGCGGGTGGAACGGGCCGACCTCACCATTCTTGGCGGTCTGACGGAGGGTGTGTGGCCCAAACAGCCGAGCCCGGACCCCTGGCTCTCCACGTCCCTCCGCGCGGCAATCGGCCTGCCGCCGACCGACCGCCAGATCGGCCTCGCCGCGCATGATGTCGAGCAGGCCATCGGGGCGCCCGAAGTCATCCTCACGCGGAGCCTCCGAGACAGCGATGCGCCGACCGTCGCCTCCCGCTGGCTCCTCCGGCTCGAGAACCTCTGCCGCGGCCTCGGCGCCGAGGGCGAGGCGGCCTGGTCGGCGATGCGCCTGCGGGGGGCGGCGTGTCTCAGGCGCGCCGACGCGCTGGACCAGCCTTTGGCCCGTGTCCCCGCCGCGCCGCGGCCGGCGCCCGTACCCCCCGCCGCGGCCCGCCCGAGGCAGCTCTCGGTCACGGATCTGGAGACCCTCGTCCGCGATCCTTACGCCGTCTACGCCAAGCGTGTGCTCGGGCTCCGGCCGCTCGAACCCCTTCACGGCAGGCTCGATGCGCGGCACCGCGGCGAGGCCTTTCACAGGGTCCTTGAGCACGCCGTCCGCGAGATAAACCCCACGGCGCCGGATCTCCTGGAGGCCTTCCGATCACTCGTGGACACAGTGTTGCGCCGAACTGTCCCCTCACCGGCCGCCCGTGCAGTCTGGTCCGCGCAGCTCTTGGCGCTCGCACCCGCCTTCTTTGCCGCCGAGGCGGCGCGCCAGGACAAGGCTCGTCCCAAGGGCTTCGAAATTCCGGGAGAGATGGTCCTAGCCGAGCCGCCCATGACACTCCGCGCCCGCGCCGATCGGATCGACCTCAGTCCCGAAGGACAGATCGTCATCTACGACTACAAAAGCACGCTCCCAACACCCAAACAACTTGCGGTCTTCAAGCGGCAACTGGAGCTCGAAGCGATGATCGCGGAAGCGGGCGGCTTCGAGGGCGTGTCGAAGGCCGCGGTGCTCGATCTCGCCTATGTCGGTCTTGGCTCCTCGGCTCCGGTGCGACAGATCCCGGACGTGCCATCGGCAATCGTCGCGGCCAGACGTGACGCGACACGCCTGATCGCGGCCTATCTGACCCCAAGCCAGGCGTTTCGCGCACGGACCCGTCCCGAGCGGATCGAGTATGCCGGCCTCTACGATGCCCTCGCCCGCTTCGGCGAGTGGCAAGAGAGTGATCCCACGGCCCCGGTCCACGTCCCGTGACACCTGGCGCCCCCCCAAGTTGGTTGAGACCCACGCTTGACAGGAGCCCTTTTGGCGCAGCGCTTGAGGGCGGGCGACAGGTGTCGGTTCGGGCAGAGCCCGAACCCGCGCGCGGGCGCGCGGACGGCGCGCTCCGCGCCGTCGACACCGACCTCAGACCCATCCGGGCGGCAGAGTGGCAGCCGCTGGACCCGTCCACGGGCGGAGGTGCGCGCCACACCCCCCAACCTGTTTTGAACTGTAGTCGCCGCGAGCGCAGTCGGCCCGTCCAGGCCTCGCAATGGAGAGGCAGACGGGTCGCAGTCCACGTCCTGATTGATCAAGCAAAGCAACACCTAGGGGAACCAATCCCGGTCTTCGGCGGGGCAAGCCGAAACTCGGCTTCACCGACCGCGGGTGAACACCTCGGGCAGAGGGTGGCGGTGTGACCGACGCAACATCGCTGCAGCGCCGGGCCGCAGACCCCGGAGCGTCGAGTTGGGTCGCCGCGAATGCGGGCTCGGGCAAAACCCGGGTGTTGACCGATCGCGTCGCCCGCCTCCTCCTCCGCGGGACTGCCCCGGACCGCATCCTTTGCCTGACCTACACCAAAGCCGCTGCAGCGGAGATGCAGACGCGCCTCTTCCGCCGTCTGGGCGACTGGGCGATGATGTCTGACGAGGCTCTTCGAGCAGCGCTCGCCGATCTCGGCGAACGGACCGCCGCCATCACCGACGCGGACCTGACCCGCGCGCGGACGCTTTTTGCGCGCGCCCTCGAAGCGCCGGGCGGGCTCAAGATCCAGACGATCCACGCGTTTTGTGACCGGCTGCTCCGCCGCTTCCCGCTCGAAGCGGGGGTGCCCCCGTTGTTCTCCGTGCTCGATGCCGAAGGGACGTTGGAGCTGCGGCGGCGCCTCCTCGACGACATCGCCGAGGAGGATCCGAGCTTTGCCCGTCTCGCAATTGCGCTCACAGCCAGCGATCCAATGCCACTCCTCGAGGCGATTGAACGGCGGCGTGACGACTTTTGGGATCCGGACACCCTCGACCAGCGCCTCGCGGCGTGGAACCGAGACGCGTCGGCGGAGCGGCAGGATGTGGTCGGGGCCCTGGACCCGGAGGGCCGGTCTGCCCTCCAGCGCATCATGACCGGAAGCACAAGTCAGCGCGAAAGGCGCCTCGCTGCGGCCCTCGCCGCGCCAACGACGGACGCCCTGCTCGATGTCTTGCTCAAGAAGGACGGCACGCCCGTCACACACAACTTTCCGGTGAAGGCCACGCGCGACGCCCATGCCGACGTCATCGATCTGATCGACACGCTGCAACGCGCGGCGGTCAGCGCCCTGGACGCACGGCGCCTCGCGCCGGTTCTCGACCAAACCCGTTTGCTGCACGCCTTTGCGCAGCGCTATCTCGCGCGGCTCAACGCGGCCAAAGCGGCCCGCGGGGTTCTCGATTTCGACGACCTGATCATTCGAACACAGCATCTCCTGCGCGACGCCGAGGCTGCGGCCTGGGTTCAGTACCGCCTCGACGGCGGCATCGACCATGTGCTCGTGGACGAGGCGCAGGACACGAGCCCCGCGCAGTGGCGTGTTGTCTCGGCCCTGACGGAGGAGTTCTTTGCGGGGCTCTCGGCGCGCGAGACTGTCCGCACCGTGTTTGTGGTCGGCGACATCAAGCAGTCGATCTACTCCTTCCAGGGTGCCGATCCGCGCGCTTTCGATGAGATGCGCGCCCGCTACAGCGCCGTTCTCGACGCAGCGCTTATCGGCCTTGAGGAGTGCGAGCTGCTCTACTCCTTCCGCTCGGCGCCTCCGATCCTGAAGGTGGTCGACGCGGTCTTTGCACCCGGCGGCCCGCACGGTCTGGCGACGCCGATCACCCATCGCGCCTTTCACGTGGACAAACCCGGGCGCGTCGAGCTGTGGCCCTGGATCCATCCGCCCGACAAGCCGGAGGATCCCCCTTGGGACGCGCCGGTCGACATGCCATCGCCAGATGCGCCGCGCCAGAAGCTGGCCGAACGCATTGCGAGCTGGGCAGAGGCGCTCCTCACATCGGGCCGAGCATTGCCCGGCACGGGGCGGCGGGTCCGCGCCTCCGACATTTTGATCCTCGTTCGCGCACGCGGCGAGGTGTTCAACGCCGTCATCGCCGCACTGAAACGGGTCGGCCTCGACGTCGCCGGCGCGGACCGGTTGGCCCTCAAGGATGATCTCGCCGCGCGCGATCTCCTGTCGTTGCTGCGGTTTCTGGCCTCCGAGGACGATGACCTCGCGCTTGCAGAGCTCCTGCGCTCGCCTCTCGGGGGCGTGAGCGAAGGCGAGCTCTTCGCGCTTGCCCATGGGCGGTCCGGGACGCTCTGGCAAAGGCTCCGGGTGAGCGCCGAGCACAGCGATCTCGCCAAGTGGCTCGGCGCGCTCCGCGACAGCGCCGACTTTGAGCGGCCCTATGAAATTCTGTCCCGCGCGCTCGGGGTCTATGGCGGGCGGCAGCGGCTCCTCGCGCGTCTCGGGCCAGAGGCCGCCGAGGGGATCGACGCGCTCCTCGACCGCGCCCTTGCCTATGAGCGGAGCGACGCGCCGACACTTGTCGGATTTCTGGCCTGGCTCGACGCCGGCGACGCGGAGATCAAGCGCGAGGCGGGCGGCGAAGGGGGCGGCATCCGCGTGATGACAGTCCATGGGGCCAAAGGTCTCGAGGCGCCGATCGTGGTGCTGCCTGACACGGGTGACCCGCGCCTCGGTAGCAAGCGCGGACCGTTTCTCGACTTGCACGGCACCCTCCTCGCGCGGCCTCCCGCGGCGCAGACGCCCGCCTGCCTCGAGAAAGCCGTCGCCGCCGAAGACGCCCGCACGCGCGCCGAGCACTGGCGCCTCCTCTACGTGGCATTGACCCGGGCGGAAAGCTGGCTCGTCATCGCGGGTGCCGGCGAGTTGAAAGAGCGGCCGGAGACGGAGTGGTACACGGCCGTCCGCGACGCGCTCGCGCCGCATGGGGCGATGACCGAGGACGGCACGCTGACCTTGGACGCGCGCTGGGACGATGCGCCGGCGCCGGCGGAGCCGCGCGCGTCAGTGGCGCCCGCACCGCCACCGTTGGAGCCTCTGCCGCCACCGCCCGTTGCGCCGGCGGTGATTCTGCCCTCCGCGGTTGGCGCCCACGGCTCCGGTGGCGACGCGCCGGAGTCGGCCCGGCGTCGCGGCGTCTGGCTCCACGCGGCCCTCGAGACGGAGGGGCGTGCGGAGGACGCACTCCGCGCTCTCGCAGACCCACCGCCCGAGGTCGAAATCGGCGCCCTCGCAGCGGAGGCATCGGCCGTTCGCGCCGCTCCGCACCTGGCCTGGATCTGGACCATGACCGGCCGTTCCGAAGTGCCGGTCGCGGGCCGGGTGGCGGCCCTCGGCGACCGACCGATCCGAGGCCGGATCGACCGCGTACTGGTGGGCTCCGACATCTGGGCGATCGATTTCAAGTCGAGCCGCGCCGTCCCGGACCGTCCAGAAGAGATCTCCGGGGCGATCCTCGCTCAAATGGCCCTGTACCGTGCCGCTCTTGCCGAGATCTGGACCGACCGGACTGTGCGCACCGGCATCGTTTGGACCGCCCAGACGCGCTTTATGGAGGTTCCGCACGCGCTCGTGACGGCCGCATGGGCCCTAGAGGCAGTTGACCAGACGCGCCCCACTCCCTAGATCTGGCGTTCAACCGCCGAGAGGACAGGAGATCTGGCGATGGCAACCGTGGCTGTGACCGACGACACCTTCGAGGCCGAGGTGGTGAAATCCGACATCCCTGTCGTGGTCGACTTTTGGGCCGAGTGGTGCGGCCCGTGCAAACAGATTGGCCCCGCGCTCGAGGAGATTGCGAGCGAGCTCGAGGGACGGGTGAAGATCGCCAAAGTCGATGTCGATGCAAACTCGAAGAAAGCGATGGAACTCGGCGTGCGCGGCATTCCGGCGCTCTTCATCTTCAAGGACGGCGAAGTGGCCGCCCACAAGGCCGGCGCCGCCCCGAAAGCCCAACTGCAAGGCTGGATCGAAGAGGCGCTCTGAAGCGCTCACGCTCCAGCACGTCTCGGGATCGGCAGGCCGCGCGGCAGCGGCTGCCGGTCCCAGGCTGACCGGTCGCGCGCCCTGCGGTCCTCTGTCCGCATTTGGAGGGCGCGCCGCCAGCACGCGACCCGAAGAGGGTCCCACCTTCACCCAGCCATCTCTTTAAGACCCCAAGGCCGCAGCACTGGCTCCGGTAATGAGCGTCCGACCGCCCCGCGCGAGAGACGAGGGTGCTCCAATGGCCGCATCTGGGCGCGGAGACACGCTTGGCCGACGTCCAGACGTCCCAGTATGACCGCTCGAGCCCCGCTGCGCAGACACAGGGCCTCGCGTCGAGCTTGGCCCCAACTGGGGTGCTTTGCATCGCTCCGAGCATTCTGGGAGTGAAGACCCGAGTTGGGCGCCAAACCCACGAACGTGCTCGGAATGCGGCGCGAACGCGTTGGACGGCAGCTGGACCTGTCGTCGGGGCTGGACGTTCTCCTACAGAGAGCCATCGATATCGTAGGGGACACTGCAACGGGGATGACGCTCTGACCGCCACCCCTCTGTCCCTCCGCGTACCACGTGCTCGCACCGATTGAGCCAAAGTGCGTTTGACACGTCGCCCGGCTCCTATGCCCGACCTGCTTTGTCGTCTCGTGTCTCTGTGATCTGAGCGGCCGCCCAGCCGGACGTCGGTCCAGATCGATGCCCGCGGGAGATCAGCCAGAGGGCGTATCGTGGGTCGGTTTCCTCCCCCACGAACATCGCCAAATGCCGAGCCCGTTCGGGCCGCAACGCGAAGGGTGCGCCCCAAACACACCAGAACCGGCGGCTTGGCGAGCGCCAAGCTCTGCGAGACGGCCTGCGGCGCTGTGAGGGCCTCAGGCGCTGGCGGCCAGGCGGCGGCGCAGAACCCATTCGGCAATCTCACGCGGGGTCCAGAAGCGGCCTGCGGCGGCGAAGGCAGGGGTTTCCTGAACGGTGACCCAGACATTGCGGGCGGCGTCGGGGTCCTCGCGACCGAGGGCCTTGAGGACCCGCTCTGTCGTGCGCTCGGCAAGACGAGCCTTGCGGGGGCGGGAGAGGGCGCCTTCGGGGAGGAGGTAGTTGACGCGGACAGCGTCGGGCGCGCGGTGGCCCGCGGAAATGATCGGCAGGCGGCGGATCTCGCAGCGTGTGATCTCCTGCGTGGCCGGCGCCTCGGGATCGCCGCCGAGAGCGGAGATCACATGCGCACAGAGCTCCGCGCCGAGGGCTTCGGCCTCCAGTGTGGCTTGGTCGGAGAGGATCAGTTCAACGAGCGGCATCAACAGGCCTCCTATGTAAGACAACGGGGAACGGGGCGGCTTTGCGCACGCCGCCAAAACCTTCGAGGACAGCGGCCTCGGGCATCTCAATCCGGCAGAAGCGGTCCTGGAGCGCCGTCAGGGTGGCGGCGATCTCGAGGATCGCGATGCGAGAGCCCATGCACCGATGGGCGCCCGTGCCGAAGACGAGCTCTCGGGAGGGCGCGCGCACGGGCTGAAATGCTTCCGGGTCCTCGAACACCTCCGGGTCGCGCATCGCACTCAGGATCGAGAGCCCCACCATAGAGCCGCCCGGGATCGTGTCTTCCCCACCTGGCACGGGCCAGTCCTCATCCGTCCAAAGCGGCAAGGTGCCGATGGGACTGTCGAGGCGCAGCACTTCGCGGATGGCGTCCTCGAGCACGGGCTGTGCCTCGTCCCATCTCGGCAGGATGTAGGATGCGGCGAGCGGCAGGGCGGCGAGGATCGTGTGGCTGCCCCCCATCACCATACCGACGATCTGCATCACCAGATCCTCGGGCGAGAGCGCGCCGCGCTCGTCCACCAGCGCGGTCAGGAGGTCGTCCCGCCCGACGCGCCGCCGCGCCTCCATCTCACGCGACACAAGGCCGATCAGGTCCTCAAGCGCCGCCTCGATCTCGCCGTGGCGGTCCATCGGATAAACCGCCGCGAGCGAGAGTGAGAGCATGTTGACCCGCTCTGCAGTCCAGTCGAGTTCGTCCTCCGCGATGTCGAGGCCGAGAAGACCCGCAATGACAGCGGTTGGCAGCCGCGCCGAGAGCGCGCCGACAAGATCGATCGGCGTCTCGGCCGGCAGAGCGGCGACCTGAGCCTCGGCAATCCCGGTGATGTTGCCGGCGAGCGCGTTGATCTTCGGAAAAGACAGCGCCGTGTTGAACGGTCGCCGCTTCACGGGATGGGACGGGCTTGGGTCGAAAAGCATGATCCGCGACAAAAACTCCGCGACCCGCCCCTCGGGGATCCCGGCGAGCTGCACGTAGTCCGAGCCGCGCATCTGGCGGAGACGCTCGTCCATCGTTGCCTCCATCACATTGCTGTGGCGGAGAACGAGGTAGAGGCGCGGCATGACCTCAACAACCGGGTGCTCGGCTCTCAACGTGCGGAACGCGGCGTGCGGATCGGCGAAAAGGGCGGGCAGATCGGCGGCAGGGATCATTGGCAGCTTGTCTTCCACACGGGACGGACGACGCTCCTGCCCGAACATGTCTGACCACGGACTGCCGTCAATCGATACAATTATACGCGAAATGCTATGCAACTCGCTGCCGCCGATCAACCCCAAGGGGATGATGTCCGATTCAACTCATCCTTGAGACGGAACCTGCCACAGATGCGCTGATGTTGCGAAACGGCGGTCGGTGGCGCCCGGGTCATTGCAGAACGCGTAACGATCTCGCGCGCGCGGCGCATGTTCTCTCGACCGCGGGCACCCCCATCTCTGACGGCAGAAGGCCGCAACCGCCTCAGGAGACAGAAACATGATCAGCGACATCACAGGCCTGCACCACGTCACCTCGATGGCGGCGTCTGCACAGGCCAACAGCGACTTTTTCACAAAGACCCTCGGGCTCCGTCGGGTGAAGAAGACCGTCAACTTCGACGCACCGGACGTCTATCACCTCTACTACGGGGATGAGCAGGGCACGCCCGGCTCGGTGATGACGTACTTTCCGTTCGGCACCATGCCACAAGGTCGACGCGGGACGGGAGAGGTGGGCGTCACCGAGTTTGCGGTTCCCAAAGGCTCCCTCGGACATTGGCGCACGCGTCTGACGGATCGAGGCGTCACGGGCCTCGTGGACGGCGCCGCTTTTGGCGAAGCGCGCCTCGGCTTCGACGGCCCGGACGGCGACGGATTTGCCCTTGTGGAGGTCGCAGAGGATGCGCGCGCGCCCTGGACCGGCGGCGACGTCCCCGCCGACATGGCGATCCGCGGGTTCCGGGGCGCGCGGATGCGGCTCCGGGACGGATTGGCGACTGGCGAACTCCTCCAATACATGGGGTACGAGCGAGAAGGCACGGACGGCGATCTCACCCGCTATGTCCGTCCAGAGGGCAACGGGGCGGACCGGATCGACGTCGAGGCGCTGCCGGGCGCGACGCCTGCTGGCCAGGGTGCCGGCTCAGTCCACCACATCGCATTTGCGGTGCCGGATCGTGCAG
>JBCDHQ010000038.1:0-21767 GCA_038749815.1 Pseudomonadota bacterium | reverse complement strand
GGGCTCGAAGTCGATGCGCTGGGGGGCCGCCCCGGCGTCACCACCGCCGATTGGGCGGAGACCGGCCATGGCCGGCGGTTCGAGATGGCGATGACCCGGCTCTGGCGCGAGCTCGAGGCATTGAGGGCGCCCGAACCCCGTCGTGCCCGCTTTCGCTCGACGCTCTGCATCGCCTGGCCGGACGGGTCCGACCGGGTTGTCGATGGCGCAGTCGAGGGGCGCATCGTCTGGCCGATGCGGGGCGCCCACGGGTTCGGCTTCGACCCGGTCTTCTTGCCCGACGGCCACACCGAGACCTTCGGGGAGATGGACCCCACCGTCAAACACGCGATGAGCCACCGCGCGGTCGCCTTTGCCAAGCTCCGAACGCTTCTCGCCGATGGCTGAGCCCCTCGCCGTCTACGTCCATTGGCCGTTCTGCCAGGCCAAATGCCCGTACTGCGATTTCAACTCGCATGTCCGCCAGGGGATCGATGAGGCCCGGTACGGCTCAGCCCTTGTCCGCGAACTCACGAGCATGGCGGAGTGGACCCCCGGGCGGCGCGTGACCAGCATCTTCTTCGGCGGTGGCACGCCGAGCTTGATGGCGCCGGAGACCGTAGGCGCCGTTCTCGACGCGGTCGGCCGCCTCTGGGCGGTCGAGGCCGATGCGGAGATCACGCTCGAGGCGAACCCGACCTCTGTGGAGGCGGCCCGGTTCCGTGGCTACCGTGCCGCCGGCGTCAACCGCGTGTCCCTTGGCATTCAGGCGCTCAACGATGCCGATCTTCGCGCGCTCGGCCGGCTACATTCGGCCATTGAGGCGCAGACCGCATTTGACCTCGCCCGCTCGATCTATCCTCGGGTGAGCTTCGATCTTATCTACGCCCGCGCGCATCAAACCCTCACCGCCTGGGAGGCGGAGCTCACTGCCGCGCTGGCTCTGGCGGCCGATCACCTGTCGCTCTACCAACTGACCATTGAGCCCGGAACAGCCTTCGGCGCGCGCGCTGCGATCGGCCGGTTGCCGGGCCTTCCCGATGCGGATCGCGGGGCGGATTTCTACGATCTGACGCAGTCCTTGACTGGGGCCGCGGGCCTTCCGGCCTATGAGGTGTCCAACCACGCGGCCCTGGGTGGGGAGAGCCGGCACAATCTTGTCTATTGGACCGCCGGTGACTTTGTCGGCGTGGGGCCCGGCGCGCATGGCCGGTTCGGCGCCGCGCCGCGCCGGGCAACGGAGACGCATCTCCGACCCGAGACCTGGCTCACCGCGGTCGAGGCGCATGGCCACGGCCTCACCGAAGAGACTGTCCTCTCCGAGGACGCGCACGCGGCTGAGTACCTGATGATGGGCCTCCGGCTGCGGAAAGGCCTATCGATCAAGCGGCTCCGCGCCCTCGGCGGCCTCACACCGGACACGGCGTTTTGGGAGGCTGAGGGCCTTCTGACGCGCAACGGGGACACGCTTGCGGCGACCGACAGGGGTCGCCTGGTGCTGAACGCCCTGATCTCCGAACTGATGGAGACGGTCGCCCCCGCGGCTTGAGATCAGCGGCTCAACCGCTGGCAGAGTGTGTCGAGCTCATCAAGCGTCTGGTAGTTCACTCGCAGCTCCCCACGCTCCCCCCCGGGGCCGTGGTCGATTCGCACTTTGAGACCCAGTTGCGCCGACAGATCCGCCTCAAGCGCGCGCGTATCCGCATCTTTTTCGGGCTTCGGTCGGGCGGGGGCCGCCGCGTCCTTTTTCACCTTGGCCAGAGCCTCCGTCTGGCGAACGGAGAGACCCTCATCAACGATGCGGCGGGCGAGCGCCATGGGATCCTCGATCGGCAAAAGGGCGCGCGCATGCCCGGCGCTGATCGCACCGGATGACAGCAGCACTTGGACATCGGTCGGCAGCGCCAGGAGACGCAGCAGGTTCGCAAGATGGCTCCGGCTTTTCCCGAGCGCCGTCGCGATCTGATCCTGGGTGTGGCCGAACCGTTCGATGAGCTGCCGATACCCCTCCGCCTCTTCGAGCGGGTTGAGGTCCGCCCGCTGGACGTTCTCGATGATCGCCAGCTCAAGAACTTCGACATCCGAGAGCGGTCTGATGACCACTGGAATGTCGTGGAGGCCCACCTTTTGGGCGGCGCGCCACCGACGCTCCCCGGCGACAATTTGGTACCGACCCTGCTTGTCCGGCGCGGGCCTGACCACCAACGGCTGCAGTATCCCTTTCTCAGCAATCGACTTGGTCAGATCATCGAGCGCCAGGGGGTCGAAATGCCGCCGGGGCTGGTCCGGGTTCGCTTCGATGAGGTCAATTGGAACAGTGTCGTCCGGGCGGGTGCTCTCCGGCTCAGCATCCGCGAGGAGCGCAGACAACCCGCGACCAAGGCCTTTTCGTTCGGATTTTTGGACCATGGCGCGCCTCAGACAGTCGGTTCGGGTTGGGTCACGGCCAGAAGCTCGGCCGCGAGGCGTTGATACGCGATGCTGCCGCTGGAGCGTTGATCGTAGAGAAGGACGGGGATGCCGTGCGATGGCGCCTCGCTGAGACGCACATTGCGCGGAATGACTGTCTTCATGACCAGCGCACCGAGGTTCTGGCGGACGTCTTCTGCAACCTGCTCAGACAACTTGTTGCGTGCATCATACATGGTCAACACAACACCTTGTATCCGAAGCGCTGGATTGACCGTCTCTCTGATCTCTCGGATCGTCTTGAGGAGTTGGCTCAACCCTTCGAGCGCAAAGAACTCACATTGAAGGGGGACCAGCACGGCCTGAGCGGCAACAAGCGCATTGATCGTGAGGAGGTTGAGCGCCGGGGGGCAGTCGATCAGGATGAAGTCATAGCCCCCGACCTCCGCTGCCGACAGCGCATGACGGAGACGATGGGTGCGCCGCATCTCGGATCCGAGAGCGATCTCAATCGACGCCAGATCCACGGTTCCAGGGACGATGTCGAGGCCCTCAACCCGCGTCGGACGCGCAATCGAGGACAAAGCGCTCGTCCCCGTCAGCAGGTCATAGGCGGATGTCTGCCGCTCAGTCCACGTGATCCCGAGCCCGGTGGATGCGTTGCCCTGCGGATCCAAGTCGATCACCAGACACCGTGAGCCAACTGCGGCCAGCGCTGTGGCCAAATTGATGGCTGTGGTCGTCTTCCCGACGCCACCCTTTTGATTGGTCACAGCAAGGATGTGAGGGGACACAGGCTAACCTCCAAACATCAGAAGCACGGCCTTTGGATCGGTCTCACTCGGCACGACCTCATACGTCTCTGGCCAGGCCGCGCCAGCGGCTGCGATTTCCTGTTTGTAGTCTGCACCTTTTGGAAAAATGTAACGTGTTCTGGGAGTTCCGTGATCAGCGGAGAGCTCCAGAAGCCTCGGCAAGGACGCGACGGCGCGCGCTGAGATGACATCTGCTGGAATGGGATCCAAGTGCTCAATCCGCCCTGTGACCGCCTGCGCATTGAGCGCGAGGCGCAAAATAACCTCTCTACAGAATGCAATTTTTCTCGCGTCGCTGTCCACCAAAAGAACTTTCAGGTCCGGATGATCGCTCGCAGCGGCCGTCGCAACAACCAGACCCGGAAAGCCACCGCCGCTGCCGATGTCTAGCCAAAGCCGCGCATGTGCCGGCATGTGAGCCAGAAGTTGGAGCGAATCCGCGAAGTGGCGATGCCACAAGATCGGCAAGGTTGAGCGGGACACCAGATTGATCCGCTTGTTCCACTTGAGGAGGATCTCGGCGTAGAGAAGGAACCGATCCCCTGTTTCACGTGAAACATCCGTGCTGGCGATGGCCTCACGCAGATCGTGCATCTCGCCGGCGCACATGAGCCAAAATGAGCGTCAAACAGGCCGGCGTCATCCCGTTGATCCGCCCCGCCTGTGCCAAGGTATCCGGCCGAACCGCCTCCAGCTTTTCCAGGAGCTCGTTCGACAGGCCGCTCAAGCTGCCATAGTCAAAGTCGGGTGAGATGCGCAGGCTCTCATCCCGTCGGAGCGCGGCGACTTCCTTGTCCTGGCGCTGAATGTAGAACACATACTGCGCCTCGCGCTCCAACTGCGCTCTCACCCCCGCCTCGACACCATCAAGCGCGGGAAACAACTCTGCTAAGCGGTCAAACGACACATCCGGTACCGCAAGAGCGTCCATCGCAGATCGTTTTTTCCCGTTTTGCGCCACGTCAGCCCCGAGCCTAGACAGATCTCGAGGCGACACGACGCATGTTGCCAACGCCTTCCGACCTCGCTCCAGAGCCTCCGACTTTTGCTCGAATGCCGCGCGCCGCTCATCGCTCACGCATCCCACATGCGTGCCAACAGGCGTCAGCCTCTGATCCGCATTGTCTGCCCTGAGAGACAAGCGATACTCAGCACGGGATGTAAACATCCGGTAGGGCTCCGAGACGCCCTGAGTGACCAGATCATCGATCATAACGCCGATATAGGCCTCATCCCGGCCGAGCTCCCACGCTGGCATGCCTTGCGCTCTCAGAGCCGCGTTGACGCCCGCAACAAGACCCTGACCTCCGGCCTCTTCATACCCCGTGGTGCCATTGATCTGGCCGGCCAAATACAAGCCGGGCGCGTCTCGAACAGACAACGATCGTGTGAGACTGCGCGGATCGATGTAGTCGTATTCTATCGCGTATCCGTGTTGGAGGATCTCAGCGCGCGCCAGCCCGCGCATCGACCTCACCATTTGCTCTTGGATCTCAGGCGGGAGAGACGTCGAGATCCCGTTCGGGTACACCACATCCCCGGACAATGTTTCAGGCTCAAGAAACACCTGGTGAGACGGTCGGTCCGCAAAGCGCACCACTTTGTCCTCGATCGACGGACAGTACCGGGGGCCGCGACCCGCAATGGAGCCACCGTAAACCGATGATTCCATGAGATTATCTCGGATGAGCGCGTGCGTTTCCTCTGTCGTGGCCGTCAGCCCGCAGGCCACCTGCGGCTGCGCCACGTTCTGTGTCAGAAAGGAAAAGAAAACTGGGTCTTTGTCGGCGGGCTGCAGATCCAATTGCGCCCAGTCGATGGTTCGACCGGCCAGACGCGGCGGCGTACCCGTCTTCAAGCGACCCAGCGGCAAGCCTAAATCCTGCAGTCGCTGCGCCAGCGTCGTAACGGCAGCATCGCCCATGCGTCCAGCAGGACGGCGTTCGTGACCGATATGGATTATGCCGCGCAAGAACGTCCCCGTCGTCAGAACGACAGATTTCGACGTCAGTTGGGTGCCGTCCCCCAGAAAAACGCCTTGGACGCTGCCAGAGGTCAGGACAATGTCCTCAACACTTGCTTCTATGACGTCTAAGCTGTCTTGCTCGCGCACCAGCGCTTGGACAGCGGCACGGTATAGGTCCCGATCGGCTTGCGTCCGCGGTCCCTGGACAGCCGCTCCTTTGCTCCTGTTGAGCAAACGATACTGGATCGCAGCTGCATCCGCGGCCCTGCCCATGGCGCCGTCAAGCGCGTCTATCTCCCGTACAATGTGCCCTTTGCCGAGCCCTCCAATGGCCGGATTGCACGACATCTCGCCAATGCGATCGAACCTGTGCGTGACCAGCAGAGTGCGGACGCCCATCCGTGCGGCCGCAAGCGCGGCCTCTGTGCCAGCGTGGCCTCCCCCAACGACGATGACGTCCGCATCCTGTTTCACGTGAAACACTCCCTACTTGCCGATGCAGAACGACGAGAACACCTGATCCAGCACGTCCTCGACCCCCACATGGCCCAGAAGCTCATCGCACACTCGCAACGCCCGCTCAACATCAACAGCGGCCAAGTCCAGGGCCGTTTCATCTCCGAGGCGCACCCCTGCATCTCCGAGAGCTGCGCCGCCACGTGCCAAAGCCTCTCCCTGTCTTGCGGTCAAAGATGCCCCGACATGCGCCACGCGCTCGCTCAACCTGCAGGACACCTGACCCAATACCGTCGCGACACCCTCGCCGGTGAGCCCTGAAACCGGCACGCCGGGCCCGGATCCACCCAGATCTGCCTTTGGGTGAACAAGGATATCATCATCGCCGACCAAAGTCCTTTCTTCTGCGGCGCCCATGATGATCCGCACGTCTGCGCGTTGGGCTCGCGCTCGTGCTCTCTCCACACCCATCGTCTCGACTGTGTCTGCTGTCTCCCGCAATCCCGCTGTGTCAAGAAACGTGACCGGAAGCCCATCGATCTCCATCGCGACTTCGATCACATCTCGCGTTGTCCCCGCTGTGGGTGAGACCAAGGCTGCGTCCCGACGAGCAATAGTGTTCAGGAGCGTCGACTTCCCCACATTTGGTGGCCCCACAATAGCCACTTCGAACCCAATCCGCATCCGCTCCGCCGTCGAGACGCCCCTGATCTCCTCCTCCATCGAAGCACGGACCGACGCGATGAGATCGGCTGCACCCGACCATACAGTGGCTGGAACGTCCTCGTCGGCGAAGTCCAACGAGGCCGAGAGGAGAGCAAGAGCCTGGGTCAGGGACGCTCGCCAGACATCCACCTTGCTCGCCAGGCTGCCTGAGAGCGCTCGGACTGAGTGGCGCCGCTGGACCTCGCTTGTGGACGCCACCAGGTCCCGTATGGCTTCCGCCTGCGCGAGATCCAGACGACCGGCTTCGAGCGCCCGCCGCGTGTACTCTCCCCGCTCCGCTGAGCGCGTTCCGGGCACCGCTCCTATCGCCGCGAGTGTCGCTCTGACGACGGCTGGACTGCCATGAACCTGGAACTCCGCCACGGCCTCACCCGTGAAGCTGCGCCCGGGCTCGAAGTAGAGGACAAGAGCCTCGTCGATCACATCCGATGACACGGGATGGCGGATTTTTGAGACCTGAGCGACCCGAGGCGGCGGTACCCGCCCGATCAGCTTATGCAGAACGTTTGGAACCTCTGGACCGGAGACACGGATGACAGAGACACCGGCTGATCCAGGCGGCGTTGCCTCCGCGTAAATCGTGTCATTCATGTCCCACAGCCGGCTAGCTGTTCATTGAATCGAAGAATTCGCTATTCGACTTGGTTTGCTTTAGTTTCCCAAGCAAAAACTCAATGGCGTCTGTCGTCCCCATTGGGTTGAGAATACGACGCAGGACAAACATTTTTGTCAGATCTACTTTATCGACAAGCAGTTCTTCTTTTCGTGTGCCGGATTTGAGGATGTCGATGGCGGGGAACACCCGCTTGTCCGCGATTTTCCGGTCGAGCACGATCTCGGAGTTGCCGGTCCCCTTGAACTCCTCGAAAATCACTTCGTCCATGCGGCTGCCGGTGTCGATCAGTGCGGTGGCGATGATCGTCAGGCTGCCGCCTTCCTCAATGTTTCGCGCCGCGCCGAAGAAGCGCTTCGGTCGCTGGAGCGCATTGGCATCGACACCGCCCGTCAGAACCTTGCCGGAGGACGGAACCACCGTGTTGAACGCGCGGCCGAGCCGAGTGATCGAATCGAGGAGGATCACGACATCCCGCTTGTGCTCCACCAACCGCTTCGCCTTCTCGATCACCATTTCAGCAACCGCGACGTGGCGCGTGGCCGGCTCGTCGAAGGTTGAGGACACGACCTCCCCCTTCACCGAGCGCTGCATGTCCGTCACCTCTTCCGGGCGCTCATCGACAAGAAGAACGATGAGAAAACACTCGGGATGGTTTCGCTCAATCGAAGAGGCAATGTTCTGCAGAATAACGGTCTTACCCGTGCGGGGCGGGGCCACAATAAGGCTCCGCTGACCTTTGCCGATGGGCGCAACGAGATCGATCACACGGGCAGACTTGTCTTTGATCGTCGGATCATCGACTTCCATTTTGAGCCGCTCATCTGGGTAGAGTGGCGTCAGGTTGTCGAAGTGTACTTTATGCCGCGCCGCCTCGGGATCTTCGAAGTTGATCTGGCTGACTTTGACGAGACCAAAGTACTTCTCATTGTCTTTGGGCGCGCGGATCACGCCTTCGACTGTATCCCCCGTTCGGAGCGAGAATTTGCGGATCTGATTGGGGGAGACATAAATGTCATCCGGGCCGGGAAGGTAATTGGCCTCAGGAGAGCGCAAGAACCCGAAGCCATCCTGAAGAACTTCCAAGACGCCGTCCCCGGAGATTTCGACGCCTTCTTCCGCAAGTTCCTTCAAGATGGCGAACATCATGTCGCCCTTGCGCATGGTCGAGGCATTCTCGACTTCGAGATCCTCCGCCATGGTCAATAGATCTGCCGGAGACTTCGCTTTCAGGTCTGCCAGCGACAATTCGTTATATTCCATCAAACGCCTTGCTTTACGTCACGACCCGGAGGCTAGGAAAAGGAGGGGGTCGGGGTGGGAAGCACACAGCCGATCGGCCGTCGTTGATCCGGTATGTTTGACGCCTGCCGGTGTTTGTCAAGCGTGCCTGGACAATTAGATGGGCTTTACAACAACCAAAACAACTATCGCGAGCAAAAGGACGGTCGGAACCTCGTTCATCGCACGAAAATATCGGCCAGTCTGTGTGTTGCGGTCCTCAGAAAAAATGCGACGAACCCGCGCAAGCCACATGTGAAACACGGTCATCAGAACCACAAGACCAAACTTGATGGGAAACCACCATTCAAAGCCCCAGGCGACGACCCCGGGTGTCACGGCCAGCAAAAGACCGAAAACCCAGGTTGCGATCATGGCCGGGTTCATGATCAGACGCAAAAGCTTCTCTTCCATAACCTTGAAGGTCTCGGACAGGACGGGCTCCGACTGTCCTCGTTCGGCGTGGTACACATAGAGACGCGGCAGGTAGAACAGCCCTGCCATCCAAGCGACCATGGAGACAATGTGGAGGGACAGGACCCAAGGATAGAGTGCGGACAGCATCACAACCCCCCTCTCTCTTCATTAGAAAAGAGATTCTTTTGTCGTTGTCGTAGACCCTGTGAATGGTGTGGACGCAAGGCAAACCCCAGACTTGTTCAGCGCAAAGCCGTTTGGCCGCACCTTGGGGATAAAGGACCCAAACATGGGGATAAGATGGCCCCAACTGAGAATTCATAAAGAATATCAGAAATTTACGCGATGCCATGAACATAGGAAATCTGGGGATAAGCAGCGGGACCCGGGGACGGATCCGGGGATTATGTCAAATCAGAGACATATCCACATGTGACAGGGCGATTTGCGCCCGTGGGCAGATCCGGGACGCGGATGCGCGCAAGGGGGATGATTTGGCGGGGTGCTTGCTGCTGAGGACATTGTCGTCATTTGATCGGCAGGATATCCACATGCCATGCCACAGGGTTATCCCACCACGCATGTGCTGCTCGTGTCGGATTCCACCGGGGAGACGGGGAGCGGCGTGGTCGGTGCGGCGGCCAGCCAGTTCTCACGGGCGCAGATCAAGCTCGATGTCTGGCCGTTTCTGCGACGGCCCGCGGACATAGACGCGCTCGACCCGCAGCTCTTTGAGCGGGCCGATCTCGTGGTCTACACGATTGTGCGGGCAGAGACGCGCACCGCGCTGGAGCGACGGTGCCGGCGGGCCGATGTGCGGGCGATTCCCCTCCTCGATCCGTTGTTGACCGTGCTGGCTGAAGTGTTGGGCACGGCACCGATCAGTCGACCGGGCCTCCAACACGCGCTGGGCCCTGCTTACCATGAGCGAATCAGTGCTATGGAGTTCGCCCGTCTTCAGGATGACGGCCATGCGCCGGACCGGTTGCTGGAGGCCGACGTGGTTTTGACCGGGGTCAGTCGGACATCGAAAACGCCAACCTGTTTCTATCTTGCGCAGCACGGGGTGCGCGCGGCGAATGTTCCCTTTGTTGCTGGAACAAGACCCGTTGGGTTGATCGAAGCGATGGAGGCCGGGGTGCCGGTGCTGGCGCTGACGGCCGATGCGCGCCGGCTGGCGGAGATACGCTCCGTCCGGTCGGAGCGGTTGGGCGCCGGGATCAGCTATGCGGATCCGCGCACGATCGAGGATGAGCTGACGGATGCACTCCTCTTTTTTGAGCGCCATGCGATTCCGGTGATCGATGTCACGCGCCGCTCGATCGAGGAGACCGCCGCCGAAGTCCGGACGCGTCTCAAGGGGGAGCGCGGCGTGTGATTGTCCTGGCATCGGCCTCCCCCATTCGGAGCAAGCTTCTGGAGCGATGCGGGCTCGATCTGGTGGTCGACCCCGCACGGGTGGATGAGGCGGCGATCAAAGCCTCGATGCTGGCGGAGGGGGCGCCGGCGCGGGACATTGCCGACACGCTCGCCGATGTGAAGGCGGCGCGGGTGTCCTCGCGCCATCCCGGAGCGTTCGTCATTGGGGCGGATCAGGTTCTTGTCGCGTCGGGTGTCCTCTATGACAAGCCGCCGGACCTCGAGGCCGCGCGGGAGCAGTTGGAAGCGTTGAGCGGCACGTCTCATGAGCTCCTGTCGGCGGCTGTCATTTACCGGGATAGCCGCGCGGAATGGCGGCATATCGGGCAGGCGCGTCTCGAGATGCGGGCGCTGAGCAGCGCCTTTCTGGACGACTATGTGGCGCGCCACCGGAATGACCTCTTGGACACAGTCGGCGGGTATAAACTGGAGGAGGATGGACCGCTCCTTTTCACCCGCATCGAGGGCGATTATTTCTCGGTTCTGGGGATGCCGCTTCTGCAGATCCTAGCGCATTTGAGAACGAGAGGGCTGCTTCGCGCATGACGGATGCGTCTCTGCCGCTGGCAGGCGTCGTGGGATGGCCGGTCGCGCACAGTCTTTCGCCACGCCTCCACGGACATTGGTTGCAGCGCTATGGGATCCCTGGGCACTACGTGCCGCTCGAGGTCAGGCAACAGGATTTTGAGGCGGCGCTGCAGATGCTGCCAAAGCTCGGGTTCCGGGGCGTCAACCTCACGCTGCCTTACAAAGAGACGATCCTTCCGCTGGCTGACAGCGTGTCGGACCGGGCCTCGCTGATCGGTGCTGCGAACACGATTACGTTCCGCGAGGATGGAGGCGTGTCGGCCGACAACACCGACGGATTTGGGTTTCTGGAGAGCATACGCGCGACAGTGCCGGACTGGGATCCGAAGGCGGGCCCCGCTCTGGTGCTCGGCGCTGGCGGAGCGTCGCGCGCGGTTGTGTCGGCCCTTTTGGGAGAGGGCGTGCCGGAGGTTCGTTTGAGCAACCGGACCCGTCAGCGGGCGGACATGCTGGCAGACCATTTTGGCGCGAGGGCGCAGGTTGTCGATTGGAACCGGGCGGCGGATGCGGCGGACGGCACGACTTTGATCGTCAACACGACATCGCTTGGCATGGTTGGGCGACCCGATCTCGCCTTTCGCCTGGATGCGGCGCCCCGCCGGGCGTTGGTGACGGATATCGTCTACACGCCTCTTCGCACGCAGTTGTTGGAGGCAGCGGCGGCGCGCGGACATCCGACCGTTGACGGGCTTGGGATGCTCCTCTTTCAGGCGGTGCCTGGGTTTGAGAGTTGGTTCGGGCGCCGACCGGACGTGGACGATGCCCTGCGTCAGGCGTTGCTGGCGCAGTGATCCTAGGACTGACGGGCTCCGTTGCGATGGGCAAGTCGACGACGGCTGCGCTCTTCCGCGCGGAGGGCATCCCGGTCTGGGACGCCGATGCCGTGGTCCATGCCCTGTATTCAGAGGGTGGCGCTGCGGCTCCGGGCATCGCAGCGTTGGTTCCGGAGGCGGTCGTGGAGGGTTCCGTGGATCGGAGCGTGCTGCGTGCTGCGTTTCTGAAAGATCCAGAGCTCTCACGCGCAGTGGAGGGGGTCGTCCACCCGCTTGTCGCGCGCGATCGCGCGGCGTTTCTCGCGGCGCATGAGGGCTGCGTCCTCTGTGATGTCCCGCTTTTGTTTGAGACGGGTGGCGAGGCTTGGTGTGACCGGGTCGTCGTTGTGACAGCGCCACTCCATGTGCAGCGGGAGCGGTTTCTGGCGCGACCTGGGATGGATGCTGCCGCGTTTGAGGGTATTCTGGCGCGGCAGATGCCGGATGCGGACAAGCGGGCGCGCGCGGATTTCGTGATCGACACCAGCCATGGGATCGACGCGGCGCGGCGCGACGTTCACCATATTCTGAAGGAGGTCGGATGCGCGAAATCGTGATGGACACGGAGACCACAGGCCTCGTCCCGGCGGAGGGGCACCGGATCGTGGAGATCGGGTGTGTGGAGCTTTGGAACCACGTGCCGACCGGCAAGACATACCATCAGTACATCAATCCCGGGCGACCGATGCCGGCTGAGGCGCTGGCGGTTCATGGGCTCGACGACGCTTTTTTGGCCCCAATGCCGATCTTTGCGGAGGTGGCCGATGCTTTTCTGGCGTTCGTCGGGGATGCAACGCTGGTGATCCACAACGCAGCCTTCGACATGGCGTTCCTCAATGCGGAGCTTGGATGGGCGGATCGTCCGGTGCTGCCTGCCCGTCAGGCGCGCGACACGCTTGAGATTGCGCGGCGTCGGTTTCCCGGTGCGCAGAACTCCCTAGATGCGCTCTGCCGTCGGTTTGGCGTCGACAACTCCGCGCGGGAGAAGCATGGGGCGCTTGTCGACAGCGAGATCCTGGCGGAGGTCTATCTGGAGCTGATCGGTGGCCGGCAACCCGGGCTGAGCCTGACGAGCGCTGCCAATGCGGGGGCGGAGACGTCCGCGCCGGCGCGGCGCCGGCCCACGCCATTGCCGAGCCGGCTGACCGAGGAGGAGGCGGCGCAGCACGCCGCCTTTGTCAAGACGCTCGGGCCAGATGCTCTCTGGCGCGATTAGGCGCTGGCGGTTTCCTGGGCTGCCTGCCGGCGCTGGATTTCCTGGCGATAGAGCTGCAGGAAATCGATGTTTTCGAGGTTCAGCGGCGGGAAACCGCCGTCGCGGCTGACATCGCTGACAATGCGGCGGATGAATGGGAAGAGCATCCGAGGACACTCAATCAGCAGGAACGGGTGCATCTGCCCGTCAGGCACATTCTCAATTCTGAATTGGCCGGCATATTCGAGCTCAAGAATAAAGAGCTGCGCCTCGCCCACTTTGCTGTCGATCTTCGTCTTCACGACAACTTCATACAGATTGTCGCCTTTTTTGTTGGCGTCGAGGGCCACCTGCACCGCAACTTCGGGCTTGCCCTCGGTCGGGGCCCCCTTCTGGACCGCCAGGTTCTCAAAAGACAAGTCTCGGATGTACTGGTTCTGAACCTGAAGACGGGGCGGCTGTTGTTGCTGCTGCGCATCCGTGGTCGGCGCGTCGGACATGAGCTGTGTCTCCCTTGCGAGTCGGCCGCTGGCTTAGCGCGTCACTCCCTGCGCGTCCAGCCGGAGCGGCCCGGCTGTTCGGGCTCTTCTACCGTGAATTCGCCATCAATTACGGTCTCTTCCCGCGCATCGCCCTGTCGGGGCTGGGGTCTTGTCACGATCACTTGCGCGGCGAGACGTCGCGCGCCGGCGGCAATTAGTGCCGACCGGACCGGCGGGATCATCAGCGCAAGGCCAACGGCATCGGTGAAAAACCCCGGTGTCAGAAGGACCACGCCGGCCACGAGAATGAGGGCGCCGTGGGCGATCGACCGGGTCGGATCTCCCCCCCGCTCCAGCGAGGATCGGAGCTCCGCCAATGTCGAGAGGCCCTGCTGGCGGACGAGGATCGTGCCGGCCAGCGCGGTCGCAATCACGATCGCGAGCGTCGGCCAGAGGCCGAGCGCACCCCCAACTTGTATAAAAAGTGCGATCTCAAGGATCGGAATGGCGACAAACACTGCAAAGAGAGCCATTGGCCCCACGCTCCTTTCCTGGCTGCGCATGGACAGCGCCACCCTTGCCCCCTACATAAGTGCCTGACGCCGCCAGAGCTACTGGCCCCGGCTGGAAATCCGGAAAGAGGTACTTGATGGGCTCCCAATTGATTCAGATCCTCGTGCTTGCGGGCGTGGCGCTGTTCCTCGTCTTGAGGCTGCGCGACGTTCTCGGGACCCGCGACGGCTTTGAGCGGACCACGCGCACCCCGCCTGTGCGGGAGGCGCCCGACCGCCGTGGGTTCGAAGTGATCGAAGGCGGCGGGTCGGATCCGGACATCGCGGACCACGTCGATCCGGACAGCGAAGCGGGCAAGGCGCTTGCTGAGATGAAAAAGCTCGAGCCGTCGTTTTCGGTGACGGAGTTCGCCGACGGGGCGCGGAAAGCCTACGAGCTCATCCTGATGGCCTATGAGAACGGCGATCTCGAGACGCTGGAGCAGTTCCTGGCACCGGACGTCTATGAGAGCTTCAGTCAGGCCGTCTTTGCGCGGGCGGACAAGCAGCTCACGGTTGAGGCGACCTTCGTCGGCATCCGCGAGCTCAAAATCGTCGGCGCTGAGTTCCATGAGGACACAGGCGAGGGCGATGTCTCGATCCGCTATGTCGGGGAGCTGACCTCGGTCGTCAAAGACAGCGAAGGCGAGGTTGTCGAGGGCGATCCCAACGAGATCAAGCGGCAGCGCGACATCTGGACGTTCAGCCGCAAGATGGGTGTCGACGATCCGAACTGGCGTCTGGTCGCCACGGGTGAGTGAGGCATCCGTTGGATCATGGCACGGAAACGATCTGGGCTCTCTGCGGATGACCTAGAGGTGTGGTCCCGCGTTGCCGGGACAGTCACCCCGCTCGATCCTCCCGTGCCGATCGCTCCGCCCGTGCCGGTGGAGCGCATCACCAAACTGAGGGCCAAGCCGGTTGGATCGGTCCCTCCGATGCCGGTGCCTCGCCGGTCGTTGGTGACGGTGGACACGGCGCCGGACCCGATGCGCGGGCTTGTCGATCAGCCTCTCCGGATGGACAAACGCGTCCATGGGCGTCTGAAGCGCGGCAAAATCGAGCCCGACGCGCGCATCGATCTTCATGGCATGACGGAGGCCCGGGCGCATCGGGCGCTGACCGGGTTTCTCCTGCGGGCGCAGGCGGAGGGCGCGCGTGTCGTCCTGGTCATCACCGGAAAAGGGCGCCGGCCCGAGGGTCATCGGATGACGGAGGTTCCGGGCGTGTTGCGGCGGGCGGTTCCGCATTGGCTGCGCGACGCCCCGCTCGCTGGGATCGTGCTGCAGATCTTGCAGGCGCATGACCGCCACGGCGGCGCCGGGGCGTATTACGTCTACCTCAAGCGGCGACGCTGATCCGAAGGCGCGCCATGGCCACCGCGTTCAGGACGGCGACGCAGAGGATGTAGACGGCCATTCCCACGAGCTGCAGGTTGTAGGACACGCCTGCATCGATCAGATAGCCCGTGAGCGCGGGGCCGAGGGCCGTGGCAAAGACCATCAAGGCACTGGTGACGGACCTGATCGCGCCGAGGTTCCGCGTGCCGTAGACCTCCGGCCAGAGCGCGCCGAGGATCACGGCGCTGAGGCCCTGGGTCACGCCGAGGAAGCCGAGCGCGACTGCCCCGATGGCAAAGCTGTCCGTCGAGGCAATGATCACGAGCCCCGTCGCCATCGGCAGCAGATAGACGGGCATCAGCGAGGTTGCCCCGAGGCGATCAACGGCGATGCCACCGGCAAAGAGGCCGGCGAAGTTGAAGGCCGTGTAGATCGGGATGGCGGCGGCGAAGGCTGCGAGGGTCCAGCCTTTGATCTCGACCATATGGACCTGCTGGAAGAAAAAGGCCGTGCCGAACACGGGTTGCGCCAGAAGGCCCGGGACGAGCGCCCAGAAGAGCCAATGGCTGACGGCCATGCGTCGGGTCCAGTGCTGGCCGCCGAGCCCGGCGGTTTGCGTGTCATCTGCCGTCCCGCTCGGCTGTCGTTCCCGCGCGAGGAGCCAGGTCACCACGGGCATCATGGCGAGGAGGAGCAAGGACGCGACCAGCCAACTGCTCCGCCAGCCGATGAGGGCGGTGATGGCGACGAAGGTGACGGGGAGGAGCGCCTCGCCGAGGCCGAACCCCATCGCGACGATCGAGAGTGCGCGGCCGCGGCGGGCGGCAAACCAGCGGGCGGTGCCGACCATGCCGATGTGCCCCATCAGCCCTTGTCCGCAGAAGCGCAGGCCGAAGATCAGGATGGGCAGCATCCACACAGCAGAGATCTGTGAGACGAGGACGGCGACGCCGGCAAAACACGCGAGGACGACAAGGGCCGCGTCGCGGATCCGGACGTGGTCGACGAGCCCGCCCACAACGAGCATCATGGCGGCCGAGGCGAAGGTGCCGGCGGCATAGATCGCCCCCCAATCGGCGTGGGAGAGCGCGAAGGTCTCACGAAAGTAACCGGCGTAGAGCGCGATAAAGTAGGTCTGGCCGAAAGAAGAGCTGAAAACGAGCAGCCCGCCAGCAGAGAGCCAGCGGGCGTTGTCGCGGAGAAATCGCACGCTCTGTTACTGGAGCGGGATGCCGTTTGCCGTGATGCCACCGTCCTTGAATTCGATCTGCGACGTGAACGTGTCGGGGCCGTCCCCCGGCTGAGCGAACATCATCATCATGCCCATCATCGGTGCGATCTCTTCGGCGGGCAGGAGGCCAAGCTCACCGATGGTGTTGGCGAGCGTCTGGATGCCCGCGAGCGAGATGTTGATCTGACCTTCGGGGAGCGGGAACGGACCCTGGTAGAGGAGGTCGACGGCGCCCGTCGCCTCGGCCGTTGCACCGGCGGCGGTGAGGAAGACGCGGGTCATGTCCACCCGCTCCACCGTGCCGAGCATAAGCGGCGAGGGGGCGTCGCCTTCGCCATCGTCGTCGAGCGCCTCGAAGAGCGGCATGTTGATGTCGACCGAGGCCGCAATGTCGATGTCGAGGGTTGCCGGATCGCGGGGCAGCTTGCCCTCCGGGTCGAAGAGGCCCCAGGCGGCATCGCTGACGGTCAGATCGGAGAACTCGAACTTGAGGCGCACGGGCTCCGGCCCCTCGGTCGGGCGGATCGGCGCGGTGATGTCCATCTCAACGCCCGAATAGGAGATGTCGATCGGCGGGAGCGGCAGCACAGCCGGGTCGGTGGCGATGCTGTAGGCCACGGCCTCCCCCGTGCCGCGGTAGACCACACGCCCGTCGATGAACGAAATCTCGACATCGCCGCCATCGCCGGTGCCCGACATGGCGAGCGGCGTTCCCTCGATGTCGATGTCCATGTCCATGCTGACCGGGCCGGAGGCGGCGGTCATCGAGAAGGCACCGTCCTCGTCGACGAAGCGTTCGATGTCATCCTCACCCTCGGGCAGGTTCTCGGCGCTGACGGCGAACTCATAGCCCTGGTAGGTGAAGGCGACGTCCTGGCGGGTGCCATCGAAGGGGTCGGTGATGATGTAGTCGGCCGTCATGTTGTCGACGGCGAAGGTGAACTCCCCGCTGCGGCTTGCGAATTGGCCGTCAAAGCCGATGTCGAGGCCGTCCACACCGAGGTTGAGCGCCTTGAGGAACGGGTGAGCCTCGTTGCCGCCCGAGGCTGACAGGCGGTCGGCCACGACCGTGACCGAGGGCGCGCCGTTCATGGCGGCCATCCAGTTCGTTGTGATCGCAAAACCCTCCCCCTCGATCACCACTTCGATCGGGGCGTCGGCGGAGGGGTCCGAGATCACGAGGCGCGTCGTTGTCACGATCACACCGCCCGGCGCGTCACCATCCGGGCTGAGCGTGATCCGGGGCGAGGAGATCGTGACATCGTCCGGACCGTCGGGCGCGAGCACGACATCGTTGAGGACAACGCTGCCATCTGCCGTGACGTCCTGTCCGCCGATGGTGAGACCGGCCCCCATGGCGTCGAGGGCGGTCAGGCCCATCTCGACAGTGTCTTCGAGCGACTGGGCCAGGGCGCCACTGGCGAGCGACGTCACGAGAGCGGTGGAGATCAGATACTGTTTCATCGGCCCATGCCTTCCATTTCGGTCGAGGCTGGCTGTAGCACGTTTGCCCGCCCCGCAGGAGGGGGTGTCCATGCGATATCGTGACAATTGTGGATGCGTCAGAGAACGTATCGGCTGAGATCGGCCGATTGGGCGAGGGTCCCGAGCCGGGTTTCGACATAGGCGCCGTCGATGGTCACCGCGTCGCCTGAGCGGTCGGGGGCGGCGAAGGAGAGCTCTTCGAAGACCCGCTCGAGCACGGTGTGAAGGCGGCGGGCGCCGATGTTCTCGACGCTGGCATTGACCTCCGCTGCGACGCGGGCGAGCGCTGCGATGCCGTCCTCGGCGAAGGCTATCTCAACCCCCTCTGTGGCCATCAGGGCTGCGTATTGGCGGGTGAGCGCGTTGTCGGTTTCGGTGAGGATGCGGACGAAATCGGCCTCGGTCAGGGCCTTCAGCTCCACCCGGATCGGAAGGCGGCCCTGGAGTTCGGGGAGGAGGTCGGAGGGTTTCGCGATGTGGAACGCGCCCGAGGCGATGAAGAGGACGTGGTCGGTTTTGACGGGTCCGTGCTTGGTCGAGACGGTCGTGCCTTCGATCAGGGGGAGAAGGTCGCGTTGGACGCCCTCACGGCTGACATCGGCGCCGCGGGTCTCGGATCGGGCGGAGACCTTGTCGATCTCATCGAGGAAGACGATCCCGTTGTCCTCGACGGCCTGAACCGCGTCTCGGGTCAGGCTCTCCTGATCGAGGAGTTTGTCGGCCTCCTCCGCGACGAGGAGCTCGTAGCTCGCCGCGACGGTCATCTTGCGACGCACCATGCGCGGGCCGAAGGCCTTGCCGAACATGTCGCCGAGATTGATGCCCTGGGGCTGGCCCGGGATTTCCATCGCGGGGAAAGGGGATTGATCGGCCACCTCCAGCTCGATCTCGCGCGCGTCGAGATGGCCGTCGCGGAGCTTCTTGCGGAAGGTCTCGCGCGTTGTGTCCCGCGCGTTCTCGCCCGCAATGGCATCGAGGACGCGGTCTTCGGCGGCCTCATGCGCCCGCGCGCGCACGGCGGCGCGGCGGCTGTCGCGGACCATGACGAGGGCATTCTCGACGAGATCGCGGATGATCTGCTCGACATCGCGGCCGACATAGCCGACTTCGGTGAACTTGGTTGCCTCGACTTTGAGGAACGGCGCTTGGGCGAGCTTGGCGAGGCGTCGGCTGATTTCGGTCTTGCCGACGCCGGTCGGGCCGATCATCAGGATGTTTTTGGGGTAGACCTCGTCGATCAGATCCGCCGAGAGCTGGCGGCGGCGCCACCGGTTGCGGAGCGCGACGGCGACGGCCCGTTTGGCGTCGGCCTGTCCGATGATGACGCGGTCGCGTTCGGAGACGATTTCGCGGGGGGTCAGGTCGGTCACGGGGGGTGTCTCCTTTGGCGGGTCCCGATGACATATTCAGCGGGCCGGAAATCGCAAGCTGTTCCGGCGGAGCGGATGAGCATCGCCTGCGGATCCGCGGTGGGGCCCGGGCTTCGGCGCACCCTTGTGGCGGTCGGGATGGCTTTGGTCTGCAGGAGGGAGAGCTGTGCGGTCCGGGTGGCGCCGTCACGCCTCGAGGGTTTCCACCGTGATCGAGCCGTTGGTGTAGACGCAGATCTCGGCCGCGATCTCGAGCGCGCGGCGGGCGATGGCCTCGGCATCGAGATCGCTGTCCTCCAGCGCGCGGGCCGCGGCGAGCGCGAAGGTGCCGCCGGAGCCGATGGCAGCCACGCCGTGTTCGGGCTCCAGCACGTCGCCATTGCCGGTCACAACGAGGAGGTCGGCGCCATCCGAGACGATCAGCATGGCCTCGAGATTTCGGAGGTATTTGTCCGTGCGCCAGTCTTTGGCGAGCTCGACCGCGGCGCGGGAGAGCTGGCCCGGATGCGCCTCGAGCTTTTTTTCAAGGCGCTCGAGGAGCGAGAACGCATCGGCGGTGGAGCCCGCAAAGCCGCAGATCACCGGGCGGCCGCCGGGCTCGATCCGGCGGACTTTCCGGGCGGTTCCCTTGATGACCGTCTGGCCGAGCGACACTTGGCCGTCGCCCGCGATCACAACGCGCCCGCCTTTGCGGACGCCGATGATGGTGGTGCCGTGCCAGGTGGTGTTGGTCATTCCGTCCCTTTGAATGCTGGCGGGCGGGCTCGCGCGCGCCCCGTATTCGGGCTGCGCCCGTCATCGGCCCGCCCGCCAGCCCAATGGGCCTCGCGCTAGAGAGTGCGTTCGATCTCTTCGGTTTCGAAGATCTCGATGAAGTCGGCCTCGCGGATGTCCTCGTAGTTCTCGAAGGCCATGCCGCATTCCTGGCCGGCCTGGACTTCTTTGACCTCGTCCTTGAAGCGTTTGAGGGTTTTGAGTTTGCCCTCGTGGATCACGACGTTGTCGCGGAGGAGGCGGACGCCGGCCTCGCGGCGGGCGACGCCCTCGGTCACCACGCAGCCGGCGACCTTGCCGACGTTGGAGACTTTGAAGACCTGCTTGATCTCGGCGTAGCCGATGAAGTTCTCGCGGAGCTCGGCCTTGAGGAGGCCGGAGGCGGCCGCTTTCACGTCGTCGACGAGGTCGTAGATGATCGAGTAGTAGCGGAGCTCGACGCCTTTTTGGTTGGCGGCTTCGCGGGCGGGGGCGTTGGCGCGGACGTTGAAGCCGATGATCGGCGCTTTGGAGGCGTCGGCGAGGGTGACGTCGGACTCGGTGATTGCGCCGACGCCCGAATGGAGGACGCGGACGCGGACTTCGTCGTTGCCAACCTTCTCCATCGCCTGAACGATCGCTTCGGCCGAGCCCTGGACGTCGGCTTTGACGACGACGGGGAGCTCGGTGACGTTCTCGTCGGCCTTTTTCTGGGCGAGAAGCTGGTCGAGCGTCGCGCCGGCGCCGACGGCGGCCTTTTTGTCTTTGGCAAGCTGGGTGCGGTACTCAGCGATCTCGCGGGCTTTGTTCTCGTCTTCCACCACGTTGAGGACGTCGCCGGCCTCGGGTGTGCCGTTGAGACCGAGCACTTCGACGGGGACCGAGGGGCCGGCCTCGTTCACACGCTCACCCTGGTCGTTGATGAGGGCGCGGACGCGGCCCCATTGTTCGCCCACGACGAAGGTGTCGCCGCGCTTGAGCGTGCCCTTCTGCACCAGGACCGTGGCGACCGGACCGCGGCCGACATCGAGCTGGGCCTCGATGACGGCGCCCTCCGCCGGGCGCGCGGCATCCGCCTTCAGCTCGAGAAGTTCGGCCTGGAGCGAGATGTTCTCGATCAAGGTGTCGAGGCCCTGGCCGGTGATCGCGGAGACCTCGACATCGAGGACGTCACCCGACATCTCCTCGACGATCACCTCGTGTTGCAGAAGCTCGGTGCGGACTTTCTGCGCGTCGGCGCCGGGGCGGTCGATCTTGTTGATCGCGACGATCATCGGAACCGCGGCGGCGCGGGCGTGGGCGATGGCCTCCACCGTCTGGGGCATGACGCTGTCATCGGCGGCGACAACGAGGACGACGACATCGGTCACTTGGGCGCCGCGGGCGCGCATCGAGGTGAAGGCGGCGTGGCCCGGCGTGTCGAGGAAGGTCAGCTTGTTCCCGGCATCCGTCCTGATCTGGTAGGCGCCGATGTGCTGAGTGATGCCGCCGGCCTCGCCCGAGACCACGTTCGTTTTGCGGATCGCGTCGAGGAGGGACGTCTTGCCGTGGTCGACATGACCCATGATCGTGATGACGGGCGCGCGCGGCGCAAGGTTCTCGGCGTTATCGGCGATCTGGACGATGGCGTCCTCGACGTCTGCGTCGGAGACGCGGCTGACTTTGTGGCCGAACTCCTCGACGATCAGCGTGGCGGTCTCGGCGTCGATGGTCTGGTTTTGTGTCGCCATAATACCGTTTTGCATCAAGGTCTTGACGACGGCCGCAACCCGCTCGGCCATGCGGTTGGCGAGCTCTTGGACTGTGATGGCGTCAGGGACCTGGACGTCGCGCACGATCTTCTCGCGGTTCGACGCACCGCCTTGCATCTTGCGCTTCT
>JBCDHQ010000037.1:0-21881 GCA_038749815.1 Pseudomonadota bacterium | reverse complement strand
TCCCCAACGGGATACCCGCGCACCGTGATCTGATGCACCGCATCGCGCTTGAACTCGTCGCTGTAGTTGCTTGTCCCCATCGTCGCCTCCTCGGCTCAAAGTAAGGGGGCAAAGCGTCTATAAATCTAGGGGCACCTCAAATGTCGAGTAGGTAGCGGGAACGAGTGCTCAGATACCTCAACCGTCGCGCATCGCGGTGTATCTAAGGAGCACACCGCGGGACCAAGTCTCCCGATCCACGGTTCTAAAAGCGCTCTGGTTTGGAAGCTGTTGCCTCCCGGGAGTGAAGTCTAAGACTGCGCGGCACTGCCTTGCTGTGACGACGACAAGGTCAAGAGCGTAAGCGCAGGCAAGGCCTCCGCCGCGACTGACACACTGACCGCGTCAAACTATGCCCCCTGATGCGCCATGCCCAATCTATTCGGTCGGCGAAAGCGCTATGATGACGTCAGGGCCAACTCACGTATCTGAGTTGACGCGACCTCAGCCTCTGGCGCCGCAACCGCAGGCGAGAGATCTCGATCTGCAGCGCTGCCCGATCGATGTCCTCGGTGTACTCATGATGGAGCAACGAGGCGAGATGTCGGATCTCGCGCTCAATGGCGTCAATGTCCCGATCAAGTCGCCAGTACTGCCAGCCTTGCTCCCATGCAGGTTGCATGGCTGTGCGGGCCGACACCGGACACACGGGCGAGATCTGTCGGCCTCCTCGACCAATCCGATAGGCATTTGGTGGCGTGCAATACCGCGTCAGCCCCTCAGAGCGCCCATCAAGCCATGCCTCCCGGTCAGGGAAGATGCCAAAGCGCGCGCAAGCGTCCGCATGGCGGTCCACATGCGAGACGCTCCGGCCGTCCGCCCCGTCAGCGGCGCCAATGGCCGCCCAGTTTCCAGACTGACACTCGGCCTCGTTCAAGGTTGCGCATGCCGCCACAGCCAATGACGCAACCGCACAGAGCACCCAAAAACAACGTCGCATGGCACGAGTGTCGCCGCCGTGGCCTCAAAGAGAAAGACGGAGGTCGGTCACATTTTGCGACCCGACTGCAATCTTGCGCCGCATGCACGCGGAGTGCGTCGGCCCGGCGCTCGCCCTCAGAACTCGGACCAGTTCTCGTCGTCATCCTCGGCGAGCGGCAATGGCACCGAGACGGGCACCGCAGATGCCAGGCTCTCGGATGCCGCAGGCGCAAACTCAGGTTCGGGCTCTGGCGCGTGCGTTGCGGACTGTGCGGCGATGGCCAAGGGGCGCTGAGCCGCCACACGCTCCCAGTCCGCATCGGCGGCGGCTTCGTTCGCGGGAAGAGCATCCGCGCGGACAGCGAAGAACCCCAGGAGTTCCCGCAACATGCGCGACCGCTCCTCAAGCTGGCCGGCGGAGTTGGCGTTGGTCGACGCGATGACCGCAGTCTCCTGCGTGATGGAATCAAGGTTTGCGATCGAGGTGGAGATCTCCTCAACGCCGCGGGCTTGCTCCTTGCTCGCTTCGGTGATCTCGCTGACTGTCGACGACACCGAGGTGATTGCTGTGACGATCTCGGAGAGCGCATCACCGGTGGCGGCGACGAGACGGACCCCATCGGCGACATAGGCCGAGGAGCGATCGATCAACTCTCGGATGTCGCGTGCCGACTCGGACGAGCGCTGCGCCAAGGTTCGCACTTCGGAGGCAACCACGGCAAATCCCTTGCCGGAATCGCCCGCGCGCGCTGCTTCGACCGCCGCGTTGAGCGCCAGCAGGTTGGTCTGGAACGCGATCGAATCGATTACACTGACGATGTCCGAGATTTTGGCGGAGCTGTCATTGATCCGCTCCATCGCGGACGCAGCATCGCCCACAATCTCACCGCCGCGATTGGCCCGTGCCGAGGCTTCATTTGCCTGAGCGAGCGCGTTTTCTGCGTTCGACGCATTGGACTTCACCGTCGAGGTGATCTCCTCCATCGTCGCGCTGTTTTCCTCCAGGGTCGCAGCCTGGTTGGCCGATCGCTCCGACAGTGTGCCGGCATTCGACGAGATCTGCGACACCTCGTGCTCAATCGAATCACTCGCGCTTCCGACCTGCGCCATGATCGTGCGGAGCCGCGTGATCGTGCCGTTCAGGCTGTCTGCCAGATCCGCAATCACGCCGCCTTGGTCCACCTCGAGCGACTGCTCGAGTTCACCTCGGGAAAGGTCGCCGACAACTTGAACCGTGTCGGTCAAGCTCTTCTCAAGGGCCTCGAGAAGACGGTTCACGTCATCCTGGAGCCGAACCAGATCTTCCTCCGTGGTGGCGGTCCGCACGCGGCCCGACAGGTCGCCGCCAACCGCCTGCTCCACGACTTGCGACACTGACGAGATCAGGGACTCCATGTCGCCGGCACGCACGAGCTCCTTCTCGGCGAGGGCGCGTGCACTGTCCTGTTCCTGCGCACGCTCCTCTGCGGCGCTGCGCAACTCATCGAGGACCCCGGCAATTCTCGCGACCTCGGAGTTGCCTGGAAAGGCCGGAACGTCGACATGTCGCGCGCCCTGACGAAGTGCCTCCATTGCCTCGATGATCTGCGACACGGCGGATGTCACAGCACGGGAGAACTGGCGCGTGAGGAGGGTGCTCGCAACGACAACCAATAGGAGGCCGATCACAATAACGTTCAAAGACTGGAAGAGCGCCGCGTTCGACTGTGCAACGATTTCAACACGTTGCACCTCGTTGTGAGCTTTGAGTGCGTTGATCTCTGCCAGCCAAGCAATAAACTGTGGCTTGGCCTCCGCCGCCAACACTTGCGTGGCAGCCGCCGTATCGCTCGCCTCCGCAAGTTGGATGACCCGCTCCACGACAGCCTCAGTGGCCTGTCCTTCCGTGCGAATCCGCCGCAAAATGTCGTCTGCGGACCCCGTGGGCCGCTGCGCAAGACTGTCCGTGAGTGTCGCGAGGGCCGCCGCATAGAGGTCTGCTTGGCCGGCGATTTCGGCCAATGCGGCTGCGCGGGCATCGGCGCCGTCCAGCAGAACGACATCGCGCACACCCGCCGCACGCTCGAGAACAGTGTTGCTGAGTGCGAGGGCTGCCCGAAGTTCGAGCGCGTTTTGGTCGGAGTTGGCCGACAGGTCCGCGCGAGCGCTGAACAGCATTGCGACACCAACACCGGTGGCCGCCGCAAAAAGAAAGATCGTTACGCCTGAGACGAAGGCGACGCCACGACCGATTGTCCAGGTCACAAACATCCACCGCTCTCCGTTTGCCTGACTTTGCGACCTATTAGAGCGGTTGAACTTACGAAACCGTGAAGCGTGGCATGAATAAAGGACGCGGGTCACAAAAGGACGGTCGGCTCATCTGCACGCTCAATGAAAAAGGCCCGCACGACTGTGCGGGCCTCCGGCCAGTCCGACCTTGCGTCAGTTAGGCGTCGACGGTTTGCGTCACCGATGGCGTCGCGCTCCGCGCGATCTCAATCGTGCGAGGTTTCAGCGCTTCGGGCACTTCGCGGACGAGATCGATGTGCAAAAGCCCGTTCTCGGTCACGGCGCCGGATGCGCGGACATGATCGGCGAGCTGGAACCGACGCTCAAAGGCGCGCGTTGCAATGCCGCGGTGGAGATACGTCCGCTCGGACGTGTCTGCGGCTTTCTTGCCGGCAACGACAAGCTGGCCATCCCGCGCCTCGACCTTCAGGTCCGCGTCGGTGAAGCCCGCAACGGCGATGGTGATGCGATAGGCATCGTCGCCCGTTTTTTCAATGTTGTAAGGGGGGTAGCTCTGCGATCCACCGTCATTCGTCATCACCTGATCCAGGAGTGTCGCGAAGCGGTCAAAGCCGACGGTCGAACGGTAGAGCGGAGAGAAGTCGTACGTGCGCATAAATGCATCCTCCATTGAGCGATACGTGTGGCGCGCCGCCCAATACTGGCCCGGCGCTGGACTGTCGGCGCCATCTCGGCCGCCGACACCACCGATATCGGGATGCACCCTCGCGGGTTCAAGAGGTCATTGGCCAATCTGCGGCAGACGCCCAGGTTCGCGGTCCGGACGGTTGAGTTGGTCGGAGAGAGAGCGGCGCTCCTGTCCGGCCGAGAGCCGTCGCGCGGCATTCTCGCTGGTGAGATCGGCCATCAGGTCTTCCACGCGATCATCGAGGCGCGGGCCGTAGACAGTGGACACGCCGCCGCGCCGCCGCCCGCCTGAGACGATGGTGACCACCACCGGTCGGCCTTCGACCAGCGTGAACACCGCAGAGCCGGAGGCGCCGAACGTGAGATCGCAGTCGAACTTCAACACCTGGTCCGCGTCGGGATCCTCGATGTTGCACCGCTCCTGAAGCGAGGGCGCGGCCTCGCGCCCCTCGGCATAGGAAATCACCGTCACCACACCGTCCTCGGGCGGCACGCCGAACTCCGTGAAGGGGACAATGCCCAGATCGGCGATCGGTTCCCGGAGCTCGACCACGGCGATGTCGAAGGCCACACGCGCCACGAAATCGAGACCCGGTCGCGTGTACTCCTCAACATAGGCAACGCGCGCGGCCGGGCGGCTTGCCAGAAACGCCCCGTCCCGGAGGCCCGCGCGGAAGAGGAGGCTCGAGGCGGGCATGGGTCGGCGCGTTTGCCGGTCCAGCACGCAATGCGCCGCTGTGAGGATGTGCTGACGCGTGATCATCGTCGCCGTGCAATACCCACCGCCATCGCGGAGCTCCAACCGGCCGACAGCCTGCCAGTCCCGCACGTCATCAAGTGACGAGAGACGCTCGAGGCTGCTTGTGTCCTGTGCCGTGGCAACAGTGGCAGTTAGGGCGAGGGCAACGGCTGTTCGGATCATTGGGAGGGGTCCTCAAGCGATGGGATCGGGTCGCCAGTCGGCGGCGATGGGATGGGCGTGGGCACCCCGGTCGAGCGCTCCCCTCCGGACGCGCGGCCGAGCTGCTCGGCAATCGTTTGTCTTTCAGCGCCAACGCGTCTGGCCGGAAAGACGGGGTCGGTTCCGTCGAGACGCTGGGTGAGCGCCTCGAGATGCGGGCCGACCGGTACCGCAAGCGTCACGGCACGCCCATCGCGGCGCGCCATGGCCGAGACGATTGCGAAGATCTCAGGCCCGGTTGCCGTCTCTGCGACGACCGGCGCCCCGGACATCCCGGGCGTCACCTCGCACTCAAGAAGGAGGATGCCCTCCGGCCCGTCACCACGCGCACACGGACGCGACGGCGCATCGACGGGGAGGATCATGAGAGCCGCCGGCGCCTCCTTGGAGACGACAAGCGGTGCGACGCCAGGCTCCCGCAGCGGGCGGACAAGCTCCAGAAGGGCAAGATCCACGGCCACCTGCTCCATGACATCGCCCCCAACATCTTCCCGCGTGAGAACCGCCGCGCGGCGCACGTCGCGCTCCCGCGCCGCAAACGCATTCTCTGCGCCCAGGCGGAAAATGGCCCCGTCGGCGCTCACACAATGCGCGGCCGTCAGGACATGGCGCGGCGTCACGAGGACAGCCGTGCAATGCGTGTCCGGGCCGGTGTCCAGTCGCCCCACCGCAGTCTCTGCCTGCCCTGCCACACCGGCCAGCGCCGCGATGGTGAGGAGAATGAGGGCGTGCGCTGCCATAGGCCTCAAAGGATCGGATCGAGAGCCGCGGGGCGCGGCCCTCCCGTGGCCCAGTCTAGAAGCGCCGCGGTGTGGACCACCGGCACTTCCGTCCCGCTGCCGATCTGCATCAGGCATCCGATGTTGCCGGCCGCAATCACCTGCGGCGAGACCGCTTCGAGCGTGTCGATCTTGCGCGCCTTCAGTTGGCCCGAAATCTCTGGCTGCATCAGGTTGTACGTCCCCGCGCTCCCGCAGCAGAGATGTGCATCCCGCGGCTCCACCACTTCGAACCCCGCCTCGCGGAGGAGCTTCTTGGGGGCATCCTTGATCTGCTGACCATGTTGGAGCGAACACGCCGCGTGGTAGGCGATCCGGAGTGGGGGCGCCTTCGGGCTCTTGAGACCGAGTTCGGACATCACCTCGGAGATGTCGCGCGTGCGGGCGGAGACGGCGGCTGCATCCTCCGCCAGCGCCTCAGTTCTGAACATATGCCCATAATCCTTGACCGTGGTGCCGCAGCCCGACGTGTTGATCACGATGGCATCGAGCCCCTCCCCCCGCATCTCGCGGGTCCAGGCCCGGATGTTGGCGGCAGCGCTCGCGTGGCTTTCCTTGGTCTTCCCCATGTGATGGGTCAGCGCCCCGCAACAGCCGATGCCCTTGGCGATCACGACCTCCGCCCCGTGGCGGGTGAGAAGGCGGATCGTGGCCTCGTTGATCGACGGGTCGAGCGCGCGCTGTGCACATCCCGTCATCAGCGCCACCCGCATTCGCCGAGGACCGACTGCGGGGTGCACCTGCGGATCCTCCATTCGGGAGGGCGCCGGGATCTTCGCAGGCGCCATCTCGAGCATCGCGCGGAGCCGCGGGTCCGGCATGAGACCTCGAAACGGCTTGCCGATCTTTGCGCCGAGGAGCGCGACGCGAAACCGGGTCGGATAGGGCAGGATCCGTGCCAACGTCCAGCGCAGGAGCCTCTCAAACAGGGGGCGGCGGTAGGTCTCCTCGATGTGCTCGCGTGCGTGATCGACCAAGTGCATGTAGTGCACGCCCGAGGGGCACGTGGTCATGCACGCAAGACACGACAGGCAGCGGTCGATGTGCTTGACCGTGCGCTCGTCCGCCGGACGCCCGTTCTCGAGCATGTCCTTGATCAGGTAGATGCGCCCACGCGGGCTGTCGAGCTCATCCCCCAGCACCTGGTATGTCGGACAAGTGGCGGTGCAAAAGCCACAATGGACGCAGGTTCGGAGAACCTCGTTCGACCGCTGGATCTGAGGATCTTTGAGCTGCTCGGGTGAGAAAGTGGTCTGCATGTCTTACCCCGAAGTGCCGAGCGCGATGACCCACGCGAGGAGAGGGAGAAGCGCCATCGCCGCAAGACGGACGGCGCGTGGGACCGAGGGGTGTGCGCGAAGGCTGCGCACGAGGCCGGCAGACGCCGTCATCGCAATCGTCACACTGACGAAGTACCAGCCAAGCGCGTCACCGACCGGGCCGTCGGCGGGCGGCGATGTCGCAAGGTCCGCGGCCCACCAGAGGGCACCGGCCGTGGCCGCAACGAAGCCCACAGCCGCGATGCGAGGCGGCAGGGCCAGCAAAATCGCATAGAGCGTGAGGGGCGCGCCGAGCACAATGCTCATGCCGCGATGTCCGCCCCCGGCCCGGCCATCAAGCCCGGGTTGAGGATGCCCTTCGGATCGAACGTCCCGCGCAAACCGGCGGAAATACGGGCCAGCGGCGCCGGCTCCGGCTCAAAGACGCCGAAGCGCGCTTTGGTTGCCTCCTCCGCGCGCAGAAGCGTCGCGTGGCCCGGGATGCCTGAGAGCGCCGCGCGCACATCGGTGCCGGCCGCTGGGCGGATCGAGACAAGACCGCCCCCCCAATCCATCACCGCGGGCGGATGGGAGAGCGCCGCCACCACACGGGGCCCGTCGCTCGGGCGGACCGAGATCCGCCACATGTCCCCCTCCCCTTCGGCCAGAGCTGAAAGATCGCGCACACGCTCCCAAAAGTGCGCCACGCGGTCGGCATCACGCTCAACCGCAACGGGACCGAAGGCACCGAGAATGTCCGTCAATCGCTCCGCGCGGTAGGCGACCGAGCCCTCGAAGCCCTCGACCCGGACGGCCGTCACCGCCTCGTCTCCCGGCAGATGCACTGCGCCGCTCACCTCATAGGGCGCCCCGAGCGCCGCCGTCAGCGCGCCAACCGCCTGAACCTCGTCAAGCCCGCTCAGCGTTACGGTGGCCGCGGCCTCCGGCGCGGGCAGCACCTTGAAGGCCACTTCGGTTATGATGCCGAGCGTGCCGTGGCTGCCCGCCAGCAGCTTGACCAAGTCGTAGCCCGTCACGTTTTTCATGACGCGCCCGCCGTTCTTGACGACCTCACCGGTGCCCGTGACCAGCCGAACGCCGATCAGGCTGTCGCGGCACGCCCCCGCCTGGATCCGCCGTGGACCCGACGCGCCGGCGGCCACGACGCCCCCGATCGTTGGACTTCCGTTCGTGCGGTACAGCACGCGATGGTCCATCGGCTCAAACGGCAGCCGCTGGTTCTCGGCCAGAAGCGCCGCTTGAATGTCCGAGAGTGGGGTGCCCGCGCCCGCGACGATGGTCAGCGCGCCCGGCTCATAGAGGCTGATCCCCGAGAGGCCGGAGGTCTGCAAAACCTCCCCCACCGGTCCGCGGCCAAGACCTGCGCGCGTGCCACCGCCCCGGATCCGCAGCGCGGTGCCCCGGGACGCGGCCGTTGCGACGGCCTCCGCGAGCTCGGCCTCGCTTGCCGGGGTCACGCGTCGCGCCTCGATGCCGACACGTGGAGCGGGAAGACCTTCGCCGGGTTCAGAAGCCAATTCGGATCGAACACATCCTTGACCGCCATCTGGATCTCAAGATCCGGCGCGTCGAACTGGGTCGTCATCAGATCTCGCTTCTCGATCCCGACGCCGTGCTCGCCGGTGAGACAACCGCCAACCTCAACGCAGAGCTTGAGGATCTCAGCCCCCATCCGCTCACAGGTTTCGAGATCCCCGGGCTTGTTCGCGTCAAAGAGGATCAGGGGGTGCATGTTTCCGTCGCCAGCATGGAAGACATTCGCCACCTCGAGCCCGTACTCCGTCGAGAGCTCGCCAATCCGGCGCAGCACCTCCGGCAGGGCGGAGACCGGGATGGTGCCGTCGAGGCACATGTAGTCGTTGATCTTGCCCATTGCGCCAAAGGCGGACTTCCGGCCCTTCCAGATGGCCGCACTCTCCTCCGCGCTCGCGCTTTCTCGGAGCTCCACCGGGTTGTGGGTTCGGGCAATCGCGATGATCTTCTCGAGCTGCTCGCGGATCTCCGCCTCGGAGCCCTCGACCTCCACGATCAAAAGCGCCTCGACATCCGGATAGCCCGCCTTCGCAAAGGCTTCACAGGCGCGGATGCACGGGCGGTCCATAAACTCGATCGCGACCGGCAGAACACCCGCTTTGATGATGTCGGAGACGCAGGCGCCTGCGACCTCGTTCGAGGTGAACCCCATCAGGACCGGGCGCGCGCCCTCAGGCTTCCGGAGGATCCTGAGCGTCGCCTCGGTGACAACTCCGAGCTGGCCTTCGGAGCCGCAGATCAGCCCCAAGAGATCGTACCCCGAGGGGTCGAGATGCGCGCCGCCGATCTCGACGATCTCCCCCTCCATTGTGACCATGGTCACGCCAAGAAGATTGTTGGTCGTCACGCCGTATTTGAGGCAGTGGGCGCCGCCCGAATTCATCGCGATGTTCCCGGCGATCGCACAGGCGAGCTGGCTCGACGGGTCGGGGGCGTAGAAGTACCCCTCCGCCTCGACAGCGCCGGTGACGGAGAGGTTCGTGCGGCCGGTCTGCACCCGAATAAAGCGGTTATCAAAATCGGTCTCGAGCACCTCCGTCAGCCGTGCGACACCAAGGATCACACTGTCGGCGGTCGGCAAGGCGCCTCCGGCAAGCGAGGTGCCAGAGCCGCGGGGCACAACCGGCACGCCCTCCGCGTTGCAATAGGCGAGCACTCTGGCGACCTCGGCGGTGGAGCGCGGCAGCACAACGGCAAGTGGCGGGCAGCGATACGCCGTGAGCGCATCGCATTCGTAGGCACGCGTCTCAAAGGGATCGGAGATCACGCTGTCGTCTGCGATGAGGCGACGCAGGTCGCGAACGACTCTGTCCTTGCGCGCCAGGATCTCCTTGTCCGGAACGGGCATCTCCACGGCATCACCTCCGTCTTTTCTCTTTGGGTACCACGGCGCAGATGGCCTGTCCGAGTCAAAAAAGTCGCAAGCCCTGGGCTCAGCGTCCCTCGACCCGCCAGGCAAGGACCAGCAACATGCCCGAAAGAAGCAGCATCAACCACCCGGGCGCCAGAGGCGTCAGCCGAATGTCTCGGATGTCGAAGGCGTCGCGCCGGGCAAGGCCGATCCAGCCGCGGCCATGAGCGACCCGCCCCTCCGCAACGCGGCGCACTGCCGGCACCGCCTCCTCGAGCCGCAACACCCCGCCACCAGTGGCCTCTGAAAGGCCCGCCAAGTGGATGTCGGAGGAAATCGGGGTCTCAAACTCCTTGGGCGCTGAGGGCCCAACGGCGGTCACAACGCTCGTACGACCCTCCGTCAATCGGTAGATCCCGTTCTCCGGCGCCGCCACTTGGGCTTGCCAGACACCGGGGGCCACGGGCTGCAAGGTCAGCGTCTCGGTCGCGCCGGAGGGGAGGCGGACGGTCAGATCCCCCACGGTCTCGCCGAGAGAGCGGCGCGTGACCGTGATCTCGGCGCCGTCAGGTGCTGCGGTCAACACCTCTTCCTCGAGCTCCGGTTCCTGCATCAGCCAATGTGCCAGGCGCCTCAAAAGCTCTGACTTCGGGCCACCGCCCTCGAACCCTCGGGACCAGAGCCAGGCATGGTCCGAGGCGAGCATTGCAATCCGCCCGTCGCCGGGACGGTCGAGGACCAGAACGGGTCGACCGTCGACACCCTCCATCACCGCGTGACCCGAGGACTGCTCCATTTCGATCAGCCGGAACCATCGGCCCCACCCGGGTGTGCCGTCTTCGGCGACGGGGCGCGGGGCATAGTCCTCAAGCCCGCGGGTCACCGGATGGCGCTGGCCGAGTTCAGAGATCCGAGGATGGTACCCCTCCTCGATGACGCGGGCGGTGGGCTCGGCCGGAAGGATCTCTCGCAATGGTGTGCGGTAAAGGCTCTCGGCGCCTGCGAAGGCCGGGCCGCTCGCGATCAGGACGGCGCCGCCATCCTCGACATATCGACGGATGTTGTCGATGTAGAGCGATGGGAGAACCCCGCGCCGGCGATAGCGGTCAAAGATGATCAGGTCGAACTCATCGACCTTGTCCATAAAGAGCTCGCGCGTGGGAAACGCGATCAGGCTGAGCTCAAAGACCGGCACGCCGTCCTGTTTTTCGGGCGGGCGCAGGATCGTGAAGTGCACGAGATCGACCGCCGGATCCGATTTGAGGATGTTGCGCCATGTCCGCTCGCCCGCATAGGGCTCGCCCGAGACGAGCAGCACGCGAAGACGGTCGCGGATCCCGTTGATCGAGACAACGGCGGTGTTGTTGCGCTCGGTCAGCTCGCCCTCACCGTCAGGCACCGTCAGGCTGAGGACGTTGAGCCCGCCCTTCTCCAACGTCAGTGGGATCGTCACGCGCGTATCCGGTGCGATGCGAAACACCTGAGGATCGGCGCCGTCGAGCGAGACGAGCAGCGGCAGCGTCTCTTCCTCGGGCGCCGCACCCATCGATTCGACCTCAAGCTGGATTTCGACAGGCTCTCCGACGATTGCAAAACTCGGTGCCGTTTTCAGAACCACGCGGCGGTCCCACTCCCCAGTGCGCCCAGTCAGAAGCGTGTGCACCGGCCCGGGGAAGGAGGTCACGACATCGGGATCGTGGACCTGACCATCGGTCAGGAGAACAGCGCCCGCGATCCGATCTTGGCTGACCTCGGCGGCCGCCTCGGCAAGCGCCGAGAGGAGGAGCGTGCCCCGCTCCGCCGCCTGCCCACTCGCGTTCGCCACACGGATGGTGCGCAGATCGAGCGGGCGCTCCGCCGCGCTCTCGGCAAACCGCGTCTCGAGGAGGGCCTGCGCCTCGGCAATCTGCTCGGGCCGGACATCGATCGCCTGGCTGTCGGTTTCGTCAATGACCAGGAATGCAATGTCAGGGAGGAGCGCCCGATCCTCCTCGCGGAGCGAGGGTTCGGAGAGCGCAACGGCCAGGACCAGAACCGCGAGCCCCCGCAGCCACCACCCCGCAAGTCCGCGCCAGAGCGCGAAGACCACAAGTGCGAGCGAGAGGCCCGCCAGCGCCGCGATCAACGGCCAGGGGAGCAGCGGCGAAAAGTCGATCGTTGAGACCATCGGTCAGTTCCCCAGCCGCTCGAGGAGGGCCGGCACATGGACCTGATCGGACTTATAGTTGCCTGTCATCACGTGCATGATCAGGTTGACGCCGAAGCGGTAGGCAATCTCGCGCTGTCGCCCGCCTCCGGTTCCTCGCCCGACCGGCAGCATATACTGCCCACTGTTCGAGACAGCCCATGCGCCCGCCCAATCGTTTGCGCCGATCACCACGGGTGTCACACCGTCGTTGAGGTTGCGAAACGGCATCCCCTCCACCTCTTCGACATCAGGGGCCGCCTCGACCCACACATCCGTGTTGGCGTAGCGGCCCGGAAAGTCCTGGAGCAGGTAGAAGGTTCGGGTCAGCACATGATCGTCCGGCGCAGGCTCCAGCGGAGGAATGTCGAGCTTTGCAGCGAGCCGCTGCAACGCCCGTCCATTCGGGGTGCCCGCGCCGAGCCTGCCGCCCAGATTGGCGTCGCGGGTGTCGAACAGGATCATGCCGCCTGAGCGGAGAAACGCGTTCAATTTGCCATAGGCCGCGTCGGACGGAAGCGGCTGTGTCTCCGAGATCGGCCAATATAGGAACGGAAACACCGAGAGCTCCTGGCTCTCCAGATCGACTGCCACGGGCTCTCCAGGCTCGATCGCTGTGCGCCGGGAGAGCACACCGCTGAGACCAAGGAGGCCGGCACGGCTCACGTCGTCGATGCGCGCGTTGCCGGTCTCCACATAGGCGAGCACCGTCGAGGTCGTCGCATAAAGGGCCAAGTCGTCCCCTTCGGCATCCGCCGGGGCCGCACTGAGACCGAGGCCCGCCGCGAGGAGGAGCGCCGCGCCCTGCGTCACCCGGGGACCGGAAAGCCGCCCCGCAAGCCAGAGCGTGGCCAGGATGTCGACCATCAACGCGATCAGGGCAGCTGCAAGCAGCCAGGGCTTGAGGAACGTCTCTTCGACGACGGTCATGCTGTCCTCCTGAAAGCCGTCTGGCAAAGGCTCCAACGGGCGGATGCCGTCACCCGGAGCGAATAGGTTGACGGCCACGCGCCGCTCGCCCGCTGCATAAATCCCAGGCGGCATGTCGGGACCCGGCGCCTCGCTGACGAGGCGCGCGCCATCGACACCCGGCAGAAGCTCCGGCTCGCGGAGCTCGCCGAAGCCATCGAGCACCGCGACCGGCACCCAGGTTTGGCCCGCGAGCTCCCCGGCATCGGGTTGCGCGCCGCGCGCGCTGACGGCCAAACGCTCAAGCATCTCAACAAAAAGGCCCGAGAGGGGCAGGCTCGACCATTCGGCATTCGCCGTGACGTGAAAGAGGACGACCCGGCCATCCCCCTGCGCCCGCCCCGTGACGAGCGGTGTCCCATCCTCGAGCGCGGCAATCACACGCTCGGGCAGATTGGGGTCAGGCTGCGCCATCACCTGCGAGGAAATCGCCACATCCGCCGGCAGCTCCAGCCCGGCGAAAGGGCTGGCATCCGGAAACGGGCGGAGCCGCTTCGGCGCGCCCCAGGACATGGTGCCGCCAACGGTCCGCCCGCCGGCACGCAGCCGCACGGGCAAGAGGGGGTCGTCCTCAAGCTGGCCCTCGCCGGAGCGCGCGAGGCGGGGACCGGCAAAGCGGATCAGGAGCCCACCGCCTTCGATCCAGGACAGGAGCGCGTCACGCTCCGGTCCGGCGAGCGTGCCGACATCGGCCAGAATGATCACATCCGGCGCGGCAAGGAGGATGTCCATCAGCGGCGCCACGATCAGATCGGCCGAGGGTTCGAGGGCCCGCTCAAGATAGAAAAGCGCTGAGACGAGCCGCGCGCCCTCCCCCTCCTGGCCGCCCGCCAGAAGGCCCACTTTCCGCCGCTTGAGACCGTCATCCGTCAGCGCGACCGCGCCGGCGGAGCGCACACCCGGCACGGCCAGCCGCGTGACACGGTTGCGCAACTCTACCGGAAGATCGAAGAGCGCCTCGGTTTCCGTTCCCGTCCCTTCGAACATGACGCGCGCCTCGCCGAGGACCCTCTCGATCCCGTTCGGATCGGGGCCGAAGGCGGTGACGCGAAGGCTCGGACGGGGAGTGGCCTCGGTCCGGAGGAGATCCGCGCGCACAGCGCCATCTGCAAACCGAGGCGCCGTCAATGCAACCCGGTCGAGCCCGTCGCGGATCACAGTCACATCGCCTGCGGCCGCGAGCGCCGCTGCAAACGCCTCATCACCGGGCGTAGCCACGCCGTCGGTGAGCCAAATCGTGTCGAACCCGGCAGACGCCTCCGCCAACCAGTCGGCCGCTCCAGCGCGATCCGGGGACCAAGCCTGCGGCTCCAGCGCCACCAGCCGTGCCGCCCAGTCGGCGGCATCCCGGAACGCCGGGCCATCCTCGGAGAGCGGTTCGGCGAGGTTCAGGAGCGAGACGGGCCGGCCGCTCCGCCCAGCAGCATCAAGGAGATCGGCCACGCGCGCCTCCCGCTCCGCCCAGGCCGGCGCGCTCGCCCATCCGCCATCGAGGACGATCAGAAGGGGCCCCGTTCCCCCGTCATCGGTCTCGGGATTGAAGACGGGGTTGGCGAAGGCCAGGATCGCGGCAGCGATGGCGGCAATGCGGAGCGCCAGCAGCCACCAGGGCGTCTTTTCCGGCATCCGCTCCGGGTCTTGGAGGCCGAGGAGCAGGCGGACACCCGGAAACGCGCGCTTTGCCGGCGCCGGCGGCACCGCGCGGAGCAGCCACCAGAGGATCGGCAGCGCGACCAGCGCCAAAAGAAGAAGCGGCGCCAGAAACGCCAGGGGCCCCACTGTCAGCATCTCAGCGGAGCCCCCCGATTGCCATATAGAGCCATAGGAGCGCCGTGCGCGGGCTCTCCGACGTGCGGTGGATCAGGCAGCGCCAGCCGGTGCGACGCGCCATGGTCTCGAGCGCCTCGCGCCGCTCAGCGAGCTTGTCGCGGTAGGCTGCGCGGAGCGCACGGGCGCGCTGCGTTTCAAACTGCACCGTGCCGGCCATCGACTGGAACACAGTCCGGCCGTCGAACGGAAACTCCTCCTCGCTCTCGTCGACGACCTGCACGAAGCACCCTGCGACATTGCGGTCCGCGGCGTGCATCAGAGCCGGGAACACCTCATCTCGCGCACCCATGAAGTCCGAGAAGAAGACGGCGCGCCCCGAGGACTGAAATTTCGCCTGGGGCGGAGCGCCGAAATCCGGCCGGTCGGGGCGCGGCTCCGCCAACGCCATGGCCATCCGCCGGAGCTGGTTTTCACCAGTTCTCGGTTGCGCGGCATCCGACCCGAGGAGGGACACACGCTCCCCGGCTTTCACCAGAAGAACCGAGAGGGCGAGGGTGAGCAGAACGGTCCGCTCGCGCTTCGTGCGCGGCGCGCTCGGGCCCTTGTAGTCCATCGCGGCAGAGTCGTCCGCCCAGATCGAGACGGTCTGCGCCGCCTCCCACTCCATCTCACGGATGTAGAGGTTGTCCGACCGGCCTGAGCGGCGCCAGTCGACCGAGGTCGCGACATCGCCCGGCATCGCCTGCCGGTACTGCCAGAAGGTCTCGCCGATGCCCGCGCGTTTGCGACCGTGCACGCCCATCGCGACGGTCATCGCCAGTCGATCGGCCTCCGCCAGCAGCGGCGGCAGCGAGCCTGATATTTTCTCCGAGTCTCGGCGGAGAAGGACAGCGGCGCGGGCTTTGTCCTCAGCGCTGAGGCTCACGCAGCCGCCTCGCGGTCGAGCGTGCGCCCGACAAGGTCCGAGATCACACCGCTGAGCGTCAGACCTTGCGCTCGCGCAGCGAAGCCGAGCGACATCCGGTGCACGAGGATCGGGTGGGCGAGCGCGACGATGTCGTCCGTCGAGGGCGCAAGACGCCCGTCCATCAGCGCCCGTGCACGGACGGCGAGCATCAGAGACTGGGCCGCGCGGGGGCCGGGGCCCCAGGCGACGCTCTCAGTGATGGTGTCGAACGAATCGGGCGTCCCCGGCCGGGCCGCGCGCACGAGTGTCAGGATCTGTTCAACGACGCTCTCGCCCACCGGCATACGGCGGATGATGCTCTGCGCCTCGATCAGATCGGCGGCCGTGAACACAGGCTCGGCCTCCGCCTCCTCTGCCCCTGTGGTCGCGAGGATGATCTGGCGCTCCGCATCGCGGTCGGGGTAGTCGACATCGATCTGGAGGAGGAACCGATCGAGCTGCGCCTCCGGAAGCGGGTACGTGCCCTCCTGCTCAATCGGGTTCTGAGTGGCAAGCACGTGGAAGGGTTTGTCCAGGATGCGCTCTGCGCCCGCGATCGTCACTTTCTTCTCCTGCATCGCCTGGAGAAGCGCGGATTGCGTGCGGGGCGATGCTCGGTTGATCTCGTCTGCCATCAGAAGCTGACAGAACACCGGGCCCTCGATGAACTTGAACGTCCGGCTGCCGTCGCTGCCGGTCTCAAGCACCTCGGCGCCAAGAATATCGGACGGCATCAGGTCAGGCGTGAACTGGATCCGGTTTGCGGTCAGCCCCATGACTGTGCCGAGCGCTTCGACGAGCCGGGTCTTGGCAAGCCCCGGCGCCCCCACGAGGAGCGCGTGCCCACCGCAGAGCAGTGCGTTCAGCGTCAGCGAGACCACGGTCTCCTGACCGATCACGCGTCGTGCGATCATGGTCTGGGCGCGGCTCAATGCGTCCGCGGTGCGCTCCATCGCGTCTGCGAGATCGGTTTGTGTCATCGCCGGGGATCCTCCACCGCGGGACGGGTAGCGTCCCGTCATACGACCGCTAGTATTCCTGGAAATGTAACCTGAAGCTTAACCGGTCAAGGTCAGCCGCAACAGTCATGCCCAATCCGAGCCCGCCAAAGACACCAGATACCGCTGCCCTCGCCCAATCTGTGCGCAGTGCAGGCGTCAAAGGTCCGCCGCCCGTTCATCTTTGGAATCCGCCCTTTTGCGGCGATTTGGACATCCGGATCGCCTCTGACGGCACATGGTTCTACCTTGGGACGCCGATCGGGCGCCCTGCGCTGGTGCGCCTCTTCGCTTCGATCCTGAAGCTGGAGGAGGGGCGCTACTACCTGGTCACGCCCGTTGAAAAAGTCGGCATCAGAGTGGACGACGCCCCGTTTGTGGCCGTCGACGTCAGTGCGCTCGACGCCGGCCCCGCGCAACGGCTTCAGTTTGAGACCAATGTCGGCGACATCGTGACAGCGGGACCCGATCACGCGATCCGCGTCGTCCGCGACGCAGCGGACGCACCGCGGCCCTACATCCACATCCGCCGGGGTCTTGAGGCTTTGATCGACCGAAAGAGCTATTACCGGCTCGCCGATCTCGGGGAGATCGACCAATGGGACGGGCGGGACTGGTTCGGTGTCCGCTCGGAAGGCACGTTCTTTCCGATCCAACCGGCCGACGAAGTGTTCTCGGATTGAGCTCACCCAAGTCCGAGCGCGTCGAACACCTCGACATAGGTTTGCCGCTTGAAGTCCACGATGGCCGCCACAAGCGCCCCGGGGCTCATCCACTGCCACGCGTCGAACTCCGGCTCGTCAGTGGCGAGGTCGATCAGATCCTCGGCGCCCAGAAACTCCATGAGAACCCACTTTTGGGCCTGACCGCGAAACCGTCCGCCCCAACGCGTGGCCTGGATCTCGCTCGGGAAGTCGTAGCTGAACCAGTCTGCCGTCTCCTCGACAACCTTTACGGCATCCGAGGGAACGGAGGTCTCCTCGCGAAGTTCGCGGAGCGCGGCTTCGCGCACGCTCTCCCCAAGGTCGATCCCGCCCTGCGGCATCTGCCACGCGCCGGGGCAGCCCCGCCGTTCGCCCGCGAAGACGCCGGCCGAGCAGCGGAGCACGATGCCGACGCAAGGACGATACCCGTCAGGGGCACTCACCACGGAGGGGTGAGTGCCTGCAGCGGTCACTCGTCGCCCTGCGTGAGCACGGCAAAGCCGCGCAGCATGTCGAGCGCATAGGCAAGCTGGTAGTCGGTGCTGCGCTGTTCGGCCGCGGCCTCGGCGGCGGCACGCTCCTCTTCGAGAAGCTCGAGCTCGTCGTCGCTGAGGCTGTCATTCGACAGCGAGCCGCGAAGATCGGCCTCGGACCGGCGGGCGAGCGCGTCCTCATCGCCCTCCTCCACCTCTGCCGGGCGCTGCTCGACGATCACGTCAGGTGCGACCCCGAGGTTTTGGATCGAGCGACCCGACGGCGTGTAGTACCGCGCCGTGGTCAGCCGCATCGCGCCGTCTCCCTGGAGCGGCACGATGGTCTGGACCGAGCCCTTGCCGAAGCTCTTCGTTCCAACGACGACCGCCCGCCGATGATCCTGGAGGGCGCCGGCGACGATCTCGGACGCCGAGGCAGAGCCACCGTTGATCAGAACGACAATCGGCTTGCCCTCTGCCAGATCGCCCTGGGTTGCGTTGTAGCGCTCGCTGTCCTGCGGATCGCGGCCGCGGGTCGAGACGATCTCACCCGCGTCCAAAAACGCATCCGAGACCATGATCGCCTGGTTGAGCAGCCCGCCCGGGTTGTTCCGGAGGTCGATCACGAAACCCGAGACGTTCTCGAGACCGCCGAGCTCTTCCACGCCGTCGAGAAGCTCTGCCTCTAGGTTCGGGAAGGTCTGCTCGTTGAACGTGGTCACACGCAGGATCACGGCCTCGCCCTCGGTGCGGCCGCGCACGGCAGAAATCCGGATCGTGTCCCGCGTCAGCGTCAGATCGAAGGGCTCATCCTCGCCTTCGCGAATCAACGTGATCACAATGTCGGAGCCAACGGGCCCGCGCATCAGATCCACGGCATCATTCAGGTTGAGGCCGAGCACTGGCTCGCCATCGACATGGGTGATCAGATCGCCGGCCTGCACACCGGCCCGTGCCGCGGGCGTGTCGTCGATCGGGGAGACGACCTTCACAAAGCCGTTCTCCTGCGTAACCTCGATCCCGAGGCCGCCAAATTCGCCCCGGGTCTGGACCCGCATATCCGCGTAGTTGTCCGGCGGCAGATAGCTCGAATGCGGGTCGAGCGAGCCGAGCATGCCGTTGATCGCGTTCTGGATCAGCTCAGATTCGTCGACCTCCTCGACATAGGAGGACCGGATCCGCTCGAAGATGTCGCCGAAAAGATCGAGCTGCTCGTAGGTCGAGCGTTCGTTGGCCAGCTCCTGCGCCACGATCGGCCCGGCAAGCTGGCTTGTGAACAAAACGCCCGCTGCGGTGCCGACACCCGCGGCCAGAAGGAAGTTTCTCATCTCGTGTCCTATCTTACGTATCCGAACCAGGACGCGGGATCGACCGGCGTCCCGTCCGCTCTGACCTCGATATAGAGCGCGCCGCGCTCCGGGTCGAAACCCCCCTCTTGCGCGATGTCGGCCACGTTCTCGCGAGCGCGCCCGAGAAACCCGAGCGGCGCACCGGCCTCCACCGACATCCCCGAGCCCACAACAGCCTCGCCGATGCCTGCGAACACGATCAGCAGATCTTGCTCAACCTCCAAGATGACGACACGCCCCAGACTGTCAAGCTCACCCGAGAGGAGAACCTGACCGGCGGCGGGCGCTGCCACCAATGCTTCCACGCCCGCCCCGATCAAAACGCCGGGATGTTCGGGGCTGAACGGGCGCAGAACCTCCCCCGAGAGCGGCATGCCCCACGCCCGCGCCGGGGGCGCGAGGTCCCCCGCCTCCCCACCAGAGAGGGCAATGGCCAGGGCAACGAGCGTTGCCGGATCGGCGCCCGGATCGGGGCCAGCCGGCGCAGAGGCTCGGATGGCCGCGCGCGCGGCCTGAACGCCGGCGTCTGCGCGGAGCAGGTCGGAAGACATCGCTTGCACCTCTGCGGCCAGTCGTTCCCGGCGCTCAAGCGCCAGACGCCGGACCGCAACATGCTCCGCGGCCTGGCGGACCAGAGCGTCTTGCACAAGACCTGCCAAAACACCGTCCGGATCGACACCCGGCGGGTTCTGCTCAGCGCGCGCCAGCACACTAAAAAGCCGCGTGAGCGCAGCATCGTCCGCGACGAACGCCGCCCACGCATCGGACGCGGTCCGGTCGGCCTCCGCCTGGGCCAGACGGAGGCCAGCCTCAGCCTCCTCGAAGAGACGCAGCGCCGCCGAGTAACCGCTCGGCGTCGTGGCAGACGACAACAGGCGTGCGGCCGCATCGAGATCCGTCTCAGCACTGGCGGGCACCGCCAAGAGGAGGGCGGAGAGCGCGGCCCTCACGCGCCCTCGATCAGCGACTGGCCGGTCATCTCCGCGGGTGGCGCGATCCCCATCAGGTGCAGAAGGCTCGGCGCCAGATCTCCGAGTTTGCCACCTGAGCGGAGCGTGGTCCCTGGGGGACCGCCCACCAGAATGGCCGGCACCGGGTTCAGCGTGTGCGCCGTGTGCGGTCCGCCGGTCTCGGGATCGACCATCATCTCGCAATTGCCGTGATCGGCCGTCACGATCATCGCCCCGCCGGCGGCCTCAACGGCACCGAGAAGCGCTCCGACACCGCGGTCCACTTCTTCGCAGGCCGCAACCGCTGCCGCGAGATCACCGGTATGCCCGACCATGTCGGGGTTTGCGTAATTCACCACAATCAAATCGTAGGCCCCGGACCCGACCGCGGCAACGACATGGGATGTCACCTCTGCCGCGGCCATTTCCGGCGCAAGATCGTAGGTGCGCACTTTCGGGCTCGGCGCCATATGCCGCGCTTCGCCCTCCTCCCGATCTTCACGCCCACCGTTCAGGAAGAATGTCACATGCGGGTACTTTTCCGTCTCCGCCACGCGGTACTGCATCAACCCCTTCGACGCGACCCACGCCCCAAGTGTGTTCCGGATCTCCTCCGACGGAAACATCGTCTCCATAAACCCCGAATGCGCGCTCGAGTAATCGACGAGGCCGAGCACAGCGGCCCATCGCGGCCCCTCACCGACAGAGAAGACATCTGTCCGTGCACCGGGAAAGTGCGGATCAGCCAGCGCCGAGAGGATCTCGCGCGCGCGATCCGCGCGAAAGTTGAGGAAGAAGAGACCGTCGTTTTCGCTGGGGGCCCGCCAGGCCGGTAGGACTGTGGGCCGAATGAACTCGTCGGTCTCCTCCAACGCGTAGGCCTCCGCGACAGCAGCGGCCGCGGTTTCAGCCGATCGGCCCTTGCCCGAGACGACAAGATCAAACGCCTCGCGCACCCGCTCCCACCGGTTGTCGCGATCCATGGCGTAGAAGCGCCCCACAACGCTCGCGATCTGAGCGCCCTCCGGCAAGTCCGCGACAAGGGCGCTCAGGTGCGTCTCGGCCGATTTTGGAGCGACATCGCGCCCGTCGGTGATCGCGTGGATCAGAACCGGGACCGCGGCGGCAGCAAGCTCCCGCGCCGCCGCGGCGATGTGGCGCTGATGACAATGCACGCCGCCCGGTGAGGCAAGCCCCATGAGATGGGCCGTCCCGCCCGTGTCGCGCAGCCTCGCGATGAAGGTCTTCAGGGCCGGCGTCTCTCCGAAGCTGCCATCCCCAATCGCGTTGTCGATCCGCGGGAGGTCCATCCAGACGACCCGACCTGCGCCGATGTTCATGTGCCCCACTTCGGAGTTGCCCATCTGCCCCTCCGGCAGACCCACCGGCGGCCCGTGCGCTGCCAAGGTGGTGTGCGGGCACGTTTTCCAGATCCGATCGAAATTGGGCGTCTCGGCCAGCGCCACGGCATTTGCCTCGCGCGCCTCCCGCATGCCCCACCCGTCTAGGATGGCCAACACCACAGGTCTCGTCATCGTGTCCTCCCCGCCTGCTTGGTCACCAGAGTAGAGGCTGGGCCAGTCCGGTCCCAGCCCCAATCACACCCGATGGTAGGGCCCCCCTGCGAGGATCGTAGTCGCACGATAAATCTGCTCGGCCAACATGACCCGGGCGAGCATGTGCGGCCACACCATCCTGCCGAACGAAACAGCCCCCTCTCGCAGATGCGGCGCAAGACCGTCGGCCCCCCCGAT
>JBCDHQ010000036.1:0-21930 GCA_038749815.1 Pseudomonadota bacterium | reverse complement strand
GCGTTCTCGGAGGTGTCGGTGGAGTTCGGAGGCCTCGACATCCTGGTGTCGAACGCGGGCATTGCATCCTCGGCGCCGGTCGAGGAGACCTCGCTCTCGCTTTGGAGCAAGAACATGGACATCCTCTCGACCGGCTACTTCCTGGTCAGTCGCGAGGCGTTCAAAGTGCTCAGGCGTCAAGGTATCGGTGGATCGATTGTCTTTGTCGGCTCGAAGAACGCGCTCGCAGCGAGCCCCAATGCCGCCGCCTACTGCACGGCCAAAGCCTCCGAGCTGCACCTTGCCCGGTGCCTCGCCCTCGAAGGGGCTGGGGCGGGGATCCGCGTGAACGTGGTCAACCCGGATGCGGTCCTTCGCGGCTCGCGGATCTGGCAGGGCGAGTGGCTGGAGCAGCGCGCCGCCACCTATGGCCTCGACAAGGGCGGTCTTGAGGAGATGTACCGCGACCGCTCGATGCTGAAACGCTCGGTCCTGCCCGAGGACATTGCTGAGGCCGCGTATTTCTTCGCCGCAGACACCTCCTCCAAGTCGACCGGCAACATCCTGAATGTTGACGCGGGGAACGTGCAGGCCTTCACCCGCTAGGAGCCGCCATGACCTACGAGAGCGCCAAAGCCGCCTTCGCGGAGTGGGAGGTCGACACGGAGGCGGCCTTGGATCGCCTCGCCGAGATCCCGATCTCGGTGCATTGCTGGCAAGGCGACGATGTCACCGGGTTCGAAACACGCACCGGCCTGTCGGGCGGCGGCATCCAGGCGACCGGCAACCACCCGGGCCGCGCCCGGACGCCTGACGAGTTGCGAGCCGATCTTGAGTTTGCCCTTGGGCACATCCCGGGGCGTCACCGCCTGAACCTCCACGCCATGTATCTCGACACGCCCGAGGCACCTGACCGCGACGAGATTGAGTATCGCCATTTCACACCTTGGGTCGAGTGGGCGAAGGAGCAGGGAATTTGGCTCGACTTCAACCCGACCTTCTTTGCGCATGCGAAGGCGGACGACAACCTGACCCTCAGCCACCCTGACGAGGGGATCCGAGCGTTCTGGATCGAACATGGTCGCCGGACGCGCGAGATCGCAGCGCGGATGGGCGCGGCGCTCGGGTCATCTGCGGTCAACAACATCTGGGTGCCCGATGGCTACAAGGATACGCCCGTCGACCGGATGGCCGCGCGGGCGCGCCTCGAAGCCTCGCTCGACGAGATGCTCTCCGATCCCCACGACCGCGCTCATATGGTCGACGCAGTGGAGAGCAAGCTCTTTGGGATTGGGGTCGAGGCCTGCACAGTCGGCAGTCACGAGTTCTACCTCGGCTATGCGATCCGAAAGGGGACGCTTCTCTGCCTCGACATGGGACACTTCCACCCGACAGAGAGTGTCGCCGACAAGCTCAGCGCGGTGGCGCTCTCCCTGGATGAGATCCTGCTCCATGTCTCGCGGCCGATGCGCTGGGACAGCGATCATGTGATCCTCCTCAGCGACGACGTTCAGGCGATCGCCACTGAGTTGGTGTTCGCCGACCTCCTCACCCGGGCGCGCCTTGGATTGGATTTCTTCGACGCCACCATCAGCCGCACGGCCGCGTGGGTCATCGGCACACGCAACATGCAAAAGGCGCTCCTGAGGGCGTTGCTGATGCCGCGGGAGCAATTGAGGACGATTGAGGGCGCGCTCGATTTCACAAAGCGCCTCACAGTGACGGAGGAGCTGAAGGATCTCCCCTTTGGTTCGGTCTGGATTGAGTTCTGCCGCAGGCAGTCAGTGCCCGCCGGTCTGGCCCTCGCCACGTCACTCGAGGCCTATCAGCGCTCCGTGGACCATCGCGGGTAGTGGCAGTGCGGGTGACCTGAACGGGGTGCCGCCGAGTGCTTGCGAAACGACATCGACAGGGGTCAGCCCGCGCGCAGGCCACAGCCACCGCCGTCCGGATTTGCGATCGCAGCATGGAAGGGACGGGACACTGTCGAGGGGCGGGCTGAAACACTCTCGACCTCTGTTGGCTGCTGCGAAGGGCGATGGGGATCTGCGCGATCCGCTTCGAGAAGCTTACGGACGGCTGTGGTTCGCCCAGTCGTAGGGAAGCCGCCGCTGCAGTGGTCGATGTGGTCCGCGCCGGTGCAGGGCTGTGAGTCTCCCCGAGGCTCCGGCACCGCGAGGTGGTGCGACGACATATCTGGGCCAGCCTGGATCTGAGGTCGCACCTCCGCCGGGCCCCGCGGCGGCACCGCTCGCGGCGCGTCACGCGTTGGATGGTGCGGAGGGGGCCGTGCGTCGGGGGCCGTGCCTCCTCGCCGCCAGACCACGCTGGCACTCTCCCGTTTCGCCCTGATGCCGTGGACCGCTCGTCAGGACCAAGGGACGCTCAGCTGGCGCCATTTCTCTAAGTGTCTGGCCGGTCGCCGGCAAGAGGTGCGAACGCAGCGTCAACCCGCAAGGGCTGGAAGACCATGCCCCCGAGACTGGCAGCCGCTTTTCCCGGGCGCGCAACGCCGAGTGCAGGCTCCGCTAGAGCAGTGGCGCTCTCTTGCCATGCTCGGCTGTCTCCAGGGTCAGGATGTCGCCTGCCAAGAGATCCGAGAGCCGAACCTGCGGGTCTGTTGGGATGAGACCGCGGAGCTGGAGATCGAGATACCGAAGACAGCACACCCGCAGAAAGGATGTGAAGTTGCCGACATCGTGCCCCGCATCGAGGCTCTCATTCTAGAGACGGTGCAGAAGCTGCGGAACGGTCAGATCATCGCGAGCGCCGATGGTCTCGAGCGCGCGCCAGAAAAGCGCCTCCAAGCGCACGCTGGTGACCATTCCGTCCATGCGAAATGACCGCGTGTGCGACGCCCAAAGCGCTGGATCTGCATTGATGAACAACTGACACACGACCCTCTCCCGACGTTCAGCGGCCGAGCCGTGCTTTCACGTCGGCGGCGAAGTCCTCGTAGCGCCGAAGGGATTTCACCTCGACCGTCACATGGTGCCCCATCTTCTGCATGATTGGCAGGTCAAACAAAATCTGGTCGAGCGTGTCCGGGCTTTCGACGTCCACAATCGCCGTAACTTTGCGCTCCCCAACGACCTTCCAGAGGTCCTTGACCACGCCCGCCGATTTGGCGCCAAGCGCCGCATCGGCCTCTTCAGCCCAGACCCCCAAAAGGCCCTGCTGCGCCATCGAGGCATCATATTCCACAGTGAAGTTGAGTTGATAGAGCATTGGATCTCCTCCCTTTTTATGGCTGAGCCGCCTAGCTGAAACGGCCGCCCTTTTCGATGACCTCGATCTGGTAGCCGTCGGGATCCGCGACGAAGAAGAACCGTGCGACACGGGTCCCACCGGGCTGAAAATCGACGATGTCCTTCGGCGTCGCGCCTGCGGCTTCCACATGCGCGCGGGCGCTCTCCAGATCGTCGACGACGACGGCGATGTGCCCATATCCGTCGCCCAGCGCATAGGGCTCGGTCCGGGACTTGTTGACGGTCAGTTCCAGCTCGAACTCGGAGCCGGCCGAGACCATGTAGATCAGCGTGAAGCTCTCGAAGTCCAAGCGATCTTGCACTTTGAGCCCAAAAGCCGCGCTGTAGAACGCGACGGATCTCGCTTCATCGAGAACGCGGATCATGCTGTGAATGAGTTTTGCCATTGTGCGCCTCCCTCCACAGCTTAGCGGGAGGCACGCGGGGGGTGGTATTACCCCGCTACTACATCAAAAATTTGGCCGCGGCGGCTTTGCAGCAGTGGACGGGACCCGTCACGCGGTGCGGAGGAGCAGGAACGGGCCGTCGCTCGACACGTGTCCCAGGTGGATCACCGGACGAACGCACGGCGGATGGCATCGCACATGGCCTTGCATGCGGGCTCGGTCTTACCCGGTCGTTCCTGGAGGACGAGGTGCGTGGGATGGCGGCCCTCGAGGCCCGCCACAGGCTCAAGCCCGCGCAGATCCTCCGTTGCGTGCAGAAGCCCGGCAGCGATGCCCGATTGGACGGCGGCCCGCACGCCAATGGCGTTTTCGCTTGTAAAGACAATGCGATACGGGCGGCCCGCGGCCTCCAGGCTCGAGAGGGCCAAGTCCCGCCACCAGCACGTGCGATCGAAAAGGGCCACAGGCACTGGCTCCGCCGCATCGACAATGAGATCGGCGCGTCGAACCCAAACCAGTGCGTCTTCGCGCAGAACGTCTTGCGATCCGACGGGATGTGGCACTTCGAACATCGCAAGATCGAGCGCGCCCGCCGCCAAGGCGACGTCGAAGCCCGTGCCCCGGGCGCAGTGGACGTCGAGCTCGACCCGGGGGTGGAGAGCTGCGAAGTCCGAGATGATCTTGGCGAGCGACGCGCGGCCGAGCTCCTCCGGCATGCCAATCCTCAGACGCCCGGCCAGGCCACTGCCACGGAGCTCTCCGAGCACCTGATCGAGCGACCGCACGACGGTCAGCGCAACGGGTCGGAGCGTCTCGCCCGCAGCGGTCAGCACGACACCGCGCCCGTGGCGATCAAACAGCGGCTTGCCGACAATGTCCTCAAGCTGCCGGATCTGCAGACTTGTCGCCGATTGCGACCGACCGATCAGACCCGCACCGCCCGTGACGCTGCCGGCCTCTGAAATTGCCAGAAACGTTCTGAGGAGATCGCTGTTCAATGCAGTCATGACATTTGCAAATCCGATGTCTGTTTCCCCAACTACGCGTTTCTCAAATGATTGGTGGGCTGCGATGCTTTGGCAAGCCAAAAGGAGATCGCAATGGCTGCGACCGACATCGTCGAGACCCTCCGACCGACCGCGAGACGCCTGCACGTCCTCGCCATCGGCATCCTTCTGGCCCTGGCTGCCTGGCAGCCTGGGGCGGCCTGGGACACCGTGTGGTTTGTCTGCGTTGGCCTCATTCACGTGGCGCCGATGGTCATACCGGGCGTCGTCTTGGCGGCGTGGCTCGCCTCCAGCGGCGCGGGCGATCATGTGGCCACGGTGTTTCAGGGGCGCATGGCTCAAACCATCGTTCTGGCGACCGTCGTCGGGGCGTTCTTGCCCGTCTGCGGTGTGACGGTGTTGCCGCTGATGGCCGGTCTCTTGGCGGCGCGCGTGCCGTTGGCGCCGGTGATGGCGTTTTGGCTGGCCTCTCCGATCACGGGGCCCGCGATGCTCTCGGCGACGGTGGCGACCCTCGGGTGGGAGTACGCGATCGGCAAGTCCGCGGCGGCGATCGGGCTTGGTCTCTTTGGGGGGGCTGTGACCGCTCTTTTGTCGCGCAAGGCTTGGGCGCTCGATCCGCTGCGCTCGAACCGGATTGTCGGCTCGTTGCGCACACCTTGCGGCGCAGGGACGGGTGCGGTCGATGTGCGGATCTGGGCATCGGCCGAGCGACGCGCCCGCTTTCTGCGCGACAGCGGATCGACCACCCGGCTGATCATCCTCGTCCTGATACCGGCCTTCGCCGCGGAGTTCTGGCTGAACGCCCTCCTGGAGCCGAATGCCGTCGCGGCCTATGTCGGCCGCGAAAGCTCCTTCGCCGTGCCTCTTGCGGTGCTGGTCGGGGGCCCGGCCTACATCGACGGCTACGCCGCGATGCCGCTCACGCGCGCCTTGCTCGAGCATGGCATGTCGCCCGGCGCCGCAATGGCCTTCATGATTTCGGGTGGTGTGATGAGCATTTGGGGCGCGATGGCAATCGCCCCGGTGCTGCGCCTGAAGCCCTTCCTGCTTTACCTCTGCTTGGCCGTTACGGGATCCATGCTGGCGGGTTGGGCCTTCGGCGCCCTGGTTTGATGGCGGGTGGACGAGAGCGCGGGGCTGTCCCGCGTCAACCGGCCGCGAGCGCGGCCACGCCGATGACGATCAGGTTCAGCCCCGCGACTGACAAGAGGATGTAGGCAAGGCGCACGAACAGGGTTTGCGACACCCGTGTGTGGAGTGCGAAGCCCAGCCACACCCCCAAAACAAGGAACGGGGTGAGGGACAGCGCGCCAAGGAGCGATTGCGCCGAGAAGAGGCCGAGCGCCGTGTAACCTGCTGCTTTCGTCAGGTTCAGCGTAAAGAAGAAGATGGCGTTCGTGGCGACGAACGCTGTCTTTCCGAGGTTGAGGCTGAGCAGCGTTCCCTTGATCGGAGGCCCGCCGGCATGCGCGACGAAGCCCGCGAAGCCCGACATCATGCTCGCCAGAAAAACCTTCGGCCACTGGGCGCGGGGGGCTGCGTCTCGAGAGGTCGGGCGGTGCCGGAGATGTGTGCCGACAAACACCAAAGCCATGAGCCCAATGGCGATGCGCAGAAGGTCGGGATCGAGATCCGCGAAACTGACCATCCCAAGGCCGATGCCGATCACCGCCCCTGGCAGCAGCGCCACGACAATGCGCGCCGTCCAGTCGCTCCGGTAGCGCCAAACTGACAGGAGATCGATCCCGAGAAGGACCGGGAGCAGCAGAACGGCCGCGTCCTGTGGCGGCATGGTCAGCGCCACCAGCGGCACGCCGAGGATGCCCAGCCCACCGGCAAAGCCGCTCTTCGACACGCCGGTGAGAACGACGGCAACGGCGGCGGCGCTGTAGGCTTCGGGTGACATGACCCCGTCCTACAGGCATCCGATCAATCTAGAAAACGATGTCTTTCTATGTCAAAAATCTCTATACACGATTCATGGGACTCGATCTCAAACATGTAGAGAGTTTCGTGGCGGTTGCTGAGACGCTCAGCTTCTCCAAAGCCGCGGAGCGCACGAACACCGTACAATCTGCCATCAGCACGCATATCAGCCTTCTGGAGGAGCATGTGAGCCGGGTTTTGGTGGCGCGTGGCCGTGGGCGAGCGGTGGCGCTGACCGATGAAGGAGCGGCCTTTCTGGTCGATGCGCGACGGCTGTTGATGATGGCGGACCAGCTCGCGCGGCCACCGGGGGAGGCTTTGCGATCAAAGCCGCTGCGCCTCGGAACGACGGTGACCTTTGCGCTCTCCCTGGTCCCGTCGGTCCTCGCCGCCTTCGCCCGGCAGCCGGGCGCACCTCCGGTCACCGTCAGAACAGCGCGCAGCCACACGTTGATGACGCTCCTCGAAGAGGGGGCGATCGATGTTGCGTTGGTGTTCGACCAAGGCGCGCATCCGATGCGCAGATCCACGACCGAGACGCCGCTCTCCTGGGTTGGTGCGGACAGGTTCACGCTCCGCGAGGACCAGCCGCTGCCGCTGGCGTTTCTCGATGACGCGAGAGATCTGCGTCGGCACGCCTACCGGGCGCTCGACGCCGCGGCGGCGAGGCCGACCGTCCTGTCCACCCATGCTGACGCAATCGGACTGCGCGCCGTCGTCGCCGCCGGGTTGGCGGTGACACTCCTCCCGCGGATTGCACTCGTCGCGCCCTTCACCGATGTGGCCGAGGCGATCAAGGCGCCGCCGCTGCCGAGCATAGCTCTGTCGGTCTACGGTCGGACGGGGCCTCACGAGGGTGAGCTGGACAGGTTCTGCGACACTCTGACGAACGACCTGCGGGCATACCCGGCCTAATCCTTCACCCCGTCCTGGCCATCGACGGACGGCACTGATGGCGCAACGGTCTGCGGCGCATGCCATGAGACGGTACGTCTGGATGGCCTGCCCCCGAGATCTCCTTTGCTTGGAGCCAAAGGCTGGCCCAGCGAGAGGATCAGACAAAGCGAAGTTCAGTGAGGATGATCGCGATCCTGCGACAGCAGGGGGCAAGCGCGATGACCGCTGACGTCTGGCGCATGCCTTCTGCGCCTGGACGGCCGGGTCAGATGGCATGCAGATCGGCGACGCGCTGGGGGCGCTCGAGGCCGACACTGGGGAGCTAGGGCGGATCTTTGGGGAGGCAATGCTGCACAGTGCCGGTCTCACGGATATGCCGGGTCACGAGTGGTGACGGCGAGCCCTTGAATGGGCGATCGCGAAAGAGCAGTCGCGCATCTGGTGGATGGTCGTCGCATGCGCGGGCGGCGTGCACCCATCCTTGTCGAGGACGTTCCGAACACGCGATGGCCGGTCGACATCGCGCGCGACCCGCTCCCAACGGGGCGGCGCATGTGCATCTTCGCCGTGGTCGACGATATGCCGAAGGTATGCCTCGGCAGTCGAAACTTCGATCTCTGGCGAGCGAGTGGCGCGAGAACCCGCAAGGGATTGCCAGGCGCGGCAAGTCCAGCCTCATCGCCTAGGATTGCGATGGGCGGCCATGGTCCGTTGGCGCAGAGGGTTGAGACCGACTGGCACGTCATGGCGCCGGGAAACCCGATGCAGAACGGCATCTGCCACGCGTCGGACGCCCGAGTGCGTCACGAACTCCTCCATGAGACGCGCGTTCCCAGCCTCAATCAGATCCGCGTCGCTCTGGCCCGCGAGACACCTGCGGGCCGCATTCCGCCCTCAGGCCCTGCGGCCCGGATCGCCGCAACGGGCGAGCAAGAAGGAAACGCTCCGTGCATCGCCCGTTGCCACCCCGGCTCAGCCGCGCCGGACCCACCGCCTGGCTTCCGTTGCCCGTGGCGGGTCACAGCAACTCCGATCAGATCGCGCACGGTCCTAAGGAGCGCCGATCACCGGCGTGTTCGGCGGCCCCTAGTCCTTGACAGGGAATTGGAAGGTGACGGGGTGCGAGAACACCTTTTGCGGACGGTTTGCGTTTCCGTTCTGGAAGAGCTCTCGGGCCAGGTCAGCCACGAGGTGCGGGTCCTCAGCATGGATGAAGTGGTTGGTGTTGACGATGGCGACGCGGGCGTCGGGCAGGAGATCTGCCGAGGTGAGATATTCTTCAGCCTTTTGGCCTGGATCGCGGTCACCTTGAACAAAGAGGACGGGCATTGTCATCTTGGGGATGACATTGGCCGTGCGAAACTCGAGCTCGATGTCGAAGCTTGTCCCCTCGAACGTGCGGGCCGCGGCCTCAGCGGTGCCTTCGAACCCGAACTCCCAATCCAAGCGCTTGAGGAAGCTCTCCGGGAAATGAACCGAGCCGTAGTCGCCCGTGTATGCGGTGCGCGCGAGACCCTCCTGGCTCTGAAACTCGACTGTCGCCATTTGCGCATGCGGCGGACGCGGCAGGCCATGCGGCTGATCGAACGATTGCTGCATCCGAAGAAAGGCGCGCACGCGGTCGCTTTGGCCGTCGAGGGCAAGAAAGTTCTCGCTGACGATGGACCCACGGTCGTGGCTGATCAGGTAAAAATCGTCGACGCCGATCTTGTCGAGGAGGGTTGCCAAACTGGCGGCGGCGCCGGCGTAGCTGACATCGATATCGGGCCCTTTGTCCGACTGCCCATATCCGAGGACATCGACGGCGATGACGTAGTACTCATCGGCGAGGAGCGCCATCACTTCGGCATTGGCCCACCATGTGTCGGGGTAGCCGTGGACCATCAGAACGACGTCGTCGCTCGGGTCGCCCGCGGTCACGAAATGCCAGACCGGACCGTCCGCATCCACGAACCAATGGGTGCCGAAGACACCGTTGCCCAAGTGCTCGATCTCGCCGTGCTGGCTCACAAAGAGGCTCTCTGGCGTTGCGGCCGGATAGCGGTCCGCATCGACAGTGATGCGAGCCAGCGGGTAGGGCTCGTAGGAGAACTTTGTCCAGGTCATCTGCTCGGTCTCGGCGGCTGCCTGCGCCGACATGGAGGCGACCAGGACCGCCGCACACACGAGTTTGGTCACCTGTTCGAAACACCGGTTGTGAGTGATGGCCATTGGGACCTCCTTCAGCCTCTCTGCTGCCAGCTTCGGACACATCGGAGTGTGTGCTCAAAGTCGCGCATCTGGGCGCGTGTCTGTAAATGCGCGTCAATCGTGCACACCCTGCGCGACACTGATACAGTTCGGGGACTGGTGGTGCGGAGCGGTGTCTAGGATAAGAGCGCCCGCTGAAATGCCGTGTGAGCGCGGCGGCGGCTTGGACGACTGCGGCCCGATCTTCCGCCGATCGGCGCGGCCGGTGACAGTCTGCGTGACGTTGAAACACACCCGAAGAGATACGAGCCTTGGACAAGTGGACAGAACTCAGGACCGCCTATGCGGTCGCCCGATTGGGAACCGTCAGCGCCGCGGCCAAAGCGCTCGGTCTCAACCGTGCGACGGTCAATCGCCACATTGATGCGCTCGAGGCGGAGCTCGAGAGCAAGATCTTCATCCGGCACGCCCAGGGGTACACGCTGACCGAGGTCGGCGAGGATGTGCTGCGCGTCGCCCAGAAGACGACGGAGCTGATCGGGGGGCTCGCCAGCCGCGCCCGAAGCCGACAAGCGGCGATCGAGGGCGAGATCCAGCTCACGACCTTGGCGCCGTTTGTGGGGCTGATGATGTCGGCGATCTCAGAGTTCAAGATCCAGAACACCCGGTGCCGTGTGCGCGTTCGGGTGAGTGAAGATCTGGCGCGCCTTGAACATGGAGAGGCGCATATCGCCCTGCGCGCGGGCACAAAACCCGACCATCCGGACTATGTCGTGTCCGATTTCGGGACTGTCGCGGTCAATCTTTACGCGCATGAAAGCTATGTCCGGCGCTTCGGCCTCCCATCCGGCGTGGATGACTTCAAGGGGCATTTTTTTGTGATGCCGGATGCGGAGGACTATCGTTTCCCATTCGTGCCGTGGATCCGGGAACACATTGAGCCCGACATGATCGCGCTCTCGTCAAACGACGTGCTGGTGAACCGTGAAGCGGTGTCAAAGGGTGTCGGGATTGGCTTTATGGGGGACCACAAAGCGCGCTTGACCGGCGACTGTCACCCCGTGTTTCCGCCCGACCAGGCTTGGCGCGTTCAAGTGTGGCTCGTCACGCATGTCGATCTTCATTGGAGTGATAAGGTTCAGGCGATGCTGGCGTGCATCAAAGACGCGCGGAGCGCGGACGATCATCAGTGACACCGACGTTTCAACGGTCCCGGCGCCGACCGCTCCCGACGACCCAACCCTTGAGGTCTGCAGTTCCGTCTCGCGTGGCCCCGGTTAAGGGCGGCGCGAGTGGCGTACGCGGATCGATGCCCCCTCCGGATTGCTGGGCCGATATGGGCGCCTCCCGTTGCTGAGGACGGGCCTGACCTCGAAGGCGTCGGCAATCTTGGGGGTCGGGTCGCGAGCATCGTCACCCTACAGAGCAAGTCAGAGACCGTGATGAGAGAGCGCTCGACGACGCCGCTTGTTTCGGCTGACGTCGCCTTGGCGCGCATGATGTGCGATGCCGCGTCACAGCAATGAGCGACACTGGCGCATGAGAGCGCGGCAGAACGTGCAGGGATGCCGCTCGGGCCTACAGATCGCCCACCCCACGGTCACCATTGGGGGTCGGACCAATGGTGCGCCGCACGGCGAGCCGGTGGGATGCGCTTCAAGGCTCGCGATCAGTAGCACCTGTTGGAACTGGCCAACGCCTCACTGTCGACCTAAAACAGAAACGCCACCCTACTGCAGACCACCTGGTGCTCCGGTTTCAGGGCACCCGCCCATCGGAGGTGGACGAGGTTGCTGTGATCGGCGACCCGCAATCTGACGGCTTGCCGGGACGAGGTCGTCGATCTCACCCGATCTGGACGGAATGCCGAGGACTTGCCACTGAAGCTCGAGCCTTGGACCGCTGTCAGCCTTGCTTTCGTCAGGCACAAAAAGCGAGGCGAGGGCCGCTTTGACAGCAGTCTGAGCCGCGAAGGCGGAGACCAACTGCGCGGAGCTTCACGGTGAGAAAACACAACAGCGTGGAGCGCGCGTCACCCACTTAAAGCCAGTCGCCGTGGCTGGCGTCAGCCATCACCGGAGCGTGCGGCCCGCGATGACCGCATGGATCCCAGGGACAATGTCGTTGGCCGCAGGGGCTACTCCCTGAGCCGAGGTCTGCCGGCATCATACGCCTCCCAAACTGGTCCGGAACTTTCGTCTTGATGGTGTGAACATGGGGTAGGCACTGCGCAGGTCTGCGATGTCATTTACACTTGAGATCGACACACGGTTGATGGCTCGTGCTGACGGGACGCAAGGGTCAAGCGGCCATACGGATATGCGTGCGGATGTCCATCACAGCCCGGCCCCGGCAGACGTGTCGAGCGGGTCACGTGCTGGGAACGGAATTTCCGAGCACGTCAACACCACGTTCGAACGTGGGCTTCCCGACAGGCGTCGGTTCCGAACCTGGGTGGATGCTCGGATGAGCGCCTTCGGTGATTGTCGAGCGCTCTAGCCACGCGGCGCCAGTCGCTGCGGGCGCGGCACGGGCAGATCCATGAGTGTCAGAGCGCCTCGCGGAATGCGCTTTGGCCGGCCTCGCGAAGGGCACCGTCCTCGAGGGTGAGGATCCGGTCGGCGGTGCGGATCGTCTCGGGACGGTGGGCGATGATGAGGGTTGTTCGGCCCCGCGACAGCTCATCAAGGGAGGACTGGATCTCGCGCTCGGTTTTGAGATCGAGGGCGGAGGTCGCTTCGTCGAGGATCAGGATCGGCGGGTTCTTGAGAAAGATCCGCGCGATTGTCACCCGCTGCTTCTGGCCGCCCGACAGGGCGACGCCGCGCTCGCCCACCTCGGTGTCGAGGCCCTGCGGCAGGCTCGCGATCAACGCCCCGAGACGTGCACTCTCCGCCGCCGCCAGCACGTCGGCCTCGCTCGCGCCGAGCCGTCCATAGGCGATGTTCTCGCGGAGGCTTCCGCCGAACAGGAATGCATCCTGGCTGACGACGCCGATCTGGCGCCGGAGAGAGCGGAGCGTCATGTCCCGGAGATCGTGGCCGTCGATTGTGATCCGTCCGCCTTGCGGGTCGTAGAACCGGGGCACAAGAGCAAGAAGCGAGGTCTTGCCGGCGCCAGACGGGCCCGTGACGGCCACCGTCTCGCCCGCGCGGATCGTGAGACTGACATCCTCGAGCACCGGCAGCGTTGGTTCGTATCGAAAGCGGATCCGCTCGAACACGATCTCACCCTTGAAAGGGGGCGCTGGCCGTGCGTCGGGACGGTCAACGATGTCGGGCTCGAGCGCCATCAGCTCCTGGTAGCGCTTGAAGCCCGCGATGCCGCGCGGATAGAGCTCCATCATCGCGGCGATCTTGTCGATCGGGCGGAAGAACACGCCGACAAACAAGAGGAACGCGACGAACCCGCCCGTCGTGAGCGAGCCGTTGGCGACAAAGACCGCACCCGCGACCAGCACCGCAACCTGAACCAGCCGCATGCCCATGTAATTCAGCGTCGTCGAGAGCGCCATGTACCGGTAGGCGTCGAGTTTCGTTCTGCGGTAGCCAGCATTGTCCCGCGCGAAGAGTTCTTTCTCATGCGCCTCATTGGCGAAGGACTGCACAATGCGAATGCCGCCCACATTCTCCTCCAGCCGGACATTGAAGCGCGCCACGCGGGCATAGATCGCTTGCCACGTGTTGGTCAGGCGGCCGCCGAACACCGCGACGACCGCAACGCAGGCCGGGAAGATGCAGAAGGTGATCAGCGCGAGCGGCGGGTTGATCCAGTACATGAGCACAAAGGCGCCGAGAAACGTCATCAGCGCCACAAAGAGGTCTTCGGGTCCGTGATGTGCGACCTCGCCAATCTCCTCAAGATCGCGCGTCACGCGGGCAACGAGCGTGCCGGTGCGCTGGCGGTCGAAATAGGAGAACGAGAGGCGTTGGAGCTGGTCGAAGGCCTTCCGACGCATTTCGGTCTCGATGTTGATGCCAAGCATGTGGCCCCAGTACACCACGACCGCCATCAGGCCGGCATTGACGAGGTAGATGACGAGGAGGCCGACCGCGGCCAGGAGGATCAACGGCATGTTGCCGCTCGGAAGCAGGAAGTCGATATAGGCTTTGATCGCGATCGGAAAGGCAAGCTCCAGCAGCCCGGAGGCCACCGCACAGCCGAAATCCAACCAGAAAAGGCGGCGCCAGGGGCGGTAGTAGGAGAAGAATGTGCGCAGCACGGGCCCTGCCTCCGGCGTCGATGCTGCCTCTTTGGCGGTTTGACTCGGCCTTGCCAAGGCTTCTTTGCCTGCCCTTTGGCCCATTCCAACCGGCACCCGTCCCAGCGATGTCAGGAGCGCAACCGTCGGCATGTGACGCCCGACCGGCGCTGGCCGGGCGAGCCGATGCCGAGGAAGGTGGTGGCAAGCCGTCGCCCGAACTCAACGGGCCGCAGTCGAGCCCGGGCGTCTCTGCGCTGACGTTTCTGATCGGGGACGGGCTGGCAGCGCGGATCGAGGCGCTGCTCTTTGGTGCGGGGGACGGCCGATCAGCTGACGCTCTTTGACCTTGGCGCGGTACCAGTGGCATGACCATGGGCTCGCCAGAGTGTTGTCCGCGATCTGGCCTACGACGCGCTCGGTCGGGTTCAGATCAGCGGTGCAGAGGGCCGCACCACGCCGCCCCTCGCGCCCACGATCGGCGAGACGGATCCCGGTGTCCCGAGCCGAACCGGGACCGAGATCCACGGAGCATGGCGCTCGTCGATGCGGTCTGGCGGATGCCCGATCGTGGTGGCCCGGTCGTGCTCTGCCTGACCGGCGTGCCCATCGTGGCCCTACCACGTTGATCTTAAAGGCTTGGCCGTTTGGGACGTCTGGCATGGATCCGCGGCGATCAGGCGGCGGCGAGTGCGGTTCTCGAGAAATCGCGTGGTTGTCCCGCGTCATTTCTTTGGCCCCTCGTGTCGGGCCGGTGGATTTGGCGTGCCCGCGTGCGGCCGCCGAGATCCGTTTTGTGCCCCTTGAGAGCGGGTTTCGCTTTCTCGGGCCCGTCGCAGGGCTTACGCCGCGTTTCGGTCTCTTTGGGACAGTGCTCGGGATCATCGAGGCATGTCGAGCAAGGCAAACCGCCGGCGCGCGCGTGAAACCCTAGATCCTTGCTGGTGGGATTTATGTCGCGCATCTAGCAGCGGCGGTCGGCCTTGGTCTCGAGGTGCGCTTGGACTTGGAGCGCTAGAAGCCTGAGCGCGTTGTCGCCGCGATACTCCAGCCGCTTAGCGCAACTCTGGATGGCGTCGCCCGCGTCGCATGACCGCGCTCCGAGCCGCGGCGTCCGTTTATAACCTCGCTCATCGACGCGAACCTTCTGCTGCTCCTCTTTCCACCGTCTCGAAGTTCGCCGACGTGAAGGTCTCGGACAATGGTACGGCCGCGGCAGCCGGTGTGGCACTGTTCTATCTTCGGCTGGAGATCAGTGCGCTCTCGCCGGCGATCGGGGCGCGCGCCCACCATCGCGCTCTTCAGCATCGTCTTTCGGATGTGTTTTTTGGTGGTGGCAGGGACGTTCGCGCGCCCTCTCAAAGTCGGGCCCGAGCTCGCCTAGACCCTCGCTCTCGGTGGACGGTTGCCGCCCGCCGCCCTGTGGAGCACGACGTTATCCGCGGCGCAGCCTTGGCCTCGCCGGTCTGCTGTCACGCGGCCGAGACAAGGGGAGAGATCCGCATCCTGCGCGACTGCGCGCCGCCTGCGGCGGAGCTTTTTCGGGCGACGGCAGCCATATGGTGCGGAAGCGCGGAGCTGGTGCTGCTCGTCACCGTCCGTGAGATGCAATGATCCCAACGAGTGCGGCTCTCAGCGCTGGCTTTTGGCGATCGCGCTCCGGCTCTCCCCCGATAAGGGGTCAGTGGATCGGAACCATGCAGGCACGGCTTAGACGCGTCGGCAACGGAGTCGCCGATCCGGTCGCGGGCGTGACTGCTCCCACTGAGACACCGGAGGCTGTGGAGCAGGAGAGGACCGGGACATCGCGGATCGACCGGGCCCGCCCGAGGATGTCGGCCGGGCGGAGACTGCGGCGGCAGAGACCGCGCGGGTCGAGCAGGCCGCGGCTCCGGGCCCCCTCGAGGCGTCCCCGGACTGTTGTCCCAGTGCGTCCGAGCGCCGAGAGACTTCGTCCAAGTCGAACGTCTTGCGCGCCCAAGACTGCGACCGCACCCCGGCATCGGTGGCCCAGACAACTCCTGCGATTGCGGCTTTGACGGTTCTGCGCCGCACTCCCGAGCGTTTCGGACGCCAAGGCCAGCCCTCCTGCCAGTGCCCAGCCAGCGACGGCCCTCCCGCGGTGAACGCGCGCGCGCTCCCGAGTACGAACGTGCCAAGCGTCCCCCGCCCCTGGACATAGCCTCAGCGATCCGACGCCTGGCGTTCCTCGGTACGGCGCTTCCGATTTGTCGCAGAGACTTCCTAGGTGTTCAGTCCTGGCATCAGGTGGATGGGATCAACTATGAAACTGTCGGGCTGTGAAGTCCAGATTTTGCAGATGTACTCGTAGGGAGTGAGGCCGCTGAGGGTCTTGAGACGGCGCGCGAAGGTGTACGCGTCGAGGACGTCTGCGAGGTGGATGCGAAGGTGGTCGTGGCTGTCATAATCAGACCGCTTGACGGTCGCGTCTTTGATCGTCCGGTTCATCCTCTCGACCTGGCCGTTCGTCCACGGGTGGCTCGGTTTGGTCAGCCGATGCTCGATCCCATTCGCCTCGCAGATCATGTCTAACCGCATTGGCCGTGAGAGGATGGTGTTGCGGTTTCGCGGCTGCTCGACGAACTGGATGCCGTTGTCGGTGAGAATTGTGTGGATGCGGTAGGGCAGAGTGTCGAGCAGGAGCTCCAGGAACTCCCATGCGGTCTTTCTGTCCGCCTTCTCGACCAGCTGCGCCACGCCGAACTTGCTCGTTCGGTCAATGTCTACGAAGAGGGTCGCCATGATGCCGCCATCGGTCCGAGGCCCATGGCGGACGCTTGCCCTCGGCCGTCCGGAGCTCGGCGATGTCTATGTGCAAGAAGCCGATAGGATACCGCTTGAACCGTTGCTTTTTCGGCGTGTCGCCGTTCATGTCCGGAAGCCGCGAGATGCATTCGCCATTGTCGCTCGGACCAGTGGCGCTCCAATAGCTCATCGCTGCAGACAGCAATGCAAGGAAGACCGTGTGAGATGTGTTCGGCAGGTGCCTCGAACCGGTGGCGGCATCCTGCCTTACCGCGGGCTGGAGAGCGTAGAGGCAGTCGTCCAACGGCAGCAGCGTGTGCCGTCGGAAGGCGACAGTGACGGCCTCGTCCTCCGCGCTGAGAACGGTCGAGCAAGGCTCCCTCGGCCCAGTCTTTTTGTCTTCGACCTTCGCGCGCTTCCGCCACGTCGCGACCGTCTTCGGATTGATGCCGAGTTCCCGGCTCAGCTCCGCGTTCGAAGTTTGCGATCGCTGTATTGCTGCTGTGATGGCGTGCGCCCCTCTCGGCGAATGCGCGCATTCGTCTGCCGGTCAACGGGATCGTGGCGCTCCCGCGACGAACCTGTCCCATAACGCGTCCTTCCATTCCATCGAACAGATCGCACCATCAAACCCTGGGATCAAACACCTAAGTCGTCCGGTCCACCGGCACTCAACGAGTTTGGGGGGGAAGGGGTGCCGGTGCTCGCCACTCTGGTGCCGGATCGTCAGGGGCCGGCCGTGTTTTCCGAGCCGGCGGTTGGTCTTACGGCTTGGCGGAGGTCGCGAACGCTGAGGAAGCGTGCGCGAATGGGGTATCCGCATGGGCGTAGAGGCCGGAGCCGCGTTGGCCGGGCGCTCTGTGCGCCACGGCACGCAACCAGCGGCCTGGCCAGCACGCGGCCCGCGGGTGAGGTCTCACCTTTGGTCGGGTGGGATTGCCTCATGCTTCAGGGCCGCCACGGCCTCGGAGAGCGTCTGGACCCGGGTCTCCTTCTCGCCCAATCGGCGGAGCGTGACCGTCTCGTCCGCCACCTCCTGGCGACCGATTGCCAACAGCACGGGCACGCGACCGAGCGAGTGCTCGCGGACCTTCAGGTTGATCTTCTCGTTCCGCGTGTCGCTTTCGGCCCGGATCCCCGCCGCCGTCAGCTCCCGCACGACGCGATGCACATAGTCATCCGCGTCGGAGACGATGGATGCCACAACGACCTGCCGGGGCGCGAGCCAGAAGGGGAACTTGCCCGCGTAGTTCTCGATGAGAATGCCGAGAAAGCGCTCGAACGAGCCCAGGATCGCGCGGTGAAGCATCACGGGCCGGTGCTTGGCCCCATCCTCGCCCACATACGCGGCGTCGAGACGCTCGGGCAGGTTGAAGTCGGCCTGGAACGTGCCGCATTGCCACTCTCGCCCAATGGCGTCGGTCAGCTTGAAGTCGAGCTTCGGACCGTAAAACGCCCCTTCTCCCGGGTCGATTTCGTAATCGTTGCGGACGGAGAGGATGGCCTTTTCCAGCGCGCCCTCGGCCTTGTCCCAAACGTCGTCGGATCCCACGCGGACATCCGGCCGGGTGGAGAGCTTGATGTCGTAGGTGTTGAACCCGAGATCGCTGTAGATCCCCGACAGGAGGTCGATGAAGGCCGCGGTCTCGGCTTCGATTTGGTCCTCGGTGCAGAAGATGTGCGCATCGTCCTGGGTGAAGCCGCGCACCCGCATCAGCCCGTGCATGGAGCCCGAGCTCTCATAGCGGTGGCAGGCCCCAAACTCCCAGAGCCGAAGCGGCAGGTCTCGGTAGCTCTTGAGCCCGTGGTTGTAGATCTGTACATGGCCCGGGCAATTCATCGGCTTCAGCGCGTTGATCCGTTTCTCCCGCGCGTGGTCCTCGTCAACTTCGACGATGAACATGTTCTCCTGGTAGGCCTCCCAGTGGCCCGACGCCTCCCAGAGCTTGCGGTCGATCACCTGCGGTGTCCGGATTTCCTTGTACCCCGCAGCGATCAGACGGCGGCGCATGTAGTCTTCGATCGTGTGGTACAGGGTCCAGCCGGTTGGATGCCAGAAAATCATACCCGGCGCTTCCTCCTGGAGATGGAAGAGCGCCATCTCGCGCCCGATCCGGCGGTGGTCGCGCTTCTCCGCCTCCTCGAGGAAGGTGAGGTGGTCCTTCAGCTCCTGGCGGTTGCGGAACGCGACCGCGTAGATCCGCTGAAGCATCTGGTTGTCGGAGTTGCCGCGCCAGTATGCGCCGGCGACCGACATCAGTTTGAACGCATCCGCCGGCACTTGGCCGGTATGCGCCAGGTGCGGCCCCCGGCAGAGGTCCTGCCAGTGCCCGTGCCAGTACATCCGGATTGGCTCGCCCTCGGGGATCATGCCGACGAGCTCAACCTTGTAGGGCTCCTCCGTCGCCTCGTAATGGGCGATGGCGCGGGCGCGGTCCCAAACCTCGGTGCGCACGGGGTCGCGGAGCGCGATGATCTCGCGCATCTTGGCCTCGATCTGGGCGAGATCGTCGGTCGAGAACGGCTCCGCCCGGTCAAAGTCGTAGTAGAACCCGTTCTCGATCACCGGGCCGATGGTGACTTTTACGTCCGCCCAGATCTCCTGCACCGCGCGGGCCATGATGTGCGCGCAATCGTGGCGGATGAGCTCGAGCGCCTCAGCATCCTTGCCCGTCACGATCTCGAGTGCGCCATCGGTCGCAATCGGCTCCGAAAGGTCGGTGAGCCGGCCGTCGATCTTGACGGCAAAGGCTGCTTTCACGAGCGACTTCGAGATGCCGGCCGCAATATCGGCGCCAGTCGTTCCTGCCGGATAGGTCCGGTTTGCGCCATCTGGGAATGTGAGGGTGATGTCAGCAGCATCCATGGCCGCGCTCCTTTGATTTGGCGCCTACAACACGCCCGGTTCGGATCGGTAACCTGCTGCTATGCGGAGCGCCGAGTGTCAACCTGGAAGATGGGCGTTTGCCGCTTCGGGCGAACGTTCCGGCCAGACACGGGTGCGGGGCGCCTAATCCTCGAAGCTGAGTGCGAAATCGGCGACATCCGACCAAACCCGCGGCGCCTGAAGATCGCGGAACAGCCAATGCCAGCCGTCGGGATAGCTGAGGACGCGCGCATCGCCGCCGATGGTCTCCTGGATCCGGGAGATTGCAGCGGGGCGGATGACCTCATCGCGAGCGCCAATCAGGGTCAGGGTCGGCAGCGTCACGCGCGGCGCCGTTGCGGCGGCCCGGTCAGAGAGCAGCACGAGCCCCAGAAGCTCCCTGCCGGTCGGATCGCCGAAGGAGAGGGGGTGTCGGGCGACAAAGCGCAGCATCTCGATGTTGTCCGTCGGCAGGAGCGAGACCACGCCGTCGCCCGTGAACCTCCGCTCGGGAAGAAGCGTGCGCAGCGCAAAGGCGCCGATCCGGAGAAACGGGTTGATCTCGGCCTGTCCGGCGATTGCCGGTGCTGCCAGGACAACGCCGTCGGCCGGCAGACCATCCGCCGCTGAAAGGGCGACGCCGCCCCCCATCGAATGCCCGATGACCACAAGGGGCACATCCGGATGCCGCGCTCGGAGCGCGAGGGCCGCGTCGCGGAGGTCCGCGACAAGGCGCGCGGGGCCGGGCCAGTCCCGCCGGCTCGGGTTCTGGCCGAAACCGCGCTGGTCGTAGGCGTAAGTCGTGATCCCCCGCTCGGTCCAGGCCCGTGCCGCCGGCGCAAACGTGAGATGCGCCGCGTCGCCAAAACCGTGAAGCGCGAGCAGGATGGCCCGAGGCCGCTCTTCGGCCGGCCACGTATAGAGCGCCAGGCTCTCTCCGTCGGCCATCACAAGCCGAGTGGGATCGACGCGCACCGGCCCCGGGTCGGGCGGCGGCCCAATCGATGCACATGCCGTTAGCAGAAAGGCCAATCCAAGGGTCAGACGTCGAAGCCACCGCATGCCCTCTGTCTTCCTCATTGTCACGCCGGGCGGCAAGCCTCGAGATCACAGGCCGCGCCAAATCGGCGAGCGCCGCCTGTCTCGGCGGCGCTCGCAACGGGGCCATGTCGCGGCGCCCGCCTTTGAAGTTGGGGTGCTGGGGGGGGGTCAGGCGGTGCGGAAAATCTCCACCGCCACAGCGATGGCGCAGAGCCACCCGGCGGTGAACAGGATCGGGCGAAGCGGCATCCGCGCCCAGCCTGCGATCATGCCCGCGGCATGCGCGAGGCGGAGCCAGAAGAAGGCGACCGCTGCCGCAACCGTGACCGGTGTGGAGACCGCTGCCAGGTGCGCCGTCAGCAGGAGGGCCGCAAAGGGCACGCCCTGCTCGATCAGGTTGATATGCGCCCGGTTTGCGCGCAGCACCCAATCGGGCAGCCCCTGGTTGGCATGCGGGCGTTGGAATGGATCGACCTCGGCCGAAAGGTGCATGTTCACTCCAACGACATAGGGGATCCAAAGCGATGCCGCGAGGACCATGGTGGCCGTCAGCCATGCGAGCTCCGCGGTCATGCCGGCACCCCCACGCGCAGGGGTTGCCCCGTCTCGAGATAGGTCTTGAGCGAGGAGGCCCAGCGCGCCCAGCCCTCGCGCGCGCCGTCCATCGCCGACGGCAGGTCGTAGTGCTCAATCCGAAGCTTCATGACGTCGCCATGGGGTTCGATCAGATAGGTGCATCGCGACGTCGGAAGGGTTTCGGACCATTTGGGCTCGAACGTCATGTCGATCCGGCGTTTGGGATCTGCAGAGATCAGGCTGTGGCTGAGCGCCGGCGCACCCGCCTCAGTGTAGAGGGTCAGGCCCTCGGCTGTGTCTGCGCGGCCCGCGCCGCGTCCGAAGGCGAAATGGTGCTGTGCCATCGCCTCGCCGGAGACGATCGCCTCCCAGAGGGTGTCCTGGTCCGTGCGGATGAAGGTCTCCAGCACGAAATCGGGCTTGGTCAGTGTCTCGGCCTCGGCCATCTGCGATCTCCTTTCTGGGCAGGTCACTCCGCTGCGTCGGTCGCGGCGAAGCGGGTGGTCTGGCCGGTTTCCAGCCAGGTCTTGAGGCCGGAGAGCGTTCGCGCCCAATCGGTGCGGAGCGCGTCCGGCGTTCGGGGGTGCGCCAGCGTCAGCCGGCAGGCCTCCGCCTCAGCGACGAGGCGAAAGTGATGGGGCAGGGGGGCGTCCCGGCCGGTGTGAAGGTGCGTGTCGAGTTCGTTTGGCGGTTGGAGCCGCAGAACCTCGATCCGAAAGAGCGGGGCGTTCGACTGGTCGAGGTAGACGAGCTCGTCGCCAGCCGCCTCAAGCGCGCCCGCCACGTTGGCGTGGGGGTGGTAGCGGCTCACCTCATCCCCCTG
>JBCDHQ010000035.1:0-21953 GCA_038749815.1 Pseudomonadota bacterium | reverse complement strand
CGGCGGAGCGCCACGGTCAACAGCTCAAGCGAGGCCAGCGCCTGCATGCCCCAGGTCGGGATGTAAGTCTCAAGTGGCGTGCCCGCGAGCATCTCCTTGGCCAGCGCTGCGATCTGCTGCAGCCGCGGCGCCCCCTCGGTGTCGTAGGAGTAGCGGTAGGGCATCACGCCCTGATAGCCCTCCAGGAACGGGCCGGCCTCGCGGGTCACGCTGTCGGCGATCAGCTTCTCCATCCCCCAGAACGTGCCCATGAGCTTCGTCTGCAGCCCGAACTGGCGCGCGCCGCCGATCAGCTGCGGCCAGACCCCGGTCACATATCCCTGCAAAATGCAGTAGTCCGGGTTCGCCTGCGCGATCTTGGTCACATGGGTCGGAATGTCCGCACCCTGGGGCTTCGTCGATTCGACCAGCACCACGTCGAGCCCCAACTCCGCCGCCCGTGCCTGGCCGAACGCAATCGGATCGGCGCCGAACTCAGTGTTGGAGTGCACGAACGCGACTGTCTTGCCCCCCTTCTGCGCGATGTCCTGCAAGAGGATGTTGAACTGATCGTCATAGGTCGGCCCCGACATGAACTGGTAGGGGCTGTCGAGATCCGACGCGAAGGAGGTCGAGGTCATCAGCCGCGCCTGCGCCCCGGTCAGCTCCGGCCCGACCAGCTTCATGAAGGCGGTCGAGTCGCCATAATAGGCCACGACCTTCTCACCCTCCGCCGCGAGCAGCCGCTGGTAATTCGCCAGCGCGTTCTGCGCCACATAGCCCGAGTCCTCCGTGACGAAGCGGATCGGTGTGCCCCCGATCCCGCCCTCGTCATTGCAGAGCTTCTCATACATCGTGAAGGCCGGCGCGATCAGCTTGCCCGCCGTCGCGAAAGGCCCCGTCAGGGGCAGCGACACCCCGATGATGAACTCCGACGATTGCGCGCGGAGATAGGCCGGCGCGGCGAGCGCTGCCGCCGCTCCGGCCAGAACGCCGCGGCGTGACAGGGGTTGGGTCATGGTGTCCTCCCGTGACTGTTATCCGCGGGCAAAGGGCCAACGGTTGAGCGCGAGCATCGCGCGGTCGACGATTTGAGTGAGCCCCAGCGGCTCGAACAGAATAAACCCGATGATGAGCGCGCCGAAGACGATCTCCTGGAGCGGCGCCCGGATCTGCGCCGCCTCGACCGAGCCGCCCGCCACCGCCGACATCACCACCTTCAAAAGCTCAGGCGCCAGCGTGATCACCACCACGCCAAAGATGGGGCCCATCGTGCGCCCCATGCCACCCACAATCAACGCCGCCACAAGTTGGAGCGAAAGCAGGAGCTCGAACTGCTCCGGCAGCACCCGCGCGTAGAAATAGGCCATCAAGGCTCCGGCCAGCCCGCAGCAGGCCGCAGAGATCGCGAAACTCAGAAGCTTGTACTCGAAAAGCGAGATCCCAAGGATCTCGGCTGAGTAGTCCCGCTCCCGAATGGCGATAAAGGCCCGCCCGATCCGCGTCCGAAAGAGGTTCTGCACCAAGAGCACCGTCGCAAAGACAAGCGCCGCGATCAGCACATAAACTTCGCGCTGCGTGTCAAACACCCAGCCGAGGATGTTCGGATCGACCGTTGTCAGCCCGGTCTTGCCCCCGGTCCAAGGCGCCAGCGCATCGAGCTCGATCAGGAAGATGATGATGAAATTTGCACTCAGCGTCGCGACCGCCAGATAGACCCCCTTGACCCGGAGCGACGGGAGCCCGACCAGAACCCCGATCACCGCCGCCAGCGCCATCGCCCCCGGCAGGGCCAGAAACACCTGCAGCGCCGCCGGCACGCCCATCGCCGTCAGCGCCTGGTGCAGGAGGGTCACCCCATAGGCGCCGATTGCCACGAACCCCGCATGGCCGAGCGAGACCAGGCCTGTGTAGCCCGTCAGCACATTCACGCCGACCACCGCGATCACCATGATCCCGGAGAGACACGCGATCAGGATCACATAGTCGCTCGCCACCAGGGGCAAGGCCGCCGCCAGGAGCGCCGCGCCCCAGACAAAGCCCCACCGATACCCGTTGTCGAGGATCCGCTCATCCGCGGCGTAGCTCGCCTTGAGATTGCCGTTGATCAAATCCGCTCGACCTCTTTTTGGCCCATCAGCCCGTGCGGACGGATCAGGATCACCAGAAGAACGGCGATGTAGGGCGTGACCTCGACCCAATCCCCGCCGAGCTGCCATTGCACCAGCGCTTCAAGCACCCCGATGGCCATCGCCGCAATGAAGACGCCCGCAAAACTGTCGAGACCCCCCATCAGCACAATGGCCAGCACCGAAAATCCGAAGAGCCCGAGCGAGGGCGACACCCCATCCCGCGCCGCCAGGATCGCGCCCGCGACCGCGCCCGTCGCCGCCGCCAGAACCCAGGCGGTCGCAAAGACTCGCGGCACCGAGATCCCCATCGAGTAGGCCGTCGACTGATCCTCGGAGGTCGCCCGCATCGCAACCCCCGCCGCCGACCGCCTGAGCCAGAGGACAATCGCCCCGAAGAGCGCGATCGCGATGCACATGCTGACGAGGTTCGCACCGAAGATGAAGATGGGCGAGCCGAAGAGCTCAAACCGGATTGCCGGGTTCGGCGCGAGATGCGGGACCGAGGCCGCATCCCCCGTCCAGAACACCGATTTCAACCCCGACAGGACCGAGATCAGCCCCACCGTGATCATGATCATCGAGAAATTCGACTGCCCAAGGAGGGGCCGCATCAGCACCCGCTCAATCGCCATCGCCAGAAGCGACGCACCGACGACCGCGCCGATCAGCCCGAACAGAACGCGCGGCAAACTCTCGAGCCAGGTGAGCCAGGCCGCCGCCGGCGAGAACATCGCCGCCTCCGCCTTGGCCGCCACCAGCCAGTCGGGCGCGAAGATCAGATCCGGAAACCAGGGCGCCGCCGGCAACAACACCGCGAACGTGTAGTAGAAATAGGCCCCCATCATGATGATGTAGCCCTGGGCAAAGTTCACGACCCGCGTTGCTTTGTAGATCGCGACAAACCCAAGCGCGATCAGCGCATAAATCGCCCCCGACATCAGCCCGTTGATCGCAAACTGCAGAACCTGACCCATCACGCGGCCTGCCCGAGATAGGCCTCAACGACCTCAGGCGTCTCCGCAACCTCGGCCGGCGTCCCCTCCGCGATCTGCTTGCCGAAGTTCAGAACGACCACGCGCGCGCAGATGTCCATCACCATGTGCATGTCATGCTCGACCAGGAGGATCGTCGTTCCAAACCGCTCCTGCACATCGAGGATAAAGCGCGCCATATCGGCCGTCTCCTCGCGGTTCATCCCCGCAACCGGCTCATCGAGGAGGAGGAGCTTCGGCTGCATCGCCAAGGCCCGTGCCAGCTCCACCCGCTTCTGAAGCCCATAGGGCAACGCCGTGATCGGCGCCTTGCGGATGTGATCGATCTCGAGAAAGTCGATCACCCGCTCTTCCAGATCCGCCCGCAGCGCCAGCTCCTCGCGCTGCGCCTTCCCGAAATATCGGAGCGCGGACCAGACGTTGGTGGTCAGCCGCGCGTGGCAGCCAAGTTTGATGTTGTCGAGCACCGACATGCCGCGAAAGAGCGCAATGTTCTGAAATGTCCGCGCCACGCCCAGCGACGCCCGCGCATCCGGCCGAAGCGACGTCACGTCGACCCCGTCGATCTCAACCGACCCGGCCGAGGGCGTGTAAAACCCCGAAATCACGTTGAACAGAGATGTCTTTCCCGCGCCGTTCGGCCCGATCACGCCGGTGATCTCACCGGGCGCCGCATCGAAGGACACGCCCTGCAGCGCCTTCACCCCGCCAAAGGACAGATGGACATCCTGGACGCGCAGCACCGTCCCCTCCCGATTTTTGTGGGCGCACGCGCCCTTATGGTTGTACCCGATGCTAGGCTGAGGAAATTTGACTTTCAAGTCAAAACCGCGTCTTCTGAGTCTATAGACCGACCCGTTGATCTGAGCCTGATCCAAGCCATGCCGCCATCCCCATCCGCGCAGTCCACCTCTCCCTTCAAGCGCGAAGACGTGCGCGTGCAAAAGCTGGACTACATCCGCCGAGCGGCGAGCGACCTTTTCAACAAGAAGGGCTTTGACGCGACCTCACTCGACGAAGTTGCCGAAAAGATTGGGATCTCAAAACCCTCGATTTACTATTACTACAAGAACAAGTCAGAGCTGCTCTTGGGATGCTACATCCGAACGTTGGACCTGTGCGACGACCTTCTCGCCGAAACGCACCAGATCGAGGGGTCCGCGCTCGACAAGATCTGTCATTTCACACGCCAGCTCATCTTTCTGAACTGTGCCCAGGGTGCGATTGCCGTGGTCAGCGAGATCGACGCGCTCCCCTCGGAGGCGATCGGGCCGCTCCGCGCCCGGAGCCGCGACCTCACCAAACGGCTCAAACGACTGATCGCGGACGGCGTCGCAGACGGATCCCTCCGCCCGGATCTGAGCGATGTCACGACGCTCTTCATCATGGGCGCGGTCAACTGGACCCCGCGCTGGTATCGCGAGGACGGCCCGATGACGCCGACCGCCATCGCCGACGCTTACATCAGCTTCCTCGTGCAAGGCGTCGCGGCGGAGGCCGACCAGAGCCCCGGACGCTAGGCGCCCGGCCACCGCGGCGCCCGCACCACACCCAACGTCCTGAGGCGACGCATGTGGTTGGCACATCCGAGGGGGCTGTGGCATCGCCTCCAGTCACAGCTGAGGGTCTTTGCACCCGAAGTGCGCCATGCAGCGCACTTCAAGCGCTATCGCTTCTGGCGCGACGTCATCCTCTGAGCCGTGCATTGGCACCTGCTCTCAGAGATTTGGATCCCCATGACCGGCGACAGCGACCCTGAGCGGGATCGCGATCATCCAGCGCGGCCACATCCATCTCACGCAACCCGGTGTCAAAGGTGGGGCCGATGCCGCATGACAAAGGGTACCACCCGCACATCGCCTCGATGTCGGCGCGACACTGCAACAGATCCGTCCGACGATGCGGTGGCGATTGAGACTTTGACGAATACTTCGTTGGCCGGCCGTTGCGGGCGTCAATAAACCTTCACGCACACTCCGGCATTCTGCGGATCTTTCACCCGTTATCGTTCCGCTCCGTCACATCGCTGTGTCTCAAAGCTGCTCCAGTCGTCTGATGCTGCCGGGGTTGGCGGGCCACTTTTGTCACCAGTCGTTCCCAAAAGGCCCTGGCAAACGCACGGTTCAACAGGAGGGAACGATGATCCCAATTCGTAGAGCGTTGCTGGCTGGTCTGGCGGCGCTGACCGCCATTGGTGCGGCGCCAATCGCCTTTGCCGACGACCGCGCAGATCTGGTTGTCGCAGTGCCAAAACTTGCTCGTGGACTTGAGCCGGGCATTCGCTCGGGCAATGTGGACCTGCGCGTCACCCATTCGGTGTTCGACACGCTGATCCGCCGCGACTTCGTGGCTCAGGCAACGACCGGGGATGCCTCATGGTTCCCGGACTTGCCACGTCCTGGGAGCAAACCAGCCCCACCGAAATGGTCCTGCAACTGCGCGACGACGTCACCTGGCACGACGGCACACCCTTTACCTCCGCCGATGTCGTCTTTTCCTTCGGGCCAGAGCGGGTGTTCGGCGAAGGCGCCCCGGTGCGGGCGGTCGTCAGCACCCTCGGCCAGCTTGAAAGCGTCGAGGCGATGGGCCCCCATGCGGTGAAGCTGACCTGGGCCAAGCCCGACCCGATCATGGTGCACCGGCTGGCCAACAAGGGCTCACCCATCGTGCAGGCTGCCGCGTATATGGCCTTTGCCAAGGATGGCGTTCCAGCCAGCGAGTGGATGAAGGACGCCACCGACACGCTCATGTGGAACCCGATAGGCACCGGCGCCTTCAAGTTTGAAGAGGTCAAGGCCGGCGAATCCATCCGCCTCGTCTCGAACGACGACTATTTCATGGGCCCGCCCGCCGTCGCGTCGGTGACCTTTGTCGAAGTGCCGGAGGTCTCGACTCGGATCGCAGGCCTTGTCTCGGGCGAGTACGACATTGCCATCAACCTGACACCGGATCAGCTTCCGGTGCTTGAGCGCTATGACGACATCCAGTTCACGTCGGTGTCACGCGAGAACAGCCATGTCGTGACGTTCAACACCGCCCATCCGATGCTCCAGGACCGCCGGATCCGTCAGGCGCTCAGCCTCGGCATCAACCGCCAGGAGCTTGTAGACACCATCTGGGCAGGCACGACGACGGTCGCCCAGGGCCCGCAGCTCCCGTCATTCAACGAGATGTTCGACGACAGCATTCCGGGCTTTGCCTATGACCCTGAACAGGCCAAGGCGCTTCTGGCCGAAGCGGGCTATGACGGCGACCCGATCGTGCTCCGCTACGTCCCGTTCTACTACACGCTCGGCAACGAGGTCGTGCAGATCCTGCAGGAGATGTGGACCGACATCGGCGTGACGGTCGAGCTTGAGCCGATGGAGAGCTTCGGCGCGATGCGCTCACCCGAGGCCATGGTCTACACGTGGTCGAACACGTGGCGGTTCCCAGATCCACTTGGGCAGTTGGCGGTCTCCTACGGGCCGAACTCGGCGATCCAGACCCGCTATGGATACTGGTCCAACGACCGGTTCAATGAGCTGATGGACACGCTCGAGACCACAGTCGACCTCAAGGCGCGCCGTGCGGCCTTTGCCGAGGCAGCGGACATCTATCTGACGGAAGTGCCGTCGACGTTCCTCTATCACCCGTCGGACATCTACGCGATGCGCGCCGGGATTGAGTACACGCCGACGCCGCAATTCTGGGAGGATTTCCGGCCCGACAACCTGCGTCTGTCGGTCAGCAACTGATCCCGTGACGCACCCAAATGCCCCTGAAAGGGGCGCTTCGGCGCCCCTTTTGCGCGTCTCTGGCCTCACGGTGACCGTGCCGTCCCCCATGGGGCGGAAGCAGGCCGTCGAAGACGTCAGCTTTGAGATTGCGCGCGGTGAGACGCTTTGCATCGTTGGTGAGACGGCCTCGGGCAAGAGCCTGACGGCGCTCAGTATTCTCGATCTGCACAGCCCCGGCGTGTCGGCCAGCGGTGCCGTGGTGCTTGATGGACGCACGCTCCTGGGGTTGAGCGACCGGACGTTGGCCGATGTCCGTGGGCGCGATGTCTCGATGGTTTTCCAGGAGGCGGTCCCGGCGCTCAATCCCGTGCAAACGGTCGAGGCCCAGCTGATCGAAGCGATCCGCTCGCATCGCAGCCTGACGCGCAACGAGGCGCGCGGCGAAGCGCTCACGCTCCTGACCTCGGTTGGCATCCACGAACCCGAGCGGCGCCTCGTCGCCTACCCACATCAGCTTTCGGGCGGGATGGCGCAGCGGGTCATGATCGCGATGGCGCTTTCGGCCAAGCCGTCCCTTCTGATTGCCGATGAACCGACCACTGCGCTCGATGTGACGGTCCAGGCGCAGATCCTGAACCTGCTCCGCGATCTTCGCACGCAGCACAATCTGGCGCTCCTGATGATCAGCCATGACATGGGCGTGGTGGCCGAGATGGCCGACCGCGTGGCCGTGATGTACCGGGGGCGGATCGTCGAGATGGGGCCCGTCGAGCAGATCTTCGACGCCCCCGCGCACCCCTACACCCAACGGCTGCTCGCCGCGCGCCAACAAGCGCGGCGGACGCCTGTCCGGGGCACGTCAGGCGCGCCCTTGATCGAGGGAAAAGGCCTCTCGCGCCGCTACCCCAACCCGCGCCGTTGGCTCTTCGAGGCGCGGTCCGAAACAGTCGCAGTGGACTGTGTCGACATCACCATCGGACAGAGCGAAATCGTCGGCCTGATCGGCGAAAGCGGCTCGGGCAAAAGCACCATTGGACGCCTCCTTCTTGGCCTTGAAGCGCCCGATGCGGGGTCCGTCACCATCGACGGCCAGCCGATGCCGCGCCCGGGCGAGCCGCGTTGGCAGGCGCTCCGGCAACGGTTTCAGGTCATCTTCCAAGACCCGCACAGCGCGCTCGACCCACGGTGCCGCATTCTGGAGCAGGTCAAGGAACCGCTCGACATCTTCGAGATCGGCGCAGCCGCCGATCGGCCCGCGCGCGCCGCGGCCGCGCTTGATCAGGTTGGCCTCGACGCCTCCGTCCACCGCAGGTTTCCGGGCGCGCTCAGCGGCGGGCAGAAACAACGTGTTGTGATCGCCCGCGCGCTGGTCCTTCAGCCGCGCTTCCTCGTCTGCGATGAGCCCGTCTCGGCCCTCGATGTCAGCGTCGGCGCCCAGATCATCGATCTCCTTGCGCGACTGCAGCGCGAGACCGACATGAGCCTTCTGATCGTCTCGCACGACCTGTCACTGGTCCGCACCCTCGTTGACCGGGTTATCGTTGTGAAGGCCGGGCGCATTGTCGAAGAGGGTGAGACCACCGCACTCTTCGCGGCGCCGCGCCACCCGTATTCGCGCCTCCTGATCGCCTCCGCCCCGATCACCCACCCCCGCGACCGGCGCAGAGAGCGGCTGACAGCCGTCTGATGGGGCGTTTCATCGTCCTCCGAACGTTGCGCGGTCTTCTGACCGTCTGGGGCCTCCTGACGCTGGTCTTCGTCGTTCTCCGCCTCTCGGGCGACCCGCTCGAAGCGCTTTTGGGCGACGATGCGCCGCCCGAAATGGTCGATTACTACACCGTTCTTTACGGCTTCGACCAACCGCTCTGGCGACAGTATCTGCAGTATTTCTGGGGGCTCTTTCAGGGCGACTGGGGTCAGTCCTTCCGCGATGGGCGCGACGCGCTGGAGGTCGTGCTTGAGCGCGTGCCCGCCACGCTGCAACTGGGCTTTGCCGCTTTTGTCTTCAGCTTGCTCGTTGGCATCCCCCTCGGCATCGTTGCTGCGCTCTACCGCAACACTGCCCTGGATCGGTTCGCGATGGGCTTCGCGGTCCTCGGCTTCGCGCTCCCGAACTTCTTCATCGGGATCATCCTCATCCTCTTCTTCTCGATGACAGTCCGCTGGCTTCCAAGCTCGGGCACAGGCACGTGGGCGCATCTTATCCTGCCGGTCGTCACACTCGGCACGGCGGGGGCGGGGAGCATCGCCCGCTTCGCGCGCTCCTCGATGCTCGAGGTCATGAACCGCCCCTACATGCGCACGGCCCAAGCCAAGGGCCTCCGCCGCCCGCGGCGGATCATGTGGCATGCCGTTCCCAACGCTGCGATCCCGATCGTCACGCTTCTCGGGTTCCGACTGGGAGACATGATCGCGGGCTCGGTCGTCGTCGAGGCCGTCTTCGCCTGGCCGGGCGTCGGTCGCCTATTGGTCAACGCGGTGACGGCGCGGGAATTGGCCGTGGTCCAAGCCGTCATCGTGATTGTCACGATCACCATGGTTACCGCCAATCTTCTGGTCGATCTCGCCTATGCCTGGCTCGATCCGCGTCAACGGGAGGGTCGCAATGAGCGCAAGCGTTGACCCGGATCAGCGGAGCCTTCTGGCGAGCCACCGACCGTCGCTGTTGGTCTCCGTCGCGCTCGGGCTCCTCCTAGTCCTCAGTGTCTGCGGCCTCTTCGCGGACCTTTTTGCACTGCATGACTACACAGACCAGAGCCTCCGCACCCGCTTTCAGCCGCCCGTGTGGATGGGGGGCGATTGGACATATCCCTTGGGCACCGATGCGCTCGGTCGCGACATCCTCAGCCGCTTGCTCTACGGGCTCAGGATCAGCCTCGGCGTCGCGCTCCTCGGCACGCTGATAGGGGCCGTTCTCGGCACGTTCCTCGGCTTTGTCGCGGCCCATTCCAAGGGCGTCGTCGGCGGAGCGATCATGGCGCTGGTTGACGCCCAGGCCGCGCTGCCCTTTCAGATCCTTGTCCTCGGCGTCTTGGCGCTCTTTGGAAATGCCTTTTGGCTTTTTGTGGCTCTCGTGGGGCTCGCCGGATGGGAAACCTATGCCCGCCTTGTCCGCGGGGCCGTCCTCGCGGCGCAACAGGAGGGGTATGTCTCCGCGCTTTGGGCCCTCGGCGCCCGCCCATGGCGCCTCTACGCCCGGCATGTCCTGCCCAATGTCGCCAACATCCTGATCGTGCAGGTCACGCTCAACTTCCCGTCGACAATCCTCCTTGAGACCGCGCTCAGCTTCCTCGGTCTCGGCATCCAACCGCCGCTCACGAGCCTCGGTGAGATGCTCGGCTCGGGCCGGAACCACCTTCTCCTGGCGTGGTGGATCGCGGTCATCCCGGGTATGACGATCTTTGTCATTACCCTGTCGATGAGCCTCGTCGGAGACTGGCTTCGCGACGCGCTCGACCCCAACATCGACCCTTAGCGAAGCATCCGCCCCAGACCCCCAATCCTCGGCCGAGCGCCCGCTTCCGGACGGCACGGACGGGCAAGTTGGGGTGCATCGCCCGTTTCGCGGGTTTCCGCTCGACCTGCGCTCTCCATGCGCACCGAACCGGACCTAGGAGACGCGATTGTCTTCGTCCGTCTCAGCGGGGTATATCGTCTCTTTTCGTTGTGTGCCACGCAGCAGCATTTGTGAGTACGGCAACGAGAAGGCGCCCTAGTCAGAAAGAGTATGGGTTCTCACATCGGCCACGAAACAAGCATTGTTTGATTGGGCAATGTCTGCACGCCAGGCGATCGACGATGCAGGAGCCCTTGGCAAGCGCACGCAAATAGCGCCGTCTTTACCAAGAGCATTGACCCAACGCAGTGAACCAACAGGTCCGAAGGTGCATCAGGCGCGGCGGCGGATGAGGTCTCTGGGGTCTTGTGACTGGGCATCGCACCTCCCGTCCGGCAAGGGCGATGTGGTTGACGAGGAGGTCAAGGTTGCACACGTCCAGCGCTCAGTTGCGCATCGCGGTCGCCGCCCCAAAGCGCGTGGCCTTTGCTTTCGGCCTTGGCAAACACTTGCCAGCCCAAGTTGGGGTCGTGGAGGCCCGAGCCGGCAGTGATGGTGACCCGACTGAACCTCGTCCCCGCCGCGGTGTCGATGAGACCGGACAGCAGGACTGCCGCCCTCAGATCCGCCTCTGCCAAGGCGAGGGCCTGCGGGTCGACACATGGCACCTGCCTTCCGATGTGTCCGGGGGACAGCTCTTAATCCGGTGCCCGAGCCACCTGACATTGGCAAAGCCGTGCGCGGCGGGCGCCTCCGTCAGGGTGGCCTCCATCGAAAAAGCGGGACAACACGATGAACCGCTCAATCACGCGACGTCGCCGTGCCGTCGATCACCGGATGACGCGTCGTCAAAGCGGACCCAGACGGGCCAGTGATCCGAGCCTTTGGCCTGGTCGTCCACCCAGACCTCGGACACGGCGTCGGCAAGGTCGGCGGAGACAAAGCAGTGGTCGATGCGGCGCCCTGCGTTGGGGTGGGTTGAGCCATCCGCCTCGGCGTGCCCGGCCAGCGCCCAGGCATCCAGCAGCCCGCGCCGGTTGGTCAGCCGCCCGTAGCCCGGCGCCGTGCTGCCGATCATCTGGTCGTATTCGGGCATGCCGGGTGCGAAGTTCATGTCACCCATAAGGATTGTGGCGTCGGGCATCGGCGGCTCGTCCTCTTCGATCCAGCCGGAAGCCGGGTCGGGATGCCCGCCACACCAGGCGCCGCCTTCATAAGGGGCCTCGCGCAGGATTTCGCGGATGCGGGCGATCTGCGGCTGGCGCGTGGCGGTGCACAGATGGCTCAGATGCACCGAATAGACGCGGACCGGGCCAAGCGGTGTGCCGATCACTGCCTCGAGCAGCCCCTGCTGGATCGAGTGGTGCTGCCGGTCGCCCCATTTCGGCAGAGGAAAGTTGCGCGAAGACAGGATCGGCCAGCGAGACAAGATCATCGTGCCGAAGTGCTTGCGGCGATGGACCACGCGGGTGCCGTCGCGGAGGCTCGCATCCATGTCGAGGTTTGCGCCATAGACCCAGTGATGACCGGGCAGGTGCTCAGACAGAACCGCTGGACTGTCCACCATGCCACTGCGCGCCCAGAACCGGTCGACCTCTTGCAGGGCGATGATGTCGGCGCCGGCCACCTCAGCGGCGATGCGCGCGAGGTCATAGACCCCGTCTGCGCCAAGCCCGTACTGGATGTTGTAGCTCACGCACTTCACTGGGCGGCCTCCAGCACGCGCAGTGCCACGTCCAGATGATCGTGGTTGATGTAATCGAGCCCGGCCTCGGCAAAGCGGCGGAAGATTGCGGGGTCGTCGGATTGGGTGTAGCCCATGATCCCCAGTCCTGCGGCCCGTGCGGCCTCGATCACCGCGGTCTGGCATTCGGCGGCTTCGATCTCGATCAGATCCGCGCCAAAGAGCGACCGGGCCACCGAGACGTTGCGCGCCAGCGACAGGGTGATCATCTGGCGCAGCTCGGGGGCGGCGGCGCGCATCGCCGCCCGCATCTCGGCCTTGAACGAGAAGGTGAAACTGGCCTCCACCATGCCCGTCTCCCGCAGGATCGCGGCGCAGGCATCGGCATTGCACCATTTGATCTCCACATAGGCGCCGGCGCCCCGGCTGCGCAGATGATCAAGATAGGCGTCCAGACGCGGCACGCGTTGGCCTTCAAATTCGGGGGCGAACCAGCGTCCGGCATCGAGCGCGTCGATCTCGGCGGCACTGTGATACTGGATCGGGCCGGCGCCATCTGTGGTGCGGTCCAGCGTCTGGTCATGCAGCACATAAAGGACGCCATCGGCGCTTTCGCGCACGTCCAGCTCGATCAGATGCGCGCCGCGGTCCAGGGCGGCATCGGCGGCGGCCAAGGTATTTTCCGGCGCGATCAGGCTCGCGCCGCGATGGCAGACAAGCTGGGGGCTCATGGCGTGATCCGCGCGCTGATCAGCTCGTGATCCGAGAGGTAGTCGCCCCGGTCGCAAATCGCCGGGAGGATTGCTGGGGACGAGGCGGCAACGCCGCGCACGAACAGCCAGTCGAGCTTTTTCAGCGGGTAGCGCACGGGTTTGCCGGGGGCGGCGCGCGTGGTGATGCCGGGCGCGTTGGCGGAGTGCCAGTCAAAGCCCGCCTCGGCCAGGACCGCAAAGGCGGGCTCGGTCGAGGCGGCACCCGCCAGGATCTCGCTGCCGCTCATGCGCTGGTCCGAGAAGGCGGCGGTGTTCAGGTCCCCGCCGATCACACAAGCCCCCTCGCCGTAGACGCGGCTGAGCAGGTCCAGCATGCGCCGGGTCTGATCCGCGCGGCCCTTCGCGTCGCTCTCGCTTTCGAAATGCACCGAGACGAAGGTCACGCCGGCAATCTGCGCCGCCATTGCCATGCGCCCACCAATTCGGAACTGACCGTCGTTCTTGGGGGTGCCGGTGAACCACTGACCGCTGTCCTCCAAGGGCAGGAGCGCCACGTGCTCCATCGGATAGTGCGACAGGATCGCGTTGCCGTGGAGCCCGCACGTGTTCGGCACATCGGCAAAGAGGCCGGTCTCGTATGGGTCGCCGGTGCCAAGTTCCACGAACTCGACGCCAAAGGCGTAGCCCATCCCCAGCGCCTCGGCCAACTCGCGGCTCGTGTGGCGCTGGCCGGAGCGGGCCATGCCGTGGTCCATCTCGGTGGCGAGCAGAATGTCGGCGCCGCTGGCCCGCAGCAGATCCGCGCTCTCTGGCACGCGCTTGCAGCGCTCGACGTTCCACGCCGCAACGGTCAGGGCGGCCGGTCGATCTGCCGGGGCGGGTTGGCGGAGCTCGACCTGAGTCAGGCAGTCCCAGCTGTGCAGCAAGGCGGCGTGGTCATCCGCACCGCGCGGGCCCGAGGCGGCCGCTTTGCGCGCATCCTGGCTGGGCGCGGGCAGTGCCGACGTGGTTATGCGTACGGGCTCACGCACGAAGCTGTTCTTTGAGAGCGGCGGTCGCCCCAGGGATCCGGGTGCCATCCGCGTCGAAAAGGATCGTGTCGGATGCGGCGTAGGTGAGGTGCAGAGTGTCCCCGGGCTGCCAGTTGGGCTGGGTCCCGGCCTCGAGAAACCGCAGGAGCCCAAAGGGCGTCTCTGCGGTTGTCAGCACTTCCCGCCCCATCGGCTCGATATGGATGACCTCTGCGGGCAAGCCGCTTGCCGCCGGGCGCAGCGCTTCGGGGCGCAGCCCGAGCGTCTTGGCGGCGCTCGGCACGTCCAGCCCGGGCTGGGGCAGCGGGATGAGGTTCATCGGTGGCGATCCGATGAAACCCGCCACAAACAGCGTGTCGGGGCGCAGATAGAGGTCCTCGGCCTGGCCCATCTGCTCGATCCGACCTCCATTCATGCAGACCACCCGGTCTGCCATGGTGGTGGCCTCCAACTGGTCATGGGTCACAAGGATCGTGGTCACGCCAAGCTCGCGCGTGATCCGCCGGATCTCGGCCCGCATGGTCAGGCGCAAGGTCGCGTCGAGGTTCGACAAAGGCTCGTCGAGCAAGAGCAGGTTCGGCCGCTTGATCAAAGCCCGCGCCAGAGCCACACGTTGTTGTTGCCCGCCTGACAGCTGCGAGGGGCGGCGGTCCAGGAGGTCAGTGATCTGCACCATCGCGGCCATCTCGCGGGCGCGTGCCTGGGCATCCGGCAAATTCTGGAACCGTGTCGGGAACAGGATGTTCTGGAGCACGCTCATATTCGGGTAGAGCGCGTAGCTCTGGAACACGATGCCCACATTGCGATGCCGGGCCTCGACCTCGTTCACCCGGACGCCATCGAACAGGATGTCGCCCCCTGTGGGCAGATAGATGCCTGCCAGCATGAACAGCGTCGTCGACTTGCCGCAGCCGGAGGGGCCGAGGATGGCAACGAACTCACCGTTCTCGATGGTCAGGTTTATGTCTGCGACCGCGACGGCATCGTCCCATGTCTTGTTCAGCGCCTTGAGCGTCACCTGCGCCATCAGCCTTTGACCCCCCCGAGCGTCATTTGTGTCAGGTACTTCTGGCAGAAGACGTAGAGGATCAGCGCCGGCAGCACGTAGAGCACCGCCACGGCCGCCACCATGCCGTAGTCCACGCCCATCACATCCTCCTGCACGTAGTAGAGATAGGTGGACATCACCCAATAGCTGTCACCCGTGCGCAGCCCGTTGACGAAGACGTACTCCTCCCAGCCCTTGATGAAGGCAAAGACGCCGATGGCGATCATGCCGACGCGCACCTGCGGCAGGACGACCATCCAGAAGGCCTGGCGGCGGCTCGCGCCGTCGGTCATCGCCGACATTTCGATGTCCCAGGGCACCGCATCGAAGAACCCTTTCATGATGAAGATGAAGAACGGCAGTTCGAGCGCCGTCAGCACCAGGATCGGCGCATAGAGCGTGTTCAGAAGGCCCACCCAAAAGACGATCAGGAAGATCGGGATCACCAGGGTGATGGCCGGGAACGCCTGCAGCACCAAGAGCGACTGCAGGAAGGTGTTGCGCCCGCGAAAGCTGAACCGGCTGAGGTAATAGGCCGCGAGGGTCGAGACGGTGACGACGATCACGGTCTGGGTTCCGGCGAGGATCAGTGAGTTGGCGAACGCCTCCCACACCCACGGGAACTGCCCGCCTGCCGTGCCTTGGCCATCCAGTTCCTCGATGATGTTGGCGTTCACCATGAAGCGAAAGTTTTGCAGATGCAGGTCTTGGCCGAGAAGGATCAGGCCCAGCAGAAGTGCCACGATCACACCGACCGCAATTGCCGGACGCTCGCGCCGCAGCCAGAGATAGGTCGCGCCGTAGCTGCCGAGGCCTGCAAGGATCACGACGAGTGCGGGCCAGAGCGTGCCTGTTTCAGCCATGCCGCGGCGCGACGTGAAGGCGATCATCACCATCCAAATGTAGGGCACGGCAATCGGGATCGAGATCGCCACCAGAAAGACCGACAGGGCCCCCAGCCGGAGGCGGCGCCCCAGAGTGGATCTCTGGGCCAGTCTCTCCCAATCCGCCATCAGTTGACCTCGATCCGGGGGCGCTGCAGCAGCGATTTCATGTTGGTCAGACGCCACATCAGCAGGGCCACGACGATGCCGACGACGATCAGAATCAGCGCGATTGCCGCGCCATAGGCGTATTGCCCGCCGCCAATGCCAGGGGCCAGCGTCTTGGTGTAGCTCAGCATCGCCATGGTCATGGTCGACCGGGACGGTCCCATGATCAGGAAGATGTATTCAAACGACACCAGCAGCGCCAAGGCCTGGTAGATCGTGATGTAGCTGATCGGCCAGCGCAGAGCGGGCAGGACGACATGGCGAACGATGCTCAACGGTCCGGCCCCATCCACACGTGCGGCGTGAAACAGATGGTCCGGGATCGAGCGGATGGCGGAGGTGAAGATGATCATGCCGAGGCTCGCGCCGATCAGCCCGTTGGCCACAACGATCACGGCCATCGGGTGATCGAGCCGCAAATTCAACGGCTCGGCCGAGAAGAGGAGCCAGACCTGGTTGAGGAGACCTCGTTCGGTGCTGTCCACCACCCAGAGCCAGAGGAGTGCATAGACCACCGACGGCGACATGCGGGGCAAAAGCCAGATCGCGCGGAACACCGCACCCATCCGCTCCGGAACGGCGGTGGTGGTCAGGGCGAGAATGAGGGCGAAGGTGACGTTGAAGATAAACAGCGTCAGCACGACGAAAGTCGCGGTCAGGGCCAGCGCGCGATAGAACGACCCGCGCAATTCGATGCCCAGAAGCGCCTCCGGATCGACCTTGCCCAATTTGTTGAACTGCTCGGTCGTTGGAAATTCCCCAAACCGCACGGTCTGGTTCATGTCCGAGAAGGCCACCAGGATGTTGACCACAATCGGCGAAACGAAAAAAGCCAGCATCAGGGCCACGGCGGGGCCGAGGAAGAGCAGTGCATCCAGGCGCTGGCGGGTCGGTTTCACGAGGCGGAGATCTCTTGGAACGCGTGCCCCGGGCTTGACCCGGGACCACATGGTTTAGGGAGAGCATGAGCCGGACGTCCCGGAGGAAGCTCCGGGACGCGTGGCTCGAGCATGCTCAGGTCAGTCGAGGATAATCACGTCATCGCCCAACTCGATCTCGAGCTCTTCGATGACCATCTCGGCTGCGTCTTCCGGGCTCATCTCGCCGGTTTCAACCGCTTGGACGCCAGTATAGGTGATCGCGTTGTACTGACCGATCTTGGCGTGGTTCGGCATGAACTCGGCGCGGGCCAGAAGCGGCGTACCTGCGACGAGCGCCCAGCCGTTTTCCTGGAACTCGGGCATAGCCACCTGGCCGTAGGTGATCGGCGTGTGGTTGGTGGTCACCGCATGCTCGGTGTTCGGCACCGGCAGAGAGGCCATGGCCACCAGAAGCGCGGCGAGGTCTTTGTTCTCGGTCTCACCCACGATGTAGACGATCGGGTGGCTGAGGTTTTTGGGGTCACCGCCCTCTTCCGCTGCGGGCGCATGGATCCAGGTGATCTTGTCGAAATACTCGTCCGCATTGCTCAGGCCGAACGCCTCCATCTGGGCGCCCACGTTCCAGATGCCGTGGAACTTGCCGAGCGCGTCGCCGCCGCGGAAGGCCGCGTGTGTGCTGTCCCAGCTGAACGTGGTCATGTCCGCTGGCAGCGAGCCATTGTCGACGCAGTACTTCAGCCAGCTGTAATACTCGGTCAGGCCGGATTTGGTGATCTGCAGTTTGGCCTCGTCATCGTTGTAGATGTCGATGCCGAACGAGGCCATGGCCATCTGAAAGTCGGGACCCACATTCGGGCGGTGCACCCAGCCAATCTTGGCGGCACCTTTTTCCACCGTGTCGGCGGCCAGATCGCACCAGTCGAACATGGTGAACTCACCCCGATCCACGCGGCCCGGCAGTTCGTCGATGAACTCTTCATCGTAGCCTGCCGCACGCAGGATGTCGTTGTTGACAAAGAACATGCGGATCTCAGAGTCCTGCGGGATGCCGTAGCGCTCACCCTTGTACATCACCGACGTCCAAAGCTCGGGGATCATGTCGGCGTAAAACCACGGGCTGTCGGCGATGTGCTCTTCGAGGTTCGCGGCAAGGCCCGCCTCCACGAAAGAACCGATCCATTCATGGGCGGCCACGGCGATGTCTGGCGTTTCGCCCACGGAATGCGCTTTCAGGAGCGCCAGCGCATCGGCGTCAAAGCCCTGGTGATTGGTCTCGATCAGGTTGATCGTCACGCGCGTCTCTGAACCCGCGGCCTCGAACATGCGGTTCAACTGATCGGCGGCGCTGACGATGTTGCCCGCGCGGAGCGGGCCGGAGCGGTCGGCGCGCGACCACAGGTCGATGGTGATTTCTTCGGCAAAGGACGGCGCCGAAACAACGGACGACACTGTAAGCAGGGCTGCAGCGGAAAGCGATTTGATGGTCATGGAACCCCCCAGGGTCTGTAGATTTTCCACCCCCGGGATTGTGGAGCTTGTGTAACGCGCACGTGTCAGTCGAATGAACTTTTTTGTTCGGTTGCGGCGCCGAAGGAAGAAACCTTCTGTGCGGCGAAGTCTGGAAGACGTCCGCGTGGCTGTCGTCGGTCTGTCGCGCAAACGCGCCCGTCTGAGTGTAGAGGTCAACACTCGGTCGGCCCCATGCTCAGGTCTCCGGTGTTCAGTCTTCTTCAGTTTGTCGATGCCTCCTCCGCCCGTTTCGTGACCATGTAGCGCCATCGCGTCGGGCCTGATCCGGGCCGAGAGAGACTGCCTCCCGCAGCCTTTGGCCCTCGTTCTGCACCGAGGCCGCATAGCGGATCGCCTTGTTCGCATCCGAGATGTGGGAACCGATCTCCTGGCAGAGGGCGCCGTATGTGCGGGCTTGAAGAGCGGTGTCGGTTCGGCCCTTGATGTGGGACATTGCGGCGTCGTCGCGCAAGCGTTTTCCGTATCCGTCTCTGCCAGGCTGTGCGGCCATGCGCGGTTATGTCGGCGTTGCACGCGCGCGCTGCCGCCACATGCGATGGTGGATTTCGGCGGTGGTATGATGATCTTGGGCTGCGACCGTGCTGGCCGCTCATTTCGGATGGCGTCATTCTGGAGCCGTCTCGCCTAGGTCTCAGGAGATCAAGCGGAGCGAGAGACGAAGCCTTGCTGGCCGCCACCGTCTCGAACCTCCGCAAGTTCGCGATGGTGCTCCGAACAGAGGTGCTCCGATTGGGCCCTATTTGTTCGGTGCCGCTGTCTCGACGTCTCCAACGACATCGGAGGATGTCGACCGCTCAATGTCGAGCAACGGCGAGAATGTGAGCGCCTATTTTTGAGGGGGCGCGACACCTCAACGTGCGGCGCAAACTCCGTCGCCACCACACGCCTCGTTGCGCCGCAAGGGCAGGGGGCGGCGTCGGCGAGGGCCGCTCGATCGGCCCGACCTTTCCGACAGCCGGCGCGCGTCCTGAGCGGGACGGAGGAAGGGTCTACTGGTCTTCGCTGCGCACCTGATCCGCGAAACGCCGATGGCTGTCGCCGTTGATGAGCCGGCGGAGAGACATTCCAGCCCGCCCGCTGCGGTCTGGCAAGACCCTCGCGATCTCGTCACAGCCGCCGAAACGATGGGTAGCGGCGCCATCGAGAGAGACCCAGCGCTGAAGCGCTTTGACATGGCGATCATCATTGACTGTCCTTTGGGACCGCAGACCGTCGCGAGGCTGGTGCGTCGATAGCGCTGCATCGGTTGGGCGATCCCGATGCGGCCGGCGAGGGGTCCGCCCGAACCGTTCAGATGATGATCATACTCGAGTGAGGTGTCATTGCCATGTTCTGGGCTAGGGCAGCGCGCCGGGCGGGCGGTGCCTTGTCACATCGGTGGGCGCGCTTTCGAAGAGAAGCGCGGTGGCGGGACCAAAGCTTCTGAGATGCGTCAGGCGACCCGGTGTCCCGGTCCTGAGGGCGGCGGCAACCGTTTCGGTGCAGAGGAACCGGCCTGTCCCGCGGAGCTCCACCGCCCGGCGGAGGATCCGTGCTGCAATCGACCCGGGTGCAGCGTCGCTGCAGAAGACAACGACCAGATCGCCGCCCGGGCGGAGGACGCGCTTCAACTCACTGATGGCCTGGACAGGGTTCTCGGTCGCCTCGATCGACCAGGCGGCGCTGACGAGGTCGAAACTCGCGCTCGGGAAGGGCAGATCGAGGAGGCTGCCATCGATCCGGGGTACGGGGAGATCGCGCGCCGCGGCCAGCATCTCCGCGCTCGCGTCGAGAAGGGTGAGGACCACGCTCGGGCGGGCGCTGAGGACGTGACGTGCGAGATCGCCCCGCCCGCAGCCCGCATCGAGCATTCGGTCGCCCGCCGCGAGGCGCGCAACGACGGCCGCCTCGAACGCGGCCTGGGCCGGGCCACCGGCGTGGCGGAGCCAGCGTTGGTGCATCGTCGCGTAGCGGCTGGCGATGCGGTTGTAGACGCCCGGGGTGCCGGCGGTCGACGGGACGCCAGGCGCTGTGACCGTCATTGGCGACATGGGTTCTTCCTTCTTGGCTTTTGGCCTGAGAGGCGGGCGTGCGGGTCGGCCCCACCGCGGCCCGGTTCGCGGAGGGCGGTCACGGGCGTTTGCAGTGACGGAGCGCGGTCGGTACCCTGCGCCCAAAGGGGCCGGGTCGTGTGATTTATTCCTTCGCAGATTTCGAACTTGATGCGGATCGGGCTGAGCTCCGCCGCGAGGGGGCCCGCGTGCACCTTGAGCCGCAGGCCTTCGATCTTCTTCACGCGCTCGTCGCCCGGCATGATCGGGTTGTCGGTCGCGACGAGATCTTTCAGCTGATCTGGGGGGACCGCATCGTCTCGGATGCGGCTCTCGCGAGCCGGCTCCGCGATGTGCGCCGTGCGCTCGGCGATGAGGGGCGCGAGGGGCGCTTCATCCGAACGATCAAAGGCCGGGGCGTCCGGTTCGTGGCAGAGGTGGCGGGTGCGGAAGAGGCGCCCTCTGGCGGCGGCGACCACGCCCGTCACGCGATCCCCGCCTTGGGTGTTCTGCCCTTCGCCGGCGCGGATGACGGGATCGGTGAGGACATCGCGGCCGCGCTCGTGGCATGGCGGGTCTTTCCGGTGATGACAGTGAGCGCACCCGACGCCGCTGACCCGTCGCTCAGGTATCTTGTCGGGGGCACGCTGCGACGGAGCGGCGACACCGCAACGCTCCGCCTCAGCCTGACGGACGCGCCGTCGCAGAGCCTGATCTGGTCTGAGCGCCTGAGCCTCTCTGCGGACGCGGATGGGGCATGGCTCGAGGATGCGGCGGCGCGGGCGGCAGGTCTGGTTGTCCTCCAGGTCGAGCGAACCGAGGCGCGGCGGGGCATGTCCAAGACGCCCGAGGAGATGACCCCCTGGGAGCTGGCAATCCGCGCGGCCTGGCTCAGCAACCGGATGAACCCGGGCGATCTTGACGCGGGCCTTGCGCTCGCCACACAGGCGGCAGAGGCCGCGCCCGACTGGCTGCACCCGTTCACGTTGATCGCGGATTGCCGCTTTCAGCAGGCTTTTCAGAACTTGCCCATCGGCGCCCACGAGGAGGCCTTTGCGGCGGCGCTCCAGGCGGCAAAGGCTGCGCTTGACATCGATCCGAGCTCCTGGAGCGCGCATGCGCTGACCGGGCTCGGCGAGCTTTGGTCGAACGGCAATCACGACAGGGCGCTTTTGCACGTGAACGAGGGTGTGCGGCTCAACCCCAGCGCGCTCAAAGCCTACCACTTCGCGGGCTGCGTGGCGGGGTTTGCGGGCGATCTCGATCACGCGCTTGCGGCGCAGTCGCGGATGATCCGGATTGATCCGACCTTTCGACACCGCCCCGTGGTCGAGGCCGATCTCGCGCTCTGGCATCTCTTGAAGGGCGAGTTTGAGCGCGCACGCGCGCTCCTCGACCGCTCCGTCCGGTGGAGCACGGCGCACCGACGCACCTACCACCGCCGGATCGCACTTTTCGGTCTGACCGGGGACGCAGCGGCCGCGCGGGAGGCCTGCACAGCGCTCGCCGCGTTCGGACCGATGGGCGGGGTCGAGCGGATCCTTGGCACGTATCCGTTCCGGGAGGACGCGCATCGCGAGATCTTCCGGGAGGGGCTGATCGCCGG
>JBCDHQ010000034.1:0-22027 GCA_038749815.1 Pseudomonadota bacterium | reverse complement strand
GGTCCATGCGATTGAGGCCTATACGTCCGCCTCGGCCAACAACAATCCGGTGAGCCGGCTCCTTGCCATTGAGGCGCTCCGCCACTTGGCCCGCAGCATCGAGCGCGCGGTGACCGACGGGTCGGATCGGGACGCGCGCGCCGGAATGCTCCTCGGGGCAACGCTTGCGGGTCAGGCCTTTGCCAACAGTCCTGTCGCCGCCGTCCATGCCCTGGCCTACCCGCTTGGCGGGCATTTCAAGATCCCGCACGGCCTCTCGAACGCGCTCGTGTTGCCCGAGGTGATGCGCTTCACTCGCCCGGCCGCGACGGAGGCTTATGCAACGCTCGGGCCCGTGGCGTTCCCTGACCTGCCGCAAGGTTCGCCCGCCGAGAGGGCCGGTGCATTCATCGACGCGCTCGCGGCCCTCTCCGCGCGCCTCGGCCTGCCGCCTCGCCTGCGGGACGCAGGTGTCGACCGCGCGTCGCTGCCGATGCTGGCGGCTGAGGCGATGAAGCAGACCCGGCTTCTGGTCAACAATCCGCGCCCCGTCCTCGAGGCGGACGCGCGCGCGATTTACGAGGCCGCCTGGTGAGCCCGCCCTTCGCCATTCGAGATCTCGGTGAAGTCGCCCTCCGTTGCCGCGATCTCGACGTGATGCTGGCCTTCTACCGGGACATGATCGGTCTGCCCGTTCTGCGCCCGCCGGTCGATGGGATTGCCTTTTTCAAGATTTGTCAGGGACATGCAGGTCACAAGACCGTGCTGGCCCTCTTTGAAGGTGCGCCGCATGGGACCTCGAGCCTGCACCATCTCGCGCTCAACATCGCCTATGGCGAGCAGGAGGCCGCATTGGCTTGGTTTGACGAGCACGGGCTCGCCCCTCGGGTCCAGTGTTTTCCCTGGATTGGCTGGCGGGGCGTCTTCGTCTCCGATCCCGAGGGCAACACCGTTGAACTTGTCGCATACGATCCCAACCGGAGCCCCGGATGAGACTTGCTGAGACGCGCTTCGGGGCCGAGGGCGGCCCGCCGCTTGTGATCGCGCACGGTCTTTTCGGCTCCGCGCGCAATTGGACGGCAATGGCCCGCCGCATGGCAACGGACCGGGCGGTCATTCTGGTCGACATGCGGAACCACGGGCACAGCCCGCATGCGGACGCGCAGGATTACCGAGCGATGGCCGATGATCTCGCCGAAACGATCGCGGCAGCGGGCGGGTCCGCCGACCTGCTCGGCCATTCGATGGGGGGGAAGGCGGCTATGGTGGCCGCGCTGCTCCAGCCGGATCTCGTCCAACGCCTCGTCGTGGCCGACATTGCGCCGGTTCGCTACACACACACCCAGCGCCCCTATCTCGAAGCGATGCAGGATATGGACCTCACGGGGATCAGCCGGCGAAGCGAGGCCGATGCGACGCTCGCCGGCCCGGTGCCCGACCGGGCCGTTCGAGCGTTTCTGTTGCAAAACCTGGTCACATCGGGGGGCCGCGTGAGCTGGCGCCTGAACCTCGCCGCGCTTGACCGAAGCCTTGATGCGATCATGGCCTTTCCGGAGATCGATGCGACCTTCACAGGACCCGCGACGTTTCTCTCGGGAGAGCGATCCGACTATGTCTTGCCGGAGCACCATGCGCGGATCCTGCGCCTGTTCCCGGCCGCGCGTTTCGACCAGGTGCCGGGCGCAGGGCACTGGCTGCACGCGGACGCGCCGGACGCGTTCGAGGCGGCCTTGCGCTTGGCCCTGCCGGTCTGATCCAGGGCGGCGCCGCCGCAGCCGGTCGCGCTCTTGTCCAGATATGGCTCCGCGAGCACGCCGCCCGCTACCCGAGCCTCACCTGGCTTGGGCCGTCGTCCTTGGCTTCCGTCATCAAGGCGGCGAGGCGCTCGTGCAACGTGTCGTAGGTGTCACTGGTCGACAGCCCCGTGACGGAGCCGGAGAGGGTCAGCATCCCGATCTCCTCCTCCGTCGATTGCGAAATCCAGTTGATGTTCGCAAACTCGAGGCAAATGTTCATACACAGCCGCTCAGCCCCGTTGAGCTCCGTGTTGGGGAGCACGATGACAAACTCGTCGCCGCCGACGCGGGCGGCGATGTCCTTGCCTTTGGTGTTCGTCCGCAAGAGCTCCCCAAGACGGCGGAGGATGTTGTCCCCGGCCGAGAACCCCCATCGTTCGTTCACGACCGAGAAACTGTCGATGTCGATCATGACGATCGCGGTCGATGTGCCGGCATCCACGAGGTTCGCGATTTTCTCCTGCACGTAGCGCCTGTTGTTGAGGCCGGTCAGTTGGTCGACGCTGGCGTTCTTGCGAAGGACCGTCAGCTCCCGCTGCATCTCGGTCAGCTGATACTGTGTGCGTTCGAGCTGCAACGCCATGTTCTGGGTGGAGGCGAGATGCACTTTGTTCGTGGTGCTGATCGTTTTGCAGATGGTTCGCACGTCGTCCTTGGTGATCGGTGCGGTGAGGTCGCGAATGCTCTCCCGCATGGCCTGGGCGAGGTTCAGGTTGCCCTTGAGGCTGTCGTTGATCTGAACCGACATGTCCGCGATTTCATTTGAGAGCGAGCGGCGCACGGTGCCGAGCCCCCGGATCAGCGCCTCCGGCCCCAGACGCTCATCGTAGATGCGCGTGATGGCGTCCTCGCGCACGTCCTCCGGTTTGCTGAGGGCCTCTTCCACCTCTGCGGCCACATCCGCCTGAGCGCCCGTCGCGTATTTGAACAGCACCTCAAAGATCACTGGTGTCGGCGCAAGGCTGTGCTGGCGAGCCAAGGAGAGCGCGAACTCCGCTGTGCGGCTCGTCATCTCGATCCGTGTCATGTCGAGCATGGAGGTATCCCCGATATTTGTTGAGCAGGTGATGCAACCCCTCGGTTGAAATTGCCTTAACACCGGCGCGCAGGGCTCCCATTTACTCTTTGTTAAGGATCCTGACCCAATGCTTAACCAGCTGGGGCAAGCCGCTATTGGTCCCATCGGAGGGCCCAATGCGCGTTTTGATTGCTCAGGATAATCGAGACCTTGCGGTCCTTTGGGCACGTTTCCTACGACGAAACGACATCGAGGCCGATATCGTCACAAGCGACATCGACGCCATCGAAGCGCTCGAGGCCGCGCGGTACGACGCGCTGATCTTGGAGCCCGTGATGGCCTGCGGATCCGGGCTCTGCGTTGCAGATCTGGCCGCGTTCCGGCACCCGGATATGCCGATCATTGCCGTGACGAAGTCATCCTTCTTCGCGGACGGCTCGATCTTCTCGTTGATCCCGAACGCGCGCGGTTTCCTGCGGGCGCCGCTCGACCCGAAGGACTTGGCTGCCTACATCGACCACGTGGTGGAGCGGCCGCCGCGCCACGAGGTCTATATGGACCAGGCTGTCTGACGCTACGCCGCCGAGAGGGCCTCGCGCCCGTGTGGCACCGTCCAGTCGATCCGATGCCCGATCGGGATGATCCGGAACGGATTGATGCTCTCGTGACTGACATGGTAATGGCGCCGGATGTGCTCGAAATTCACCGTCTCTGCGACGCCTGGCCACTGATAGAGCTCCCGCGCATAGCCCCAGAGGTTCGGGAAGTCGACCAGGCGGTTCCGATCGCACTTGAAGTGCCCGACATACACGGGGTCGAAGCGAAAGAGCGTCGGGGCCAGTCGCCAGTCCGCCTCGGTGATCCGATCACCTGTCAGGTAGCGCCGCGTGGATAAGCGGTCCTCGAGCCAGTCGAGCGTGTCGAAGAGCTCCCACACGGCCTCGTCATAGGCCGCCTGCGTGCTCGCAAAACCGCTTCGATAGACCCCGTTGTTGAGCGTGGCGTAAATCCGGGTGTTGAGGTGCTCGATCTCGTCGCGGAGCTCCTCCGGCCAGAAGTCGAGGTTGTTGCCGGTCAGACCGTTGAAGGCGCTGTTGAACATCCGAATGATCTCGGAGCTTTCGTTGGACACGATTGTGCCGGTGGCCTTGTCCCAGAGCACTGGCACCGTGACCCGACCGCTCATGTCCGGCAGGGCCTGCAGGTAGACATCGCGGAGAAAGGACGTGCCGAGGAGCCTGTCACCGGTGGCACCGGGAAAGCTCGCGTCAAAGCTCCACCCGTCGGCATGCATGTCAGGGTGCACGACATCAACGTCGATATGGGGTGCGAGATCCTTGAGGGCCCGGAAGATCAGGGTGCGGTGCGCCCATGGACAGGCATAGGAGACAAAGAGATGATAGCGCCCGCTTTCTGCGGCAAAGCCGCCGGTGCCTGACGGGCCCGGTGTGCCGTCTGGCGTGATCCAGTTGCGAAACGACGCCTCCTGGCGCACGAACTTGCCCCCTGTCGCCGTCGTATCGAACCCGCTGACCTTCCATTCGCCGTCGACAAGTCGTCCCATGTGATCCTCCCTCAGATGGTTGGAGTGTACCGCAGGCGCGCAGAAGGACGAGAGGCAGGGATGCGCACAGAGTGTTTCCCATTTGCGCGCTTCGGCAGCGACCGGGCCCGGGCGGTGCGAAACTTGCACCACGCCAGAGGCCCAGTGCACCCGCGGACTAGGTCTCGGGGCGGAGGCTTGATAGGGTCGCATCGCCAATTGGAGACCAAGATGATCAAGACGCCCTACCTCCTCTTCCTCGGGGATGCGCCCGATTCTCTCGCGGCGAAGGTCGCGCAAGGGATCCGCGACTGGAACCCAGACGTCGCCCTCGGCCAATTCCGGATGGAGGGATGCAAGGCCGATCTGGGTCTCCCCGACATGACGATTGAGGAGGCGCGGGCTGCTGGGGCAGAGACCATGGTGGTCGGCGTCGCAAACCGCGGCGGCTACATCTCGGAGAGCTGGAAGGCCGTTCTCCGCGCCGCGCTCGAACAGGGCCTCGATCTCGCCTCCGGCCTCCACAACCTCCTCCGCGACGAGGCTGATCTCGTGGCCGTGGCCGAGGCGCATGGCCGCGCGCTTCACGATGTCAGAGTGCCGGAGATCGAGTACCCGATTGCGAACGGGAAGCGTCGGACGGGAAAGCGCTGCCTTGCCATCGGCACGGATTGCTCGATCGGCAAGATGTACACAGCGCTCGCCATGTCGCGGGAGATGGCGGGGCGCGGCATGAAGGCCAGCTTTCGCGCGACGGGGCAAACCGGCATTCTGATCACGGGCGACGGGGTGCCGCTCGACGCGGTCGTCGCCGATTTCATGGCGGGCTCCATCGAACATCTGACGCCGGACAACGACCCCGACCACTGGGACCTGATCGAGGGACAGGGCAGCCTCTTTCACGCCAGCTACTCCGGCGTGACGTTGGCCCTTGTTCATGGCGGTCAGCCCGACGCCCTCGTCCTTTGCCACGAACCGACGCGGCGCCATATGCGCGGTCTGCCCGACCACAAGCTGCCCTCGCTCGAGGCGCTCCGCGATGTCGGGATGACCCTGGCGGAGGTCGTCAATCCGAATGTCGAGGTGATCGGGATCTCGGTCAACACGTCGGCCCTCCACGAGGAGGCGGCGCTTGAGTACCTGGCGGCGACAGAGGCCCGGATGGGGCTGCCGACTGTCGATCCGTTCCGGCAGGGGGCGGCGCGGCTGGTCGACGCGCTGCCGTGATCGAAGTCGCACCGGCGCGGTTCCGTCTTGCCGAGGCATTCGCAATCTCGCGGGGCGCGCGCACCCATGCCGACGTTCTGACCGTGACGATCGCCCGAGGCGGCGCCCGCGGATGGGGAGAGTGCGTGCCCTACCCCCGCTACGGCGAGAGCATGGAGAGCGTGAGCGCCGCAATCGGCGCGCTGCCCGCCGATGTCACGCGCGCGGAGCTACAGGAGCGTCTGCCGGCGGGCGCGGCACGCAACGCCGTCGATTGCGCGCTGTGGGACCTGGAGGCCAAAGCCGCCGGGCGACGGGTCTGGGAGGTGGCCGGCCTGCCGGTTCCGGTGCCCGTGACGACCGTCTACACCCTCTCCCTCGGCTCGCCGGAGGACATGCAGGCCGCCGCGCGCCGTCAGGCCGCGCGGCCGATCCTGAAGACCAAGCTCGGCGGTGGCGCAGAGGATGTGGCGCGGATCGAGGCCGTCCGAAAAGGCGCGCCCGGCGCTCGGATCATCGTCGATGCCAACGAAGGATGGACCCCGGAGATCTATGCGGAGCTCGCGCCGGTCCTCCTCCGCCTCGGCGTCGAGATGGTGGAGCAGCCCTTCCCGGCGAGCGCGGACGAAGCCCTCGGCGAGATGGAGCGGCCGCTGCCCGTCTGCGCGGACGAGAGCTGCCACGACCGTGCCAGTCTGCCAGCCCTCGTCGGGCGCTACGACATGGTCAACATCAAGCTCGACAAGACCGGCGGCCTCACCGAAGCCCTTGCGATGCGCGACGCAGCGCGCGCTGCAGGGTTCCGGATCATGGTGGGGTGCATGGTGGGCTCGAGCCTCGCGATGGCGCCCGGGACGCTCCTCGCCCAGGGTGCGGAGATTGTCGATCTTGACGCACCCCTTCTCCTTGCCGAGGACCGGGAGCCCCCGCTCGCCTATGACGGCGTCGCCGCCCAGCCGCCCTTGGCGGACCTCTGGGGCTGAGCGGAGAATGCGCCGGCACGGAACCGACGGCCGCTCCCGTTTGCCTCGATGGCGGATGTGGGTGAGCCTTGGCTGCGGCTACACCGATCGAGCTCCGAGGGGGCAGGAACCCTTGCCACTTCGTTTCTTGAGGGCGCCGCTGTGCAGCGTCGCGGGTCCGGCTCCCCGCGTTGCCGTCGCGGCGCGTGGCTCGCGGGTTGAGAGGTGGACCGGACGGCCACCTGCGCCCCTCCGACCCCGGACGCCTCCAGCTGTCCATCGTCAGGGGAACGTGCCGGTCGCGCTTTCGGTGTGGGGGTGAGCGATGGGTGACACGGTCATCCTCACCGGAGAGACGTTCGATCTGTCGAGAGTGCCGGACAGTGCGCGCGTCCTCCGCCTCCATACGGTCAGAAAGGCGCACTTGGGAAAGCTTGCGGGGCTTCAGGATCTGCCGCTGAGGGAGCTGGAGCTCCGTTGGATCTCGGCGCCCGATCTCGAGGCCCTGCCGCTACCAGCCTGCCTCCAGACCTTGAAGATCTGGCATTCCCCCAAGCTCCGCAGCCTTCGCGGCGTTGAGCGGGCGACGGCGCTCCGCACGCTCGTTTGGACCGACACCGGCATGCTTGAGGACGCGATGCCCCTCGCGCAGGTGCCGGAGTTCCGGGAGCTTCGGATTGAGGGCGGACCGGGCTCCAGCCAAAAGGTTGCGGACCTTGCCTTTCTCGCCGACCTCCGGCTCGAGAGCCTGACCCTCAGGGGGATCGCCGGGGCATCCCTTGACTTGTCTCCGGTCGCGGCTCTTGCAGAGGGGACCCGGATCGAGATCCATGGCCCTTCCTTCAAACCGGAGGAGCTCGCCAAAGTCGCCGCGGCGCATCCGCCCGTGCTCGACGACCTGATGGCGCTGCGCGACTACCCCCCATCCTTGGGGCTTGCCTGCAAGACCTGCGGCGGCGTCCGCAAGGAGCTCTTTCTTCGGGGCAAGAAGGGGCTCTGGTGCCCGGTCTGCGAGGCCAAGGGCCTCACCGCACAGCTCAATGCGTTCCGGACCTTGGTCGAGGCCGCACGGGCCTGATCTTTGCGCACCAGGGGCGCCGTCACGGTCCTTGGTCGCGCGCAGTGCGCCTCGGCGATTGTGCTCCCTGTCCCGACGCGCTAGCCGATGACGGAGACGCTTTCAGGGGAACGCGATGGGACGCACGGTTTACGTGAACGGACAGTATGTGGATGAGGCTGAGGCCAGCATCTCGATTTTTGACCGTGGATTTCTGATGGCCGACGGCGTCTACGAGGTGACGTCGGTCCTCGACGGCAAGCTCATCGACTTTGCGGGGCACATGGTCCGGCTCCATCGCTCGCTTGCCGAACTTGACATGCCGGCGCCCACCACGGACGAGGATATCGAAGCGATCCACCGGACCCTCGTGGAGAAGAACGGGATCGACGAAGGGCTGGTCTATTTGCAGGTGACCCGCGGGGCGCAGGACCGCGACTTCGCCTGGGCCGAGGGTATGACGCCAAGCCTTGTTCTGTTCACCCAAAGCCGGCCGCTCAGAGCGTCCGAAACCGCTGCGAAGGGCATTCGCATCGTCACCACCGACGACCTCCGCTGGGCGCGCCGCGACATCAAGACGGTGCAGCTGCTGGCGCCCTCCCTCCTCAAGATGCGGGCCAAGGCTGCGGGCGCAGATGATGCGTGGATGGTGGAGGACGGAACGGTCACGGAGGGGACCTCCAGCAACGCATACATCGTCACCGAGGGCGGAACGATCGTGACCCGTGACTTGTCGCACCAGATCCTGCATGGGATCACCCGCGCCGCCGTGCTCCGCTACGCTGCGGAGGCGCAAATGAAGATCGAAGAGCGTCCGTTCACCCCGGAAGAGGCGCGCGGCGCGGCCGAGGCGTTCATCACCGCCGCGTCGAGCTTCGTCACGCCGGTGGTTGAGGTGGACGGGGTCACGATCGGCGACGGCACGCCCGGGCCTGTGGCCCGGCGGCTCCGGGAAATCTACATTGAAGAAAGCCTGAAGGTCGCCGTTTGAGCCCGTCAGTATTTTGATGAGAACTGTTTGAATTGCGGGAGGCTGGATTTGTAATTGTTTTACGATCAGGGGCCCTAATGGCAGGCATCTGTGCTTTAGAGTCAGGCCGATATGTTTTTCCGCGCTGCCCTGATCCTGGCCCTCCCTCTCCTAGCGCTGCCGGCTTACGCGGAGCGGTTGGAGATTTGGATGGATGCCGACTTCTCGATCCAGTCGCGCTCCGCCGAGATGATCGAGCTCGGCGTTGCTGCCGCGCTGAGTGAGGTCGACAATCGGATTGCGGGGCTTCCCGTCGACCTGATCCGCCGCGATCACCGCGGCAATGCAAAGCGATCCTTTGCAACGATCCGCCGCTTCTCCGAAAGTGCGCACGGCCTCAGTGTGATCGGCGGCATCCACTCGACCGCCTACATCACGTATCGGGACCAGATCAACGACGCTCGCGTGCCACTGCTGCTGCCATGGTCCGCCGGCGGTCCGATCACGCGTGCCGCCACCGACGACAACTGGATCTTCCGTCTGTCCGTGGATGACTGGAAAGCCGCTCCGTTTCTGGTCGATCAAGCGCTGGCGGACGGCTGCACGTCCATTGCGCTCATCATGTTGAACACTGGATGGGGGCGCGCAAACCTCGCCGGCATGAAGGACGCCCTGTCGCGGCATGGGCATGTTCCGGCTGCGGAAGTCCTTTTGGATCTGGTTGCGTCGCCCACACACATCGGGGATGTCGTCAACACAGTCGTGCAGTCAGGCGCTGACTGCGTGCTGCTGACCTCGGTGACCGAGAGCGGGGCCTCCCTCGTCAACTCCTTCGCGGCTCAGCCGAAGGCCACGCGGATCTACAGCCACTGGGGCATTCTCGGCGGCGGCTTCGCCGACCTGGCGCCCGCCGCTGCGCGTGAGGCTGTCTCGCTCCGCGTCCTGCAGACATGCGGGCTCCGCATTGAGGCCGAAGGCAGCCCATCGCTCACAACCGCTCTCAAAAACGCAACGGTGGGCGGGGTGGTGATCACCCGGTTACAGAACCTGACCGCGCCCGCCGGATTTGTGCACGCCTACGACCTGACCCGTGTTCTGATCGCCGCGGGCGAACAGGCGGCCAAGACACCGGCCTGGTCCGGGTCCATCGAGGATCGGCGCGCGGCGCTTCGTGCCGCTTTGCAGCGCTTGGAGGCGCCTGTCGAGGGGATCCTCGGCACGTATGCACCTCCTTTCCAGCCCTACGAGATGGGTCGGATCGATGCGCACGAAGCCCTTGGCGTTGATGATCTCTGTCTTGCGGCCTTCGATCGGACTGGGCAACTCGTGGACGCTCCGCGCGGAGCAAGATGATCAACAGGTTCGGTCCAGTGTCGCTTCCCCGCGCATTTGCGGTGCTCGTCGGTGCCGCTCTGGTCGTGGCTGTCGTCGCGTCGAGCGCTGCCGTCTGGCTGACCGTGCGGCCGTTTCTGAGCGACCTTCAGGCGGAGGCCGTCACCGCGCAGGCCAATGACCGCGCCAATGTCGTCGAGGACTGGCTCGGCGACCACGTCCAACTCCTGTCATATCTCAACGCGCACCCGGAAGTCATCGCGCTTGCCATCGGCAATGTGGTGGATGATTCCACGCTCCGGAGCTTTGTTCAACGGGCCTTGACCGCGCCGGACGTGCAACGTGTCACCCTCTACGATGCGCTTCTAGAGAAGGTTTTTGTGGAGGATCTGGCCGCCGATCAGCAGCCCGCGGTGCCGCCGGCACAGTCCACATTGACCGCCGTCCTCGAGGGCGAGCGCGCAACGACGATTGAAGTTGGCCCCGACACAAGCGGTGGCCATGTTGTCTCCGTTCAGATCATTGAACCGGTCTATCGCGAAGGGTTCGTCGAAGCGGCGCTCGTTGCCGACCTGACCCTCGACCTTCAGGCGCTTCTCCCGCCGTCGCCGCTGATTGCCGATGCCGCGCTTGTCACGACGCCACCCGGCCCGGCTCGACCCGGCGAGGGCATGGTCTTTGCCCGGGTCGGCGGATTTGACGTCTGGCTGGCGCTTCGTGCCGAACCCGGCCAAGTGGCGGGCCTCGGGGAACAGCTGATCACCCGAGTGGCAGCGACGGTCGGCGCGGCGCTTCTCCTGACATTCGGGCTCCTCGCGCTCGCCGGGCTCTGGTCCATCGTCGGGCCACACGTGGCGCTCCAACGATCCGAGGAGGCGCTGCGGCTCCAGAAGCAGCAACTCGAGGAGCTCGCCGCCATCGCGCGCAATGCACAAGATGCCATTTGCGTGATCGATCTCGCCATGTCCATCAGCTGGGTCAATCCAAGCTTTGAGAAACTGACGGGCCGCCGGGCAAGCGACCTGATCGACCGAAATCCGGGTCTCCTGCTCCGCGGGCCAGAGACAGACGCGGATGCCGCCGAAGCGCTCGACATCGCGATGGCCAGTTGTGCACCTGCGGCGGTCGACATCATCAACTACAATGCCGAGGGCTCTCCCTACTGGGCGCATGTGACGATTACCCCGCTCTTCGACATGTCGGGGCGACACTATGGGTTCGTGTCCGTCGCGCGCGACATCACCGAACGAAAGCGCCAGCATGCGGCCCTCCTGAAACTGAATGAGGAGATTGCGCATCGGGCGAACCACGATTCGCTCACCGATTTGCCCAACCGCAGCGCCATTGACGCAGCCCTCGACGCGCGGCTGAAGGAGGACGATCCCCACGTCACCCTCGTTCGCATCGACCTTGATCACTTCAAATACGTCAACGACACGCTTGGCCACGACGCAGGCGATCACGTCTTGGGTGTGGTGGCGGATGTTCTGCGCACTGAAACCACGCCGGGCCAGCTTCCCGCGCGCGTGGGCGGCGATGAGTTTGCTGTCCTCATGGCAGCCCACGAGACCTCGCGGGAGGCATATGAGCTGGCTGAACGTTTGCTCGACCGCATCCGTCAGCCCGTACTCTACGCGGGACGCCCGGTGCGGTTCGGCGCGAGCTTTGGCGTGGCAAGCTCGCGCGACAAGCTGCTCCGCCCCGAGGAGGTCGCGCTCGGCGCGGACGCCGCGCTCTACGAAGCCAAAGCCCTCGGGCGCAACACCGTCCAGCTCTACACCCCGGCGCTCCACACACATGCCGCAAAGAACCGGGACTTGGCCGCAGAGTTGCGCACCGCGGTGGAGATCGGCGCGTTCGTCCCGCATTTCCAGCCCCAATTCGACGCCAAGACAGGGGCGCTTGTGGGGGTTGAGACACTGGCCCGCTGGCCGACGGAGGCGCACGGGCTCCTCGGCCCGGAGGCCTTTTTGCGCTTGGCAGAGCAGATGTCCCTCCTCACCGAGATCGACGCGATCCTCTTCCGCAAGGCGCTCGGCGGGATCGGTGGCCTGGCCGATCAGGGCATCCACATCCCAAAGGTGAGCTTCAACCTGACGCCGGGCCAAATCTTGACGCATGATCTGCCGCGCAGCATCGCGAGTGCGGCCGTCCCCGGCGTCACCATCGCCCTCGAAATCGCCGATCCTCTTGTCGACGAGGGGACCCCAAGCCGGCGGTTCCACGTCGACACGCTGCGCGAGATGGGCGTCGAACTTGTCGTCGATGATTTCGGGGCCGGCGCCGCCTCGATCTTGGGGCTCCACGGGGTCAACCCGGACGCTGTCAAGATCGACCGCCGCCTGGTTCTGCCGTTGGCGGCAAACGCGGCCTATGAGCGCCTGGTTCGCGCGACGATTGGCATTGGCCGCGCCATCGGCGCGACCGTGATTGCCTCGGGCGTCGAAACGGAAGCGCATGCCAGGATCCTGGCCGAGGCCGGTGTCGACACGCTCCAGGGGTACCACTTTGCACGGCCGATGCCGCTCGAACAGCTGGCGGAGTTGGCCGCGCACGTGCAGGTGCGCGACGCCGGCTGACTTTGGCGCACGCCGCAGGTCATGTGCGCTGTTGACAGCGCAGCGCAAGCGCGCATCTACAGAGTCCTGGGAGGGGGAGTGTCGATGCAACCTGCAGCAACCACTCATGATTTGTTCGTCATCGGCGGCGGTGTGAACGGGTGTGCGATTGCCCGCGACGCCACTGGGCGTGGGCTGACGGTCGCGTTGGCTGAGATGGCCGATCTCGGCTCTGCCACATCCTCGGCCTCAACCAAGCTGTTCCACGGCGGGCTGCGGTATCTCGAGAATTTCGAGATCAGCCTGGTGCGCCACTCGCTGGAGGAGCGGGAGACGCTCGTGAGGGCCATGCCGCACATCTCCTGGCCGATGCGTTTCGTGTTGCCGTTCGACCCCGACATGCGGTTCGATTCGTCGTCCCGCGCCTCCAAGCTGCTCGCCCGGCTGATGCCCTGGCTCAAGGGACGCCGTCCGGCATGGATGATCCGGCTGGGCCTCTTCATGTACGACAATCTCGGCGGGCGGACGTTCCTGCCGGGAACACGCACGCTCGACCTTCGGCGCGACCCGGCCGGTGCGCCGCTGAACAGCCGCTTCAAGAAGGCCTTTGAGTATTCGGATGCATGGGTGGAGGACAGCCGCCTTGTCGTGCTCAATGCACGCGACGCCGAAGCTAGGGGGGCGGTCATCCTGCCCCGCCGCCGGGTGACATCGGCCGAGCGTGCCGACGGCATCTGGCGGATCATGACCGAGGATGCTGAGACGGGTGCGACGGCGGAGCATCGCGCGCGGATCCTCGTCAACGCCGGCGGTCCGTGGGTGGAGGACGTCGTTCGGAACCGGGTGCGGCTGAATTCCACGGAAGGGATCCGCCTTGTCCGCGGCAGCCACATCGTGACGAAGAAGCTCTTCGATCACGACAAGTGCTACTTTTTCCAGGGGCGCGACGGTCGGATCATCTTTGCGATCCCCTATGAGACCGACTTCACCCTGATCGGCACGACCGACCAAGATCATAGCGCGGACCCGGCCGAAGCTGCCGCGAGCGAGGAGGAGCAGGACTACCTCTGTGCGTTTGCCTCCGAGTATTTTGAGAACCCGGTGACACGCGCCGACATCGTCTGGACCTATTCAGGTGTTCGCCCGCTCTACGATGACGGAGCCTCGTCGGCGACGACGGCGACGCGGGACTATGTGTTGTCCCTCGATGCCGCCGGACCTCCGATCCTCAGCATCTTCGGCGGCAAGATCACCACGCACCGCAAGCTGGCTGAACAGGCCATGGACAAGCTCGCCTCCTTCTCTCCGGAGGCTGGCGCGGCCTGGACCGCAGGCGTTGCCTTGCCTGGCGGGGACTTTCCGGTCGATGGGTTCGAGGCACTCGTCGCCCGTGTTCTCGACAGCGCGCCCTGGCTCGGTGCGCCCTGGGCGCGGCGACTGGTGCGCGCCTACGGCACCGAGACGTCGGAGATCTTGGCTGAGGCACGCCGCCCCGCCGATCTCGGCCAGGACTTCGGGGCGACACTGACGGAGCGCGAGGTTCTCTGGCTCATGGACAGAGAGTACGCGAGGACGGCGGAGGATGTTGTCTGGCGCCGCACCAAGCTCGGTCTTCGGATGAGTGCGCAGGAGATCAAGGCGCTTGATGACTGGATGCGCGCGCGGCGTCGCGGAGTGATCAGGCGCGCGGCGTCGCGACTTGATCAGGCGCGCGGTGTCGCGACTTGATCAGGCGCGCGGTGTCGCGTCGACGCCACCGACGGCCTGCTCAACCGGCAGGATCTCGATGGTTGCCACATTGACATGGGCGGGCGCTGAGATCGCGTAGAGGATTGCGGCTGCGATGTCCTCCGGGTCGAGCTCGCGAATGCCCGAGCGCCCCATCGCCTCGATCCGCTGAGGGTCGCCCTCGGCCGCCCCGTAAAAGCCTGTGCTGACGCGGCCCGGGCAGATTTCCGTCACGCGGAGGCCGGAGCCGCGAAGTTCGTAGCGGAGATTTTGGCTGAACCGGTGGAGAGCCGCTTTCGTTGCGCCGTACACGGCAGAGACGTTGGTGTGGAGCCCGGAGATCGACCCGAGCGTCACGACATGCCCGCGCCGTCTCGCGCGCATACCAGGCAGGACGGCGGCAACGAGCGTCGCTGCGGCAGTCACATTGACCTCGAAGGCCGTCGCGATCGTTTCGGGCCCCACCGTCTCAAGTCCGGAAATCCCGTGCCCAACGCCCGCATTGTTCACCAGGACATCCGGCGCAAACGCTGCGACTGCGGCATGCGCGTCAGCGCTGCGCACATCGGCCGCCAGCACCTCCGCCCCGGTCTCGGCGGCGAGCTCGGCAAGAACATCCCCCCGCCGCGCCACGGCCAGGACATCGAGCCCCTCGGATGCGAAGGCGCGCACAGTGGCCGCGCCGATCCCGCTGGTCGCACCGGTGACGACGGCTCGGCGGAGGTCGCCGGCGGTCATGGCCGGTTGTCCGGGTGCAGTTGGGGTGTTGGAGACCAGTACATCTTGTTTCGCCCGCGCGTCTCAGCGAACGCGGCGCCTTTTGAGCCAGCACTCGGGGTCATGCCCCAACACGAGCTTCCAGCCCGTCTCACTCAGTGTCAATCCGCATGTCGGTGCGGCGCCGTCGCCTCCTCGTTTGCTTCCAGAAGAAGGCCGCACCATCGGCGCAGCGATTTTGGGAGGTCGCCCGGCCCGCACTCGGCTTAGGACGTCTGATCGGCGATCAAGGTCGATGTTGCGCCGCGAGACCGGCCAATCCATTCCTCTAGAGGCGCGCGAGGAGCTCTGACTTCTTCGTTTCGAACTCCGCATCGTTGAGGATGCCTTTGGCGTGGAGGTCCGCCAGTTTCTCGATCAACTCAAAGACCTCGCTCCCGGCGCCGCTGGGCGCGGGCGGATCGATGAGAGGTTGGGGCAGTGGCGTCTCTTCGGGCGCATTGACCGTCATCGGGTGTGCGGGAGGGCCGCCCGCGACCACTGGCAGATCAGAGACCCGAACGACGCCGAACTGACTTGTGAACGTGAGCGTCTGGTCGCCGGATTGCTGCTGGGAGAAGGCGCCAATCTGGTGCTCGCCGGTGTCGTAGGTCGTCACTCGACCGCCGATCTCAATCGCAAGCCGGCGGGCCTCCGGGAAGTAGGCATACCGCAGATCGTTCTGGCCGCCGGTGGACGCGGGCGCGCCGAGGTCACCCGGCCACCAGGGCTGTGCTTGCACAAAGAGGCTGACACCGGTCCCGCTGCCTGGGCTCGACCATCCGCCCCCCTGGCTTTGAGACTGACTGACCGGCGGTGGAGCGAACATCTGGTGGTCATGGACAAGGCTCGAAAGCTCTTGGCAGAGGGATGACACGCGGCCGGCGAGTTGGGTGTTGAACATGTCGCCGATCATGATCATGCCCCCCGACGACCACTGGCCCATGCCGCCGAACTCCGGATGGGTGAACTGGGCCTGAGTGCCGCCGCCTGCCGCCACAGCGCTCAACATCGAGGTGACTGCCTCAGCGGAAAAGCCGTGCCGCTGCGAGATCTCCTGAGTGATCCGATGTCCGTCCGCTGTCAGCTCTGCCATATCGCCCACCCGTTTTGCGCCCCGCCAGGCATCATGCCGGCCAAAGACGCCGGGTCCCTAGCACGCGCTGCGGGGAGGAGACAGCCCCGTCAGCCAGGCCGCCCGATCCGACGCTCTGCGACACCGTGGCCGAGGTCACTCAATAGCCACGTCGGGTCGAAGGCTCTACATCCGGTCATATTCCTCTAAGGAGATCTCTCATGCTCGAGCCTTTGCTAAGCCGTGCCCATCCCAGCCGCCGCGGTCTTCTGAAAGGGGCAACGGCCGCGGGCATCGCAGCGACACTGCCCGCCCGAGCCATCGGCGCTCCGCGGCGGGGCGGAACGTTCCGCGTCGGCGTGCATGACGGCAACACGAACGACAGCTGGGATCCCGCCACGACCGAGAGCATCCTGATGATCCACTCGAGCCATGTGGCGCGGGCGTATCTGACCGAGATCACCGCAGAGGACACGCTGGGGCCGGATCTGGCGATCTCTTGGGAGGCGCTTGAGGGCGATGCAACGGTCTGGCGGTTCGAACTTGCGCGAGAGGCCACGTTCCACGACGGCCGCCACGTCACCTCCGCCGATGTGATCGCGTCAATGGAGTATCACCGGGGCGAGGCGTCGACATCGGCCGCGAAACCGCTCCTCGCTGACATCACGGCGATCCGGGCCGATGGCGATCATGCGGTGATCTTCGATCTCGTGCGCGGAAACGCAGACCTGCCCTATCTGCTCTCGGATTTCCACCTCGTCATTCAGCCGGCCAAGCCGGATGGCGGGATCGAGTGGGAGACCGGGATCGGCTGCGGACCCTATCGCGTGACCGAGTTCGAGGCGGGTGTCCGCGCGGCTTTCGTGCGCCACGATGGCTGGCACCGCACGGGCGAGGGGGCCTGGTTCGACGCCGTCGAGATGACCGTCCTGAACGACCCCAACGCGCGCCAGACAGCCCTTCTGACGGATGCCGTGGACGCGGTCACGGATGTCGATCAGAAGACCGCCGACAGGCTTGCGCGGGCGCCCGGCGTGATCCTCGACGATGTTGCCTCGGGGACGCACATCACGATGCCGATGTTCTGCGACACGCCGCCCTTCGACGATGTGAACGTTCGTCTTGCCCTGAAACACGCGATGGATCGGGACGAGATTGTCGACAAGATCCTCTTCGGACGCGGCACTGTCGGCAATGATCATCCGATCAGCCCGACCATGCCCTATTTTGCCGATCTCGAGCAGCGCACGCAGGATCTGGACCGCGCACGGTTTCACCTCCGCGAGGCGGGGCACGAGCGACTGAGCGTTCAGCTCTCCGTCAACGACACGTTGTTGTCGGGCGCCGTCGACATGTGCACTCTCTTCGCCGAACAGGCGCGTCCGGCCGGTCTCGACATCGAGGTCGTTCGCGAGCCGGCGGATGGCTACTGGTCAAATGTCTGGCTGAAAAAGCCCTTCTGCGTGGTCTCTTGGGCGGCTCGCCCCACGCCGGACGTGATGTTCTCGATCGCCTATCAGGCAGGGGCCGCCTGGAACGAGAGCCGCTGGGAGAACGCGCGCTTCAACGAGCTCCTCCTTGCCGCGAAATCGGAAACGGATGAGAGCCTCCGGGCTGAGATGTACGCCGAAATGCAGCTTCTCTGCCGGGACGATGGCGGCACGATCGTGCCCTTCTTCCGGAACCGCACCTCCGCCCGCCGCGCCAATGTCCAACACGGAGAGCGCATCGCAGCCGTCTGGGAGCTTGACGGCGCGCGCGGCTACCATCGCTGGTGGTTCGAGTGACCCAAGGCCCCTTGCGCGCGCGTTGAGCGCGCGCCCGCCTGTGGCAACCCTAACAAAAGAGCACAAAGATCCAAGTTGGGTCTGCGCCGGGATGGCGGCGTCGTTTAAGCGCCTCTGCGGGCGGCCCACGCTGAGTGGCCAAGGTCCTGTCGTGAGGCGGCGCCATTCGCAGTCGCCTGTCGAAAGGTCGGACATCGCTCGGCAGGACCTTGCTGCCCTTAGAGTTGGCCCTTGGGGCGATCCTTCGGATCAGCGGTCACGCCGCAAGGTCTTCCCGGTGTTGGCGTGGCGGACCTTGTCGGCGGCCGACAACAGCGACGCCTGTAGACCGGCCGCAGCACGGCCCGTTCTTGTAACGGGCAAGCAGTCCAACCCCGGACAGTCCGTGTCTGCCCGCCATAGAGAGCGCCGCCGACCGACACCCCACGCGCGACGGTGTCGGTCGCTTCACCCATCGCGCGAGGCAGGGCTGACCCTCCGGTTCAATCCGGGATCTCACGACAGACACCCTCCGGTCAGACCCGTGCCCGGAGGGCGGTTCGATCCAGAGCTTGGACGGAGACCAGCACACCCAGCGTGTCTCCGTCCCTCTACCACCAGGGAGGCATGCCTCCGCCAATCTCGGCCCCGCTGAGCGGGCCCGCCCACTCCCTGACGGCCCACGGCATCGACTGTCTGCCGGTGGCACCAAACCCGGCCGGCAACGAACCGGCGACGATCAAGGGCGCACCGCGGCGGATGACGCGGTCGGACAAAGCGTCGACCGCGGCGCCGAAAACGCGCGCGAACGCTCAGCCGGGACAGCCGTCACTGTGCACGCTCCGCCACCAGACAGGCTCGCTCCGGCCATGTCGGAGGCCACACCGTCAGCCGAGGCACCTCTTGCATCTCCGAGCCTGACCGCCCCTCTCGTTGATCGCCCGCGGGGCCCGCCTCCCTCCCGACGGAGGCCGGAAGGCCGTGCGGGCGAGCCGAGGCGTCCCCCGGGGATCGGTGCCCCAAATGCCGGATCGACGGAGCCGCGCTCCGCCGAGCACCCGCTTCAGCCCTTTGCCCCTCCTCGACGCGTGTCCCACGCCGCCACCCGAACCACACCAGTGTTGACGCTGCGGCCGGTCCGGTCCCCACTGGCCAAACAACCGGCGAGGTTGAGCGGGCATTGAAGGCGCTGGCGGCATTGCGGGACACATCGTCTGGGCGCCACGGCGCGTGCTACCGGTGACATCGCGGAACAGCTCTGGGGAGATGGCAACGATGGCGGACGTAAGGGCGGCTCTGATCGGCACCGGGATGATCAGCGCATATCACCTGAGGGCCTGGGCGGCCGCCGGCATCCCGGTGGCTGCGGTGTGCGACCTGGATCGCTCGAAGGCGGAGGCGCGGGCACGGGAGTTCGGCATCGAGCGGGTCTATGACGATCCCGCCCGCCTCTTTGCCGATGGCGGGTTTGAGCTCGTGGACATTGCGGCCTCGGTCAAGGCGCATGCCACCGTCGCGGCAATGGCGGCCGATCACGGCGTCCACATCATGCTGCAGAAACCGATGACAGAGACTGTCGCCGAGGCCGAAGCGCTGGTCGCCGACATCGGCGACCGCGTCCGCTTTATGGTCCACGAGAACTACCGCTTTCGTCCGCACTACATGACGGTGCGCGACTGGATCGATGCGGGACGCATCGGCGATGTGCGCCACCTGGGGATCACGTGCCGCGGACAAGGGCTCTGTCCAAGGGACGGGCGGGAGCCGTTTCTCATCGAACGCCAACCCTATCTGCGGGGCTTCAAGCGAAACCTCGTGTTCGAGACGATGATCCACCACCTCGACGTGCTGCGCGCCATTGCCGGTCCTCTGACGGTCGTTGCGGCCCGGCTGAACCGGCTGGCCAATGGACTTCCGGGAGAAGACACAGCGTCGATCTTGATGGAGGGCGAGCACGGGCTGATCGCAACCGCAGACGGCTGCATTTGCGCACCGGGCTACCCCGATCTCCACGGCGACCGGCTGGAGGCCATCGGCACCAAAGGGACCATCCTGATGGATTACGGCACGGTCTCGATCGTGGGCGACGCGCACTCTGTCGTGGAGGTCGATCTGCTCGGCCGATACCAGGAGTGCTTCGACACGGCGGTCCGCGCCTTTGTCGATGGGGTGACCGCGGGCACGCCCTTCGAGACCGATCGGCTCGACAACCTTCAGACCCTGCGTTTGATGGAGAGTGTCTACCGCTCCGCCGGCGTAGAAGTCGCTGCATCGTAGCGCGCGGAGACGCTGCATGACCGACACAAGTGCTCATCACGGGGAATGGTGCCTGTCGCAAGAAGCGCTCTGGTCGAGAGAAGGTCTGGTCGGCGCGCCCTGAACTGCACCAGTGTAGAGGCGCTGCCAGGTGGGATGCAGGTTCCTCCGAGCACGTGAGGCCTGGCGCCGTTGTCTGGGCGGTCCAACCTGGACCGGGGGCCGAGCGGGGGGGGCCTTTTCCTCGGCCAGGGGCACGGCATGGTCTTGCGCGAGGAACCGGACAAGCCGTCAGGACTGGCGCTGCAGCGCACTGAGGGTGACGCTCGGAGCGTTCCCGGTGAGCTCGGCGAGGTGCCAGGCCAGAGCGAGATTTGAGCTCAGGACGGGAAGGCCGAGATCGCGCTCGAGATCGCCCAAGACCCCGAGGGTTCGCAGGTTCGTGCAGGACAGGAAGATGCCGTCCAACGCGGCACGCCCAGCCAAACTCTCGGCCGCGCTTTTGATGGAGGCGGGTGAGATGCGGGCGACATTGGCCTCGATCTCCTCGCCGAATGACACGACCTGCGCCACATCGAACCCCTGCGCCTCAAATGCCCGGCGGAGCGCCTCGGAGACCGATGCAATGTATGGGGACACGATGCCAATTCGGGTGCAGTGGAGGCTCGAAAACGCGGCGAACGCTGCCGTCAGTGGTTCTGTGACGGCCTCTGTGCGGCAGCTCGACTGCACCAGCGCGCGCACGCGATCCGCCCCAATCAGAGTGGACCCCGACGTGCAGCCGTAGCCCACGGCATCGAAGCGGACGGCCTCGGGCAACAGGGCGGCAGCGGCCGGCAGGGCCAGTTCCATCTCCCGGATCGTGTCCGGGTTAAGCTCTGCCCCCGAGGGGATCCGCGTGATGTGAAGCCGGACCTCGTCCGGAGAGAACAGCCGCCGGAAATCATCCTCGATGGTCTCGTCCGCCTGCAGCACCACCAGGCCGAGGCGCGGTCTGGTGTCCACGTCCAGCTCGTAGGGGTGGGTGCTCATGGCAGGATGTCCGGAATGGTGGCCGGAGCCCGCGGCGACAGGAGCTCGGCGCCGGTTTCACGAAGGACCAGGTTCTCTTCGTGAACCATCAAACGGCCGGCCCCCAGCACCGCACTCGGTTCGAGGGTCAGCACTATTCCGGGGCGCAGAACCGTGTCATCCAGCGGTGTCAGCGACGGCCATTCCGTCAGCGTGGTGCCCAAACCATGACCGAGCCGCCCGCCGCCGGGCTCGGCGCCATGGCGGCGCAGCGCGGCACAGAGCATCGCGTGCAGATCAGAGGCGCGGATCCCCGGTCGCAGGCTGTGCAGAACCGCGTCTGTCGCCTGCCAGAGCGCTGCATAGGTGCGCTTGACGGCCTCCGGGGCGGGACCGATTGAGAAGTTGCGATCGAAATCGCAGTAGTAGCCGTCGCGCACGGCCCCTGTGTCGATCATCAGGACATCTCCCTGCTGCAAGGGGCGTTCATCGGGCGGTGAAATGACGTCTTCGTAGCCGCCGGGCCCGGCCGCCGCCGCAACATAGCTCACCCAATCCGCCCCCTCTTCAAGACAGGCAATCTGGAAGTCCCGCGCCACGGCGTTGAGGCTGCGCCCGGCGCGGGCCACCTCGCCGATCCGGCCAAAAGCCCGACCGGCAATGCTGCAACTTGTGCGCAGTTTCTCGATCTCGGCCTCTGACTTGACCTCTCGGACACGCTGGATGCAGGCCGTTCCGTCCTGGATGTCGCGCCGGTCCAGACACTTGGCCAGTCTTGCATAGTCAGCCATCGGCATTCTGACATGGGTCTCCAGCCCCATCGGAACGCCGATTGTCCCCTGATCGGGCACGACCTCCGTCAGGGCGTCCCTCAGCAATCCGATGCCGTTATCCCGTGGGTCCGGAGCGTCCCACGTGCGGATGTCTCTCACCCATGTTCGGCCCATCAATCCCGCCCCGATGCTCGGGATGACCGCAATCGGCGCACCGCCACCCGGAACCACAACGAACCAG
>JBCDHQ010000033.1:0-22128 GCA_038749815.1 Pseudomonadota bacterium | reverse complement strand
TTGGCGGGCTTCTCGGGGACAGCGCGCTCGACGCGCTGATCGTGCGCGTGCCCTTGCCGCTGGCGAGCGCGCTTCTTGTGATGACGTTGGCTCTGGCCGTCGCGGCATCGGCATTGACGCTCCTTGCTCTCGGGGTCGACGGGCGGGAGTTTCGGGCGATCCTGCGCTACATCTGGACGGGCCTCGTGCAGACCTATGGGGTGATCTTCCGTCTCTCGGGTGCCCTCGTGCGAGGCGCCGCGCGCGCCAAAGTCCGGCGCCCCCCCCGCGCGGAGCGGCGGGAGCCGAAGCTGCGCCGGTCGGCAGAAGCGGCGGCCGACCAACCCGGCGATGCGGAAGACGCGTTGGCACGGGTGGCGGCAGCCGTGCGCGCCCGCGAGGGCATCTCGGACGTGGAGGATCCACCCCGCCCAGCGCTTCGGGTCGAGCCGCTCATTCAGCACGCGGAGCGTCGACCGCCCAAAGGGCGCCGCGCGCTCGAGGAAGAGCAGCCGCGTCTCGCGCTTGAGGACCCGGTGTCGAGTGGGTTCGAAGTGCCGCCGCTCGCCCTTCTCCAGAACGCCGACGCCCTGCCGCACCGCCCCCTCGCCGATGATGCGCTCGAGGAGAACGCGCGGATGCTCGAGACTGTGCTCGACGACTATGGCGTCAAGGGGGAGATCATCGCCGTTCGCCCCGGCCCCGTCGTGACCATGTACGAGCTTGAGCCTGCGGCGGGCGTCAAAGCCTCCCGCGTGATCGGGCTCGCGGATGACATTGCGCGGTCGATGTCGGCGCTTGCGGCGCGCGTCTCAACCATTCCCGGGCGGTCTGTGATCGGGATCGAGCTTCCCAACGACCACCGTGAGAAAGTGATCCTGAGAGAGATCCTGTCCTCGCGCGACTACGATGGGACGCGGTTCTCGCTGCCCCTCGCGCTTGGCAAGGACATCGGTGGGGAGCCGGTGGTGGCAAACCTCGCCAAGATGCCTCACCTCCTGATCGCGGGCACCACGGGGTCCGGCAAGTCGGTGGCGATCAACACGATGATCCTGAGCCTCCTCTACAAGCTCCGCCCCGACGAGTGCCGGATGATCATGATCGACCCGAAGATGCTGGAGCTGTCGGTCTATGACGGGATCCCGCACCTCCTGTCGCCCGTTGTGACCGACCCGAAGAAGGCCGTGGTCGCCCTCAAATGGGTCGTCGCCGAGATGGAGGAGCGCTACCGCAAGATGTCCAAGATGGGCGTCCGAAACGTGGATGGGTACAACGCGCGTGTGCGCGACGCGCTGGCCAAGGGGGAGGCGTTCACGCGCACGGTGCAGACGGGCTTTGACGATGCAACGGGCGAGCCGCTGTTCGAGACGGAGGAGTACGCGCCTGAGCTTGTGCCCTACATCGTCGTCGTTGTCGACGAGATGGCCGATCTGATGATGGTCGCGGGCAAGGAGATCGAGGCCTGCATCCAGCGTCTTGCGCAGATGGCCCGCGCGTCCGGCATCCACATCGTGATGGCAACGCAGCGCCCCTCCGTCGACGTGATCACTGGCACGATCAAGGCGAACTTCCCAACCCGGATCTCGTTCCAGGTGACGTCCAAGGTCGACAGCCGCACGATCCTCGGCGAGATGGGGGCCGAGCAGCTCCTGGGCATGGGCGACATGCTCTACATGGCTGGTGGCGGGCGGATCACGCGCGTCCACGGGCCGTTCGTCTCCGACGAGGAAGTCGAAGAGGTCGTGCGACACCTGAAGCTCCAGGGTGCGCCTGAGTATGTGTCGGGCGTTGTCGAGGGGCCGGACGACGTGGCGGAGAGCCAGATTGACGCCGTTCTCGGCCTCGGCGGCAACACAGGCGGCGAGGAGGCGCTCTACGACCAGGCGGTGGCGATTGTCGCCCGGGACCGGAAGTGCTCCACCTCCTACATTCAGCGAAAGCTCGCCATCGGCTACAACAAGGCCGCGCGCCTCGTCGAGCAGATGGAGGACGAGGGGGTGGTTGGCCCCTCGAACTCCGTCGGCAAGCGCGAGATCCTGGTGCCGGAGGCCTAGATCAACTCAAAGCTGTCGGTCGTGAACTCCGTCACGCCGACCAGAACGATCGAGCCGTCCTCCTCGAAGTCGAGCACGACGCCTTGCGCGCCGAGCTTTGCCGCGGCCAGGACGTCCTCCGCCGTGAGCGCCACATCTAGGAGGAGCGTGTCGTCCTCGTTGAAGTCGAAGACCCGGTCATCGCCGTCGCCCTCGGCAAAGAGGACCGTGTTCGCGCCCGCGCCGAGGCGGATGAGGTCGTTGCCGTCGTTGCCCATGACCACGTCATCGCCCCGCTGCGCAAAGATGAGATCGTCGCCCTCGCCGCCTGCGACCGCATCGTTGCCCGAGCCCGCGCGAATGATGTCGTTGCCGTCACCGCCATAGACCTCGTCATTGCCGCGTCCGGCAGCCACGATGTCTGAGCCGTCGCCGGCGTCGATCGCGTCATAACCGGCGCGCGTGACGATGATGTCGTCGCCGTCGAGGGCCGTGACGAGGTCGTCGCTCTGATCTCCGAAGATCAGTTCATCGCTGTCGTCGCCGAGGATCTCCGTCACCGTGTTGATGTGGATCTCCGCGACTTCGGCGCCGGGTTGGGTGAAATCTGCGGCGATCGGGTCGATGGTCTCGCCGAACGCGTTGGTGCCGCCGAGGATGATCTGGGCGCCCGGCACACCCTGTGGGTTGCCGAGCGTGCCATCCGGATTGCCGAGGGAGCCGTTGAAGCCCTCATGGAGGCGCACGACGCCGCCTTCGTCGAGGCCGGTGTTCGGCGCCGTCTGGTTGATGAAGGCCGCGTCTTCCTCGGTGTTGTATTCTGTGCCCGCGTCGTAGACGTCGGTGCCCAGGAAGGTGAGGGTCGTTGCGCCGAGGAAAGTGCCGTGCTCATCGAAGAGGGTGACGCCGTTGCCGGTGCCGACAAAGGCGTCGTTCGAGGGCAGGATCATGGCGGCGACACTGATCTGACCGTTGGAGGCGCCATCGACATCGACGACGAGCGACGTCACTTCGCCGGTCGTGATCGGACCGGCCGCACCGGCGACAACACCGCCCTGGCCGTCGGCATCGGCGGCGACCAACTCCGCCGCGAGACCGGACGCATCGCCATCCTCAGCAAGCTGCTCGAGCCCCGCCGACGCGACCTTGCCCGTCTCAAAAAGATCGAAGCTCTCGTCGTGGAAGCCGAACCAGAACGGGGTCAGGAAAGTCCCGCCCGCCTCTGACGTGTTGGTGACAGTGATCCGGAGGGAAGTGGTCTGTGCCGTCATTGTGCGCGCTCCGCTGTGTTGAGTGTCGGTGGAGCTTCGACACGGAGGACGTTTCTGAAACAATCAACGTTTCAGACACAGTGCGTCACGTTAGAGGGACAGTTTTGTGAATGATCAGGCGTCTAAGGCACAAGAAAATTCACGAAATGGTAACCATAGTCAGCCGTCCGACTTCAAGTGGCATACCAGGGAGCACTTGAGCGCTCCCCAAAAGTCGCGTGAAATCACTTCGACTTGTTTGAGCGTGAGGCTTTGCTCACGCCCGTCGGTCACTGAGCGATGCGACACCCATCATCTCCAGCACCTTTGTCTCAATGTAGGATGCGCTCATCCGGGCGGTTGCGTACATCGCGTCCGGGCTGTCCTGGTCGATAAAGGTGTCGGGCAGCACCATTGAGCGGAAGCGGAAGCCCCGGTCGAAGACGCCCGCATCGGCGAGCAGCTGGGCGACATGGCTGCCGAAGCCGCCGATCGCGCCCTCTTCGATGGTGATGAGGGCCTCGTGGTTGGCGACGAGCTCCAGGATAAGGGCGCGGTCGAGCGGCTTGGCAAAGCGCGCATCCGCAACCGTCGGACTGACGCCCCGCTCAGCCAGACGCTCTGCGGCCACCAGACACTCGGAAAGGCGTGTCCCGAAGGAAAGGATGGCCGTGCCCGAACCCTCCCGCATGATCCGACCGCGCCCGATCTCGAGCGGTTGGCCGCGCTCGGGCATCTCGACGCCCACACCTTCGCCGCGGGGAAAGCGGAAGGCTGAGGGTCGGTCATCGATGGCATGGGCCGTGGCGACCATGTGGACGAGCTCGGCCTCGTCGGCTGCCGCCATGACGACAAAGTCGGGCAGGTTGGCGAGGAAGGCGATGTCGAAGGAGCCCGCATGCGTCGGGCCGTCGGCGCCGACAAGGCCCGCGCGGTCGATCGCGAAGCGCACGGGCAGTCGCTGTATCGCCACGTCATGGACGACCTGGTCATAGCCCCGCTGGAGGAAGGTCGAGTAGATCGCGCAGAACGGGCGGAGGCCGCCGGCCGCCATGCCGGCCGAGAAGGTCACCCCGTGCTGCTCGGCAATGCCGACGTCAAAGCAGCGCTCCGGGAAGCGCTCGGCAAAGAGGTTGAGGCCGGTGCCGGAGGGCATCGCGGCCGTCACCGCGGTGATCAGGGGATCGTCCTCGGCCATCTGGATCAGCGCTTGTGCGAAGACCTTTGTGTAGGCGGGCGCGTTCGATTTGGCCTTCTTCTGGTCGCCGGTGACGGGGTCGAACTTGGCGGTCGCGTGGCCTTTGTCGGCGGCGCGCTCGGCCGGGGCGAAGCCTTTGCCCTTCTTTGTGATCGCATGGATCAAGATCGGGCCGTCGGCGCGGGTCCGAACCGTGCGCAGGACGGCCAGGAGCTGGTCCATATCGTGTCCGTCAATCGGTCCGATATAGGAGAAGCCGAGCTCCTCAAAGAGCGTGCCGCCCACCGTGGCGGCCTTGACGAGCTCCCGCGCGCGCTTCGCACCCTCCTGCAACGGTCGGGGGAGGAGGCTGACTGCGCCCTTCGCGGCGGCTTTCAGTTCTTGAAACGGCGCGCCGGCATAGAGGCCCGAGAGATAGGAGGACATCGCGCCGACCGGGGGGGCGATCGACATTTCGTTGTCGTTCAGCACCACAACCAAGCGGCGCCCCTGGTGGCCAGCATTGTTGAGCCCCTCATAGGCCATGCCCGCCGACATCGCGCCGTCGCCGATCACACAGATCACATCGCCGAGCCCGTGCGTCGGCGCGCCGCCGAGGTCGCGCGCGACGGCAAAGCCGAGGCCCGCCGAGATCGAGGTGGAGGAATGGGCGGCACCGAACGGGTCGTACGGGCTTTCAACGCGCTTGGTGAAGCCCGAGAGGCCACCGCCCTTCCGAAGCGTGCGGGCACGGTCGCGGCGGCCGGTCATGATTTTGTGGGGGTAGCACTGGTGGCTCACATCCCAGATCAGCCGATCCTTCGGTGTGTTGAAGACCGCGTGGATTGCCACGGTCAGCTCGACCACCCCAAGACCCGCGCCGAGATGGCCACCGGTCTCGGAGACGACGGAGATCGTCTCGGCGCGGAGCTCGTCGGCATAGCGCCGAAGCTCCTCGTCGGACAGTCGCCGCACATCCTCGGGCATCGGCGCCCGGTCGAGGAGGGGGGTGTTGGGTCGGGTCATCGGTCCCTCCGAGCGGATTATTTCTCGCGGTTCACAATGAACTCTGCCGCCCGCCGCAGGTTTTCGGCCGCAGAGCCGTACGGAGCCAGACTGTCACATGCAGTTGACACTAAGTCACGTGCTTTTTTTTGTGCACCGTCGAGTCCGAGCAACGAAACGAATGTCGCTTTGCCTGCGGCGGCGTCCTTGCCGGTGGCTTTGCCGGTCTCTTCGGGCGATGCGATGACGTCGAGCACATCGTCCTGGATCTGGAACGCGAGCCCCACGGCCTCCGCGTAGCGCCGCAGGTGCTCGGTGTTCTGTTTGCCGAGGACCGCGCCGGCCTCGACCGACCAGCCGATCAGCGCGCCGGTCTTGCGCGCCTGAAGCGCCGTGATCGCGTCGAGCGTCAAGGGGGCGGCGGCGGCCTCTGCCGCGATGTCGTCGGCCTGTCCGCCGACCATGCCGGCGGCTCCGATCGCCTCCGCGAGGCCTTGGACCAGCCGGATCCGGATTTGCGGATCGGGCGCCGTTCGAGTGTGGGCGAGGATCTCGAATGCGAGCGCCTGGAGAGCGTCGCCCACAAGAATCGCGGTCGCGTCGTCCCAACGCACATGCACGGTCGGTTTCCCGCGGCGGAGGTCGTCATCGTCCATCGCCGGCAGATCGTCATGGACGAGGGAGTAGGCGTGGACGCACTCCACCGCAGCCGCAACCCGGAGCGCCTGAGGTTGGGGCACTTGAAACATCGCTGCCGTCTCGAGGACGTAGAAGGCGCGGAGACGCTTGCCCCCGGAGAGGACCGCATAGCGCATCGCATCGGTCAGCGTGTCCGTGGCGTCGGGGAGGAGCGTGTCCAGGATCTCTTCGGTGGCCGTCGCGAATTGGCTGAGGCGTGCGTGGAACTGGAGGGCGTCGGCGTCCATGTCAGCCGATGTCGATCGGGTCTGCCGAGACGCTCCCATCCTCACGCGCTGTGATTTGCGCAACGCGGGCCTCGGCCTCTGCGAGCTTGGCCTCGCAATGCGCTTTCAGAAGTGCCCCGCGCTCGTAGAGCGCGATCGAGTCTTCAAGCCCGACGGATCCGGATTCGAGCTTGGTCACGACGTCCTCGAGGGCTGCCATCGCCGCCTCGAAGGACATCTCGGTGATTGCCGCTGTGTCTGTGGTGCTCATCCGGCCCCGCCCATCAGTGCCTTGACATGGGCGGCCGTTGAGGACGCCAGTGCCGCGAGGTTATACCCGCCCTCCAAGGTGGAGACAACGCGCCCGCCGGCATGGGTTCCGGCGACCGCCATGATTTCGCGCGTCGCCCAGACGAAGTCGTCTTCGTCGAACTCGAGATTGGCGAGCGGATCGTCCCGGTGTGCATCGAAGCCCGCGGAGATAAAGATCATCTCCGGTCGGTGGGCGTCGAGGGCTGGGAGGACCAGCCGCTCCATCCGGGCGCGGAAGGCCGCGCCGCCATCGCCGGGGGCAAGGGGCACGTTGAGAATTTGGCCGTGCGCGCCCCGCTCCTCCGAGCGGCCCGTGCCCGGGTAGAGGGGCATCTGGTGGGTGGAGGCGAAAAAGATCCGGGGGTCGTCCCAGACCAGGTCTTGCGTTCCGTTCCCGTGATGGACATCGAAATCGACAATCGCCACCCGGGAGAGGCCGTGGCCGTCGAGCGCATGTCGCGCGCCGATCACGACGTTCCCGAAGAGGCAGAAGCCCATCGGCCGCGTGGCCTCGGCGTGGTGCCCCGGGGGGCGCATGGCGGCGAACGCATTCTGCGCCTCGCCCGCCATCACAAGGTCGACAGCGGCGACATTGGCGCCGGCCGCGCGGAGAGCGGCCTCGAAGGAGCCCGCGGACATGTGGGTGTCGGGGTCGAGGGAGACGCCCCCTGCCGAGGGGCTCGCAGCGCGGATCTGGTTGAGATGCGCCGCAGGGTGCGCGCGGAGGATCTCCGCATCCGTGGCGCGGGGCGCTTCACGGCGGTCGAGGCCCGCAAAATCGGGATGGTCCAGGGCCGCCAGGATCGCCTCGAGGCGTGCAACACGCTCGGGGTGGCCGTCGGGCGTGACATGGTCGAGGCCAGCAGGGTGGGTCAGGAGCGCGGTTGTCATAAGGTTTGGTTGCACGGGGCGATAGTCCGCGCAAGATGCAGCGACACGCCCAGCGGAGGGCGTCGCCTCTCTGAGCCATGCTCGTTCGCGCTGTCCGGTGGGGCTGGCACCGGTGGGGCCCGGGTCAGGGCAAATCGCGCTTTCGGGGGCAGTTTGGGTTCTGTGGTGTGTTCAAGCTGGGCCGGAGGACTGGGCCATAGTAAATCAGCTCGGGCTGACCGAAGCCCACCTCGGGTGCATCGACCGAACCTCCTTCCGGTCTCGTCGCGCGCGCGGAGGGCGGCGGCGGAACCACTCTCGTGCTCCGCACTGGCCAGAGGCGGCGGACTGCGCCCGAAGTCCGCGCAACTCATTGCCCAACAGTTTCAATGGTCCTGGACGGATGTCTCCGACCGCATCTTTGCCAGCCGGGCCGCTCAAATGGACCGCCCAGCCGGCTGATGACAGGCTGCACTTATCTCAACTCTCACCGACATGCCACCAGGGCGCGCCGGCGGCGGACCGATCCGCAGGGATCCTCTGTGCAACGAGGACAGGCCTGCCGACCGCAGACAGGGGTGGCGCTGCCCGCGAAGCGCTTTGCGGCCGCGGCATGGCCTGATGCCTCGCTCGAGCGACCGGCGCTTGCCCGGACTTTATTGCGCAACCGTTCGGAAGCGTTGCCGCGAGGTCGAGAACATGTTCGGCAAACCACAGCGACGCGGCGCAACCCAAGCCCTTGCGGCCAGCCCTTGCTCAGCGGAGCCGGCATCTCCTCAGCTGTCATTTCTTGGCTGGGTCGTAGACGTCCATTGTATACCCAGCGCAACGGCCGAGGCGGCACTAATGGACAGGAAGTCTAGACTTCTCCGGCCTGCTCCCCGCCAGCGATTTGGAGCGTCGTCGGTTCAGGGAGGGCACGGCGCGTGCATGGGTGCGCAGACCTGGCCAAGAGGCTGTCGTCGCGTCTCCGTCTTTACGACAACGCGCCCGATGCCAGGAGGGCTTTAACCCGATGGCCGGCTTGTTCGTTGCCAGACGGCGTTGGGGTACAGGAGCTGCGCACCTCCGCGAATGCCGCGGCGTGGCAACGCAACGGATCAGTTTTTGCGGCGTAGGCGGATGACAACGTCTATTTTGGCAATCTCGGTGCCGTCGGGCGGGTCGGGCAGCGTGGCGATGCGGATGGCGCCGTCCGGGGCATCGGTCACCCGCGCCTCGTCTTCCCAGTAGAAATGCGCGTGATCGTCAGTGCGCGTGTCGAAATAGGAGCGGGTGCCGTCGACGGTCACTTCGACCATGAGGCCCGCATCGCAAAACGCGCGGAGTGTGTTGTAGACCGTGGCGAGCGACACCGGCGCCGCACCGTTGCCCGCAGCATCATGGAGCCCTTCGGCTGTGACATGGCGGTTCCGACCGTCGCCGATGAGCAGAGTGGCGAGGGTCAGGCGCTGACGTGTCGGGCGCAGACCGCCTGACGCGAGCCACTCTGCCGCGCGACGCTCGGGGTCTGTCTTCGGTGTTGCGTGCTCCATAGCCCTCTCTATAGCCCTTCGGGGCGGGGAAACGCGAGTCCTTCCGTGACAAGCGCACGGTGCGGGGGCCACTCTTGCGCAGGCTGAGCGCGCGATGCTAGGTCATCTCGTCAAGCCGTGCGAGGAGCGATGAGCGACAAACCGACCCGGATCGATCGCGAGGGCCTTTTGGCCTGTGCCCGGGGCGAAATGTTTGGACCCGGCAATCCCCAGTTGCCGGCGCCGCCGATGCTGATGTTCGACCGGATCACCGACATCTCGGCCGATGGCGGCGCGAACGGCAAGGGGCACGCCGTGGCCGAGCTCGACGTGCGCCCGGATCTCTGGTTTTTCGAGTGCCACTTTCTCGGCGACCCGGTGATGCCGGGCTGCCTCGGGCTCGACGCGCTCTGGCAGCTGACTGGGTTCAATCTTGGCTGGCGTGGGATGGAGGGGCGCGGACGGGCGCTCGGCGTCGGCGAGGTGAAATTCACGGGCATGGTGACACCCGACGTGAAGCGGGTGACCTACGAGGTCATTTTCACGCGGGTGATCGACCGGAAGCTCAAGATGGGCGTCGCGAACGGCGTGATGTCGGCTGATGGAACCCCCATCTACACCACGACGGATATGAAGGTCGGCCTCTTTCAGGAGTGAGACGCGCCCTCGGCGGAGCGGTCAAATACCGACCAAATGCGGGAAGGAGACGGCCATGCGACGGGTGGTCATCACAGGGCTGGGCATCGTGTCGCCCATTGGCAATGACGCAGCGACCGTGACGTCGTCGCTCCGCGACGGGCGCTCGGGCATCGTGTTCTCACCGGAATATGCCGAACACGGGTTTCGAAGCCGCGTGCACGGGCGACCAAACATCGAGCTCGCCGACCACATCGAAAAGCGCGATCTGCGGTTCATGGGCGACGGCGCGGCCTACAACTTTCTGGCGCTCGAATGGGCGATCGAGGATGCGGGGCTCGAGCCGGGCGAGGTCAGCCACGAACGGACCGGGTTGATCGTGGGATCGGGGGGGCCGTCGACCAAGAACCTCTTTTCGGCGCACTCCACAGTGATCGAGAAGGGCAGCCCGAAGCGGATGGGCCCCTTTATGGTGACGCGCTGCATGAGCTCCACCAACTCCGCCTGTCTTGCGACCCCCTTCAAGATCAAAGGGGTCAACTACTCGATCACGTCGGCCTGTTCGACCTCGGCCCATTGCATCGGCAACGGGGTCGAGCAGATCCAGCTCGGCAAGCAGGACATTGTCTTCGCCGGCGGGGGGGAGGAGCTCGACTGGACGCTCTCGTGCCTCTTTGACGCGATGGGGGCGATGAGCTCGAAGTACAACGACACGCCGGAGGTGGCCTCGCGCCCCTATGATGCCGACCGCGATGGGTTCGTGATCGCCGGCGGCGCTGGCGTCGTCGTCCTCGAGGAGCTTGAGCACGCGCGGGCGCGGGGGGCAAAGATCTACGGCGAGGTGACAGGCTACGGCGCGACGTCCGACGGGTATGACATGGTCGCGCCATCGGGCGAGGGGGGGGAGCGGTCGATGCGGATGGCGATGGCGACCGTCGGCAACAGGCGGGTGAGCTACGTCAACGCGCACGGGACATCCACCAAGGCCGGCGACGTGCCCGAGATCGTGGCGCTCCGCAACATTTTCGGCGCCGGCGAAGCACCGGTCGTCAGTTCCACGAAGTCGCTGACGGGCCACTCGCTCGGCGCGACCGGAGTTCATGAGGCAATCTACTGCCTCCTGATGATGCGGGGGGAGTTCATCGCGGCGAGTGCCAATGTCACGACCCTCGACCCGGAGCTCGAGCCCGGTGAGATCGTGACTGAACGCCGCGACGGGGTCGTGCATGACACAGTCCTGTCGAACAGCTTCGGCTTCGGCGGCACCAACGCCACGCTCGCGCTGAGCCGCTTCGAGGAGTAACGACGATGCCTGAGCTGATGCGTGGCAAGCGCGGCCTCGTCATGGGTGTCGCGAACGACAAGTCGCTCGCCTGGGGGATCGCCAAAGCGCTGGCGGCCGAAGGCGCGGAGATGGCCTTCACCTTCCAGGGCGACGGGTTTGTGAAACGTGTCCTGCCGCTCGCCGAGAGCCTTGGGGCGACCATCGTGATGCCGGCCGATGTGCAGGACCCCGACCTTCTCGACGCGCTCTTTGACCGCCTGACCGCGGAGTGGGGGACGCTCGACTTTCTGGTCCATGCGATTGCCTATTCCGACAAGACCGAGCTGACGGGGCGGTTCGTCAACACGAGCCGCGCGAACTTCACCAACTCGCTCGAGATCTCGTGCTACAGCCTGGTGGAGCTCACGAGGCGCGCGCAGCCCTTGATGGCGGGTGGAGGCTCGATCCTGACGCTGTCCTATATCGGCTCGCAACGGGTGACGCCGAACTACAACGTGATGGGTGTGGCCAAAGCGGCGCTCGAGTGTTCGGTGCGGTACCTTGCAAACGATCTCGGACCGGAAGGGATCCGGGTGAACGCGATCAGCGCAGGCCCGATGCGGACACTCGCCGGCGCGGCGATCGGCGGCGCGCGTCGGATCTACGGGCATTGCGAGGACAATGCACCGCTCCGCACCAATGGAACGCTCGAGGCTGTTGGCGGAGCGGCGGTCTATCTTCTGTCCGATCTCGGCGCCTGCACGACGGGCGAGTGCCTCTTTGTCGATGGCGGCTACCACGTCACCGGTATGGCGCAGTTGGAGCATTTGTGACGCTGGTCCTGCTGCTCCTTGCGCTGGTTGGGTTTCTGACATGGGCAGCGCTTCGCGGCGGGATCTTGCGGCCCGAGGGCATGCCGGTTCAGGCGGGCTCCTCCGGCATTGTCCTCGCGCTTGTCGCGGTGCTCTTGGCGATGCTGTTGCTCGGCATCGTCGGAGGGTTGGCGCTGATCACCACGATCGTGGTGCATGAGTTCGGTCATGTCGCGGCCTTTCGCGTCGCGGGGCACGCGGATGCGCGGTTCCGGCTGATCCCGCTTGTCGGCGGCGTTGCGATCTCGAAGCGTCGACCGGCGACCGACGCCCATGACCTCTACATCACGATAATGGGCCCGGGCATTTGCCTCGTCCTGATGGCGGGCGCCGCGATCCTGGCGGGCACTCCGGTTGGTCAGATTGAGCCTATCGGACAGTATCTGACCGCTGTCGCGCTCTATTCCGGGGCGCTCAACTTCCTGAATCTGCTGCCGATCTACCCTCTTGATGGCGGTCGGATCGCAGCAGTGACCCTTGGCGCCGTCGCGCCGGTTTGGACACGCTACGGTTTGATCGGCGTCAGTGGCGCGATCCTCCTCTACTCCATCGCGACGCTGCAGCTTTTCCTGATGATCCTCTCGCTCCTCTCCCTGAGCGCTGCGCGCCAGATCGGGCGCGCGCCTGAAGAGCGTCGGCTTTCCTCCGGGCTTGTCGTCCTTGGGCTGGCGGTCTGGGGGCTGATGATCACGGCCTTTTGGATCGGCGGGCGGGGGATCTTGCAGGCTCAGACCGGCTTTTGAGCCAGGCTTGTCTGCCCCGGCGCCTCTGCCATAGTGCCGCCAACGAGAAAGAGCCGAGGGAGGGGTGATGGCCATCCGCACTTGCGTTTTCGACGCATACGGAACGCTCTTCGATGTCAGCGCGGCGGCGCGGCTCGCGGCGGAGGAGGGGCACCCGGCCTTTGCTCAGGTGTGGCAGTCGCTGGCCGAGACGTGGCGCCTCAAGCAACTCCAATACACGTGGATCCGGTCTCTTGCCGGGGCGCATATAGACTTTTGGACGGTCACGCTCGACGCGCTCGACTTTGCGCTCGATGCGCATGGTTTGGCCGGGGATGAGGGGCTCAACGCACGGCTCCGCACGCTTTACTGGGAGCTCCAGGCCTATCCGGAGGTGCCGATGATGCTTGCAGATCTCAAGAAATCGGGGGTTACGACCGCGATCCTGTCGAACGGGTCGCCCGACATGCTCGCGGCCGCGGTCGAGAGCGCGGGGATCGGCGACAGGCTCGATGCGGTTTTGTCGGTGGAGGAGGTGGGGATCTTCAAGCCTGATGCGCGGGTCTACGATCTCGTGGGTGCGCGGTTTGGGACCTCGCCCGAAGAGGTGCTGTTCGTTTCGGCCAACGGTTGGGATGCGGCGGCGAGCGCCGGCTACGGGTTTCAAACGATCTGGGTGAACCGGCGGGGTGAACCGGTGGACCGGCTGCCGTGGACGCCCGACACGATCCTGCCCGATCTGACCCGTGTGGCGGAGAAGATCGCGTGAGCGGGGCCCGCTTCACAGCACCGGATGGTCGCCACCTCCACTACGTCTCGGATGGGGCGGGGCCGCCGGTGCTCTGCCTTGCCGGTCTCACGCGGAACCACCGCGATTTCAGCGCGGTAGCCTCCCACCTCTCGGACCGCCACCGCGTGATCCGGCTCGACAGTCGTGGGCGGGGCGGCTCGGACTGGGCCGAGGATCCGATCCAGGAGTATCAAGTGGCGGTGGAGGCCGGGGATGCCGCAGCGCTCCTCGAACATCTGGCGCTCGGGCCCACAGCGATCCTTGGCACGTCGCGGGGCGGGATCCTCGGCATGGCGCTCGCCGCGACACGGCCGGACCTTCTCGCGGGACTGATCCTCAACGATGTGGGGGCGGTGATTGACGCAGCGGGGCTCTCGCGGATTGGCGACTATCTTGGGCGGTCCCCGGCGGTCGATGACTTCGGGTCGATGGCAAGGGTCTTGGCCGAGGAGAACGGCGCCGCGTTCCCAGGGCTCACCCACGCAGACTGGCTCCGCGTGGCGCGCGAGATGTTCAACGATGAGGGCGGGCGGCCCGTCCTCTCCTACGACGCGCGCCTCCGGGAGGCGTTTTTTGCCACCGGCGATCCGGCGGCCGGGGCGGTGGATCTCTGGCCGCTCTTCTCTGCAACGTATGCGACGCCGGTGCTCCTCCTCCGGGGGGCGCACTCCGACATTCTGTCGGCGTCGGTGGCAGAGGAGATGGCGCGAGAGCACCCGCGGCTCACCCATATCGAGGTCGCAGATCGGGGGCATGTGCCGTTCCTCACTGAGCCCGAAGCCGTCGAGGCGATCGACCGTTTCCTTGCGGAGGTGTTTGCGTGACATCAGAGATCGATTGGCCCGAGCGGATCCGGGCCGCCCGCGCGCGGATTGCCGGCGTTGTGCGTGAGACGCCGCTTCTGCGCGCCGAAGCGCTTGATCAGGTCGCGGGCCGGCGGGTCTGGGTGAAGGCCGAGAGCCTGCAGGTCACCGGCTCGTTCAAGATGCGGGGCGCGCATGCTGCCCTCTCGGCGATGGCGCCGGAGCGTCGGGCGGCGGGCGTGATGGCGGTCTCGTCCGGTAATCACGCGCAAGGGGTGGCCCATGCTGCGCGCCACCACGGTGTTCCGGCGGTGCTGGTGATGCCAGCCGATGCACCGGCATCGAAGTTTGCCGGCGTCCGCGCGCTCGGCGCCGAGGTGGTGACCTATGATCGGGCCGGCGGCGTCGACCGCCAAGCTGCCGGTGACGCGGTCGCGGCGGAGCGGCGGTTGGCCCAGATTTCACCCTATGACGATGTCGACGTGATCTCAGGGCAGGCGACCGTGGGGCTCGAGCTTCTCGAGCAGTATTCGGGCGGGCCGGCGGATGTCCTGATCTGCACCGGTGGTGGCGGGCTCGCGGCCGGCGTGTCGCTTGCGCTCGACGGGGCGCCGGGATTTCGGGTTCGAACGGTCGAGCCTGAAGGCTTCGATGACTGGGCGCGCTCCCTCATCTCCGGGGAGCGGTTGGAGAACGCGCCGGATGCGCGTTCGATCTGCGACGCAATTCTCACGCCCCGCCCCGGGCGGATGACGTTTCCGATCGTGCGGGCGCGGGCTGGGCCGGGGATCGTCGTCTCCGACCAGGAGTGCCTCGCCGCGATGACGTTCGCTGCGCGGCACTTGAAGCTTGTGCTGGAGCCTGGGGGGGCGGCTGCGCTCGCGGCGGCGCTGTTCGACCGGGGCGCGGTCGAGGGGGACGATGTGATCGTGATCGCCACCGGCGGCAATGTCGATCCGCCGCGTCTTGTCGAGGCGCTCGGCCGTCCGTGTCCTTGAGCGGACGTCCCTCGGCGCAGTAGGACCACGGGATGGAGTGGCGGGACGAGGGCGTTCTCCTCTCCGTGCGTCGACACGGGGAGAGCGCGGCCATCATCGAGGTCTTCACGCGCGATCATGGGCGGCACGCAGGGCTTGTGCGCGGCGGTGCCTCGCGGCGCTGGGCGCCCGTGCTGCAGCCGGGCGCAGGGCTTGCGGTTGCGTGGGCGGCGCGGCTCGAGGGACATCTCGGGACCTACAAGGTGGAGCCGATGGTGTCGCGGGCGCATCTCCTTGCCGACCGCGCAGCGCTTGCCGGGCTCTCCTCCCTGACGGCGATGGCTGCGGCCTTCCTGCCCGAGCGGGAGGCGCTGCCCGAGGTGTTTGAGGCGACCGAGGCGCTGCTTGAGCGGTTCGAGGACAGGGATTGGCCGGCCTATTACGTGCTTTGGGAAGTGCAGCTCCTCGGGAGCCTCGGCTACGGCCTTGCGCTGGACCGGTGCGCAGTGGGGGGAGGGCGCGAGGATCTGAGCCATGTCTCCCCACGAACGGGCGCCGCCGTCAGCAGGGACGCGGGCGCCGCTTGGGTCGACCGGTTGTTGGTGCTGCCGCCCTTCCTGCGTCCCGAGCCGACCGAGGCCCCGATCACGGAACAGGACATCGAAGCTGGCCTTGACCTTACATCCCACTTCCTCCGCCGCTGGCTGTGCCCCGCCATCGGTCGAGATGGGCTGCCCGCAGCGCGCGAGCGGTTGCCCCGCGCGATCCTCGGCGCGCGGGGTTGAGCCTAGGCGGTGGCGGGTGGCCGGGCGCGGAAGAAGAGGGTGTCGCCCTCCGGGTTCGTCAGGAGAAGCGCTTCTCCCGCAGGCTCCGCGAGATCCATTGAGCCGAGGAGGTCAAGGTAGTGCGTCTCCAGTGCGGACGCCTCGCAGCGCGTGTCGCCGCTCTCAAAGTTTTGGAGCTCAAACCACGGCAAGGGCGCTGTCTGTCGTGCGGCGTAGCTGTTGCAGGGCAGCTGGCCCCGGACGCGCCCCGAGGCCAGAAACGTGAGCGTGAGGCGACCCTCTGCCGCGCGGTCATTGATGGTCTCAAGCTCCCACACAGTGCCCGTCGGAGCGGCGGCGCCCACGCTTTCGGAGAAGTCGGTGCAGCCGGCGATCAGCAGGACGGAGAGGAGCGCGGCCCGCATCTCAACCGACCCGGTTGCCGTCTGCATCGATCAGGAGCGACCCATCCTCCTTGGCGAGCGGGCCGGGCGGCAGCGTCTCCAGGAGGTCGAGCACGGCCTCGCTCGGGCGGCAGAGCCGGACGCCGCGCGGCGTGCACACGATCGGGCGGTTGACGAGAACGGGGTGGGCCAGCATCGCCTCGAGGAGCGCCTCGTCCGGCACGTTTTCGTCCAGGAGGCCGAGCTCTGCCGCCGGCGATTTGGACGTTCGTAGGGCTGTCCTCGGCGTGAGACCGCCCGCGGCAAAGAGCGCCAAGAGCTGCGGGCGCGTCCATCCGGTGCGGAGATAGTCAACGACCGTAGGCTCAGCGCCGCTCGCCTCGAGAATGGCGAGGACGTTGCGCGACGTCCCACAGGCAGGATTGTGATGAATGACGACGGCCAAGGGCATCTCCGCGGGTGTGCGGTGGTGTTGTGGCGTGTCGTCGCGCTCCGCACAAGGGCGAAGGAGGAGCGCCCAACCGCTGCGACTTTGGTCGGGCGCTCCCGAAAATCACTCTGCGGCGATGAGGGTCGGGCGGGTGCTCGGCGCATCAACGGCAAGTGTAGACTTGGGCATACCAGTGTTGCGACGTTTCTCGATCTGACGGATCGAGTTCAGCGCCAATACAAGACCAGACAACAGTGTTCCAATTGCGAGTACTCCAAGTGCGAAGTCCATGTCATCCTCCTAACAAACGACTGACCGGGATTACGGCGGTCGGTTGGGGGCGGATCATGGTTTATCGAAGTTTAAGGTGCGACATTTTGTAGGGCTGTAGATACGACAGTATGCAAATGAGTACTTACTTACTGAGACGTACAGTGTATGCGGCTGTATTCACTTTCGCGGCTCCAGCAGCCGGCGGGCGATGACTTCAGCCTGGATCTCGGCCGCGCCCTCGAAGATGTTGAGAATGCGGGCATCGCAGAGCAACCGGCTGATCGGGTACTCGAGCGCGAAGCCGTTCCCGCCGTGGATCTGAAGCGCGTTGTCCGCAGCCCCCCACGCGACACGCGCGCCGAGGAGCTTGGCCATACCGGCCTCGAGGTCGCAGCGCCGGCCCGCATCCTTTTCGCGGGCGGAGAAGTAGGTGAGCTGGCGCGCGGCCATGATTTCGGCGGCCATAATGGCGAGTTTGCCTGAGACGCGTGGAAACTCAGCGATCGGCCTGCCGAAGGCGGCGCGATCGCGGGCGTAGGCCAGGCCCAGTTCGAGCGCGTTCTGCGCGACGCCAACGGCGCGGGCGGCCGTCTGGATGCGGGCGCTTTCGAACGTGCGCATGAGTTGGCGGAAACCCTGACCCTCGACGCCGCCGAGAAGGGCGTCGGCGGGAATGGCATGGTCATCGAGCGCGAGTGTGTATTCCTTCATGCCGCGGTAGCCGAGCACTTCGATCTCGCCGCCCGAGAGGGTCGCGTCGGGGAACGGCGTCTCGCAGTCCCCGCGCGTCTTCGGGGCCAGGAACATCGAGAGGCCCTTGTGGTCGGTGGTCTCCGGGTTGGTGCGGGCAAGCACGGTCATCAGATCCGTGCGGGCCGCGTGGGTGATCCAGGTTTTGTTCCCGGAGAGGACCCAACCGTCTTGCGTCTGGCGGGCGCGGGTGCGCAGTGCGCCGAGGTCGGAGCCGGTGTTCGGTTCGGTGAAGACGGCTGTCGGCAAAACCTCGCCGCTCGCAAGAAGCGGCAGCCAGTGCGCCTTTTGCGCGTCCGTTCCGCCCTCAAGGATCAGCTCGGCGGCGATCTCCGTCCGGGTTCCGAGGGAGCCCACCCCGATATAGCCCCGGCTGAGCTCTTCTGAGACGACGCACATTGCGGTCTTTGGCAGACCGGATCCGCCGAACTCCTCCGGGATTGTCAGGCCGAAGGCGCCAAGCTCGGCGAGCTCGGTGATGATCTCGGCGGGGATCAGCTCATCGGCGAGGTGCCACCCATGGGCGTGGGGCGTGACTCGGTCCTCGGTGAAGCGCCGGAACTGCTCGCGGATCATTTCCATGTCGCCGTCGAGGCCGGTTGCGCCGAAGACGGACACGACGGCACGGGTCGCGATCTCCGCCGCAACGGTGGCACGGAGCGCGGGCGTGTTGCCGCGCTCAAGGAGCGGGCGGGCGGCCTCGAATTGCGGTGTGAGGCCGAGATCTGCGGGGCGCAGGATCTCCTGCTGGCTCATCGGCAGGCCGCCGGCGAGCTGGTTGAGATACTCGCCGAAAAAGATCTGATGGAGGCCTTGCTCCAGCGTGCCGAACTCACCGTCGGCCGACAGCCGTTCGGCCCAGCCCTGCATCTGGCGGAGCGCTTCCACTGTGGTCGCAATCCAGGCCAAGCCGTGAACAGCGCTCTGGTGGTGGAGGAGTGCGGTCGGCGTCGGCCGCTCGCCCGTGACGGCGACAAGCGCATCGCGGGCCGCCGCCCCATAGGCCTCTGCCTCGCGGAGTGCTGCGCCCGCGCAGTCGAGGAGGTCAGGGAGCGTGGCGTCGTCGAGGGCGTGGCTTGCATCGGGCATGGCCAGGTCCTTTCGCTGGGTGAGCAAGGAGGGTTGTGCGCCGCAACAGGGCCCGACGCACGCGCAGCGACCCTAACCAGGGTGGAGGAGCGGGTCAATGGGCACGCAATATTTAACCATGAAAGCGCAGTTTCGGGTAATTTTATTAGGGTTGCGTCTGCCCGGCCCAGGGTGTCAAACGGCGTGGGAGGGCCGTCTTGGACGCCGTTGTCGCTGAATATGGGCTTGTGGCGCTCGCTGCCTCCATCGCCGTTATGGCAACGGCTGGGTTTGTCAAAGGCACTGTCGGTTTTGCCCTGCCGATGATCGTGGTGAGCGGTGTCGGATCTCTGACCAGCGCTGAGACGGCCATTGTCGCAATCCTTTTGCCCTCGCTTGTCACAAACCTCATGCAAGCGTTTCGCGAGGGGCTGGGCGAGGCGGCACTGACGCTCAGGCGGTACTGGCGGCTCAACCTCATTCTCTTCGCGCTGATCGGTCTTGTCGCACAGCTCGTGGTGGTCCTGCCGGAGTGGGCGCTCTTCGCCATACTCGGGACGATGGTCGTCACGTTCGGGCTGCTGCAGCTCGCCGGGTGGAGACCGACGATTCCCCTCGTCGCACGCGTGCGCGCGCAATGGGTTGCGGGCGGGATGGCCGGGGTCTTCGGCGGCCTTGCAGGTGTCTGGGGGCCGCCCATCCTGATGTACTTCCTCGCCTGCAACACGCCAAAGAAGGAGCAGGTGCGGGCGCAGGGGATCAGTTTTCTGATCGGGTCTCTCGTGTTGATCGGGGCGCATATGGCGTCTGGGTTGTTGAACCGTGACAGCGCGGTGTTCTCCGCCGCGATGGTGCTGCCCGCTGTGATTGGCATGGCCGTGGGACAGGCGGTGCAGGATCGGTTGAACCAGGCGCTGTTTCGAAAACTCACCCTGACCGTGCTGGCCCTCGCCGGTCTCAACCTGCTGCGACGTGCCGTCTTCGGCTGAGCGCTTGCCTGTGCAGGGCGCGAGGCGCTAGCGTCCGGTCAAAATGAGGGAGACGCGCTGTGCCGGTCATCACCAATGTCGAGGATCTGAGACGGCTCGCCGAGCGTCGCGTTCCGCGAGTGTTCTACGATTATGCAGACTCGGGCAGCTGGACCGAGCAGACCTACCGGGAGAACACTTCCGACTTCTCAAAGATCCGCTTGCGTCAAAAGGTCGCGGTGAACATGGAGGGCCGGACGACCCGGTCGACCATGATCGGCGAGGAGGTCGCGATGCCGGTCGCGTTGGCGCCGTGCGGTTTGACAGGCATGCAATCCGCAGACGGGGAGATCAAAGCGGCGCGCGCCGCGGAGGCCTTTGGGGTCCCCTTCACGCTCTCGACCATGTCGATCTGCTCGATCGAAGACGTGGCGGAGGCGACCGGAAAACCCTTCTGGTTCCAGCTCTATGTCATGCGCGACAAAGAGTTCATCGAGGGGCTGATCGAGCGCGCAAGGAAGGCCGGATGTTCCGCGCTTGTCCTGACGCTCGATCTCCAGCTCCTCGGTCAGCGGCACAAGGACCTCAAGAACGGGCTCGGCGCACCGCCGAAACTGACTGTGGCCAACATTCTCAACATGGCCTGGAAATGGCGTTGGCTGAACGGCATGGCCGGCACCCGCAGGCACACGTTCCGAAACGTGGTGGGCCACGCGAAGGGTGTGTCGAACATGGGCACGCTGTCGGAGTGGACGCATGCGCAGTTCGACCAGAGCCTCACATGGGACGACATCGACTGGATCCGCGACCGCTGGGGCGGCAAGTTCATCATCAAGGGCATCCTCGATCCCGACGACGCGAAGAAGGCGGTCGACAAGGGCGCGGATGCTCTGATCGTGTCAAACCACGGCGGGCGGCAGCTCGATGGCGCGCTTTCAAGCCTGGCGATGCTCGAGACATGTGCGAAGGCAGTGAACGGCCAGGCGGAAGTCCATTTCGACGGTGGCATCCGGTCCGGGCAGGACGTTCTGAAGGCGCTCGCGCTCGGGGCGCAGGGCACATATATCGGCCGTGCGTTCCTCTACGGGCTCGGTGCGATGGGGCAACCCGGCGTGACCAAGACGCTCGATGTGATCTGGAAAGAGCTCGACACAACGCTCGGCCTTGTCGGGCGGCGGAGTGTCGAGGATCTGAGCCGCGAGAACCTGATCTTCCCGCACGAGGTGCCGGCGCCGTTCGGTGCGAGCCACTGAGTTGAGATGGCGCGCGTGATTTGGTAACCTACATCCACCACATTAGGGAAGGGTCGGTGGGGCCGACCCTGTGGAGAGGAGGACATCGTTCTGAATGAACGTCCCATCGCGGCGCCTGTCGCCGCACCTGCCCAAGTCAGTGCGCCCCGCGCGACCGACGGGCAAGAAACCAAGGCAGACCAGTCGCTGCTGAGCCTCGTGACAACATCGCTCGACGACGACAAGGCCGAGGACATCGTCACCATCGATCTTAGCCAGCGCTCGGAAATTGCTGATCACATGGTGATCGCAAGCGGCCGCTCTTCCCGTCAGGTCAGCGCTTTGGCCGAAAAACTCGAGGAGCGCATCAAGGCGCAGCTCGGGCTGTCGGTTCGGACCGAGGGCAAAGAGGCCGCGGATTGGGTCTTGATCGATTGTGGCGACGTGATCGTCCACATTTTCCGCCCCGAAGTGCGCGAGTTCTACCAACTCGAAAAAATGTGGCTGCCCCCGGAAGCCGCAGCGCAACGCGTGCGGGAGAGCGTTTGACCTGCGCCTGACAATTGTTGCCGTCGGCCGCGCCAAAGGGGCGGAGGCGGCACTTGTGGATGACTATCTGGCGCGGGCGACGCGGACCGGCCGCGCCCTCGGGATTGGTCCTGCCTCGCTTGCCGAAGTTGATGAGCGAAAAGGGGGCGACCCGGGACGGGAGGCGCGTCTCATCGAAGCGCGGATCGGCAGAGGGGCGCAGTGCATCCCGCTCGATGAACGGGGTGAGATGCTGACCTCGCCTGCGTTTGCCGACCGACTTGCCATGGCCCGGGACGAGGGCTGTCGCGAGGTCGCCTTTCTGATCGGGGGGGCCGACGGTCTTGCGCCGCATCTGCGAGAGGGGGCTGTCGCGTTCGGCCGGATGGTGTGGCCGCACATGCTCGCCCGGGTCATGTTGGCCGAGCAGATTTATCGCGCGACCACAATCCTCGCAGGGGGGCCCTACCATCGATGATTGTGGTCGCACGATAAATCTGCTCGGCCAACATGACCCGGGCGAGCATGTGCGGCCACACCATCCTGCCGAACGAAACAGCCCCCTCTCGCAGATGCGGCGCAAGACCGTCGGCCCCCCCGAT
>JBCDHQ010000032.1:0-22362 GCA_038749815.1 Pseudomonadota bacterium | reverse complement strand
CGGCGCCCAGTGTATACTAATGCATACAAATAGCGGAGGCCCTCCAGACGCCCGACCGTCCCCGATATTGACATCACACACAGCGGAACAAGCCATGAGCCTTTTTGCAGCGTATCTGGACGAAATCGAAACCCGCAAGGGCGAAGGTCTGAGCCCGAAGCCGATCGACGATGGTGCGCTGACAGCCGAGCTCATTGAGCAAATCAAAGACCAGGATCACCCGCATCGCGCGGCCTCGCTGCAATATCTGATCTACAACACTCTTCCCGGCACAACGAGCGCGGCGGGCGTCAAAGCGCAATTCCTCAAAGAGATCGTGCTCGGCGATGCCGTCTTGGACGAGATCACGCCCGAGTTTGCCTTCGAGCTTCTGTCCCACATGAAGGGCGGCCCGTCGGTGGAGGTGCTTCTGGACGTGGCGCTCGGCGATCAGGCAGACTTGGCAGCGCAGGCCGGCGACGTTCTGAAGACCCAGGTCTTTCTCTACGAGGCGGACACCGACCGTCTGAAGGCGGCCTATGACGCGGGCAACGCGGTGGCGACCGACATCCTCGAAAGCTACGCCGAAGCTGAGTTCTTCACAAAGCTGCCGGAGGTCGAGGACGAGATCGACGTCGTGACCTACATCGCTGCCGAGGGCGATATCTCGACCGATCTCCTCTCACCCGGCAACCAGGCCCATTCCCGCTCCGACCGTGAGCTCCACGGGAAGTGCATGATTTCCGAGGCGGCGCAAAAGGAGATCGAGGCGCTGAAGCTCCAGCATCCGGCAAGCGCGTGATGCTGATTGTCGAGAAGGGCACGATGGGCGTCGGCTCCTCGCGGATGTCGGGCGTCAACAACGTGGCGCTTTGGACCGGCAAGCAGGCGAGCCCCTACGTGCCCTTCGTGAACATCGCCCCCGTCGTCGCGGGGACAAACGGCATCTCGCCGATTTTCCTGACCACGGTCGGGGTGACCGGCGGCATCGGCGTGGATCTGAAGAACTGGGTGAAAAAACTGAATGAGGACGGCAAGCCGATCCTGAACAATGACGGGAACCCGATCCTCGAAGAACGCTATTCGGTCGAGACCGGCACCGTTCTGAAGATCAACACCCGGAAGAAGAAGCTCTACAGCGCCGATGGCTCTGAGGAGCTTGTGGACCTGGCGAGCTCCTTCACCCCCCAGAAGACGGAGTTCATGAAGGCTGGCGGCTCCTACGCGATCGTCTTCGGCAAGAAGCTTCAGACCTTCGCCTGCGAGGCACTGGGGATCCCGCTCAAATCGGCCTTCGCGCCGTCGAAGGAGATCAGCCACGAGGGTCAGGGTCTGACGGCGGTGGAGAAGATCTTCAACGCCAACGCGCGCGGCGCAACTCCCGGCAAAGTGCTCCACGCAGGCTCCGACGTTCGGGTGAAGGTCAACATTGTCGGCAGCCAGGACACCACCGGCCTGATGACGAGCCAGGAGCTCGAGGCAATGGCCGCGACCGTCCTCTCGCCGAGCGTCGACGGCGCCTATCAGTCGGGCTGTCACACGGCCTCGGTCTGGGACCGGAATGCGCAGGCCAACACACCGCGCTTGATGGCCTTCATGCACAAATTCGGGCTGATCACAGCGCGCGATCCGAAGGGTGTCTACCACTCGATGACCGACGTGATCCACAAGGTCCTGAATGACATCACAGTCGATGACTGGGCGATCATCATCGGCGGCGACAGCCACACACGGATGTCGAAAGGGGTCGCCTTCGGCGCCGATTCCGGCACCGTCGCGCTGGCACTCGCCACGGGTGAGGCGACGATGCCGATTCCGGAATCGGTCAAAGTGACCTTCAAGGGCGAGATGGCCGCCCATATGGACTTCCGCGATGTCGTCCACGCGACCCAGGCCCAGATGCTGGCTCAGCACGGCGACAATGTCTTTCAAGGCCGCGTGATCGAAGTCCACATCGGCACGCTCCTCGCCGATCAGGCCTTCACCTTCACCGACTGGACGGCGGAGATGAAGGCCAAGGCCTCAATCTGCATCTCCAACGACGAGACCTTGATCGGCTCGCTCGAGATCGCCAAGGCGCGCATCCAGATCATGATCGAGAAAGGCATGGACAACGATGTCGAGATGCTTGCGGGTCTGATCGAGATCGCGGACCGGCGCATCGCCGAGATCCGCTCCGGCGCGAAGCCGGCTTTGGTGCCGGACGACACTGCAAAATACTTCGCCGAAGTCGTCGTCGATCTCGACGAGATCGTCGAGCCCATGATCGCAGACCCCGACGTGAACAACGCCGATGTCTCCAAACGCTACACCCACGACACCATCCGGCCGATCTCGTTTTACCGGGCCGAGAAGAAGGTGGACCTCGGATTCGTCGGCTCCTGCATGGTGCACAAGGGTGACATCAAGATCGTGGCCCAGATGCTGCGAAACCTCGAATTGGAGTACGGCGCGGTCAAATTCCAAGCGCCGCTGGTTGTGGCCGCGCCAACCTACAACATCATCGACGAGTTGAAGGAAGAGGGCGACTGGGACATCCTTCGCAAGTATTGCGGGTTTGAGTTCGACGACGACGCACCGAAAACGACGGCGCGGACAGAGTATGAGAACATCCTCTATCTGGAGCGTCCGGGCTGCAATCTCTGCATGGGAAACCAGGAGAAGGCGGCGAAAGGCGACACTGTCCTCGCCACATCGACACGGCTGTTCCAGGGTCGCGTGGTGGGCGATTCAGAAACCAAGAAGGGCGAGTCCCTCCTCGGGTCCACGCCCGTCGTCGTTCTGTCCGCAATCCTCGGCCGCACACCGACCCTCGATGAGTACAAGATCGCGGTCGACGGGATCAATCTGACCAAGTTCGCACCCCCGAAACGGACGCCGATCGACACCCTCTCGGTTCACTTCTAACCGGCTCTGCCGCACGACCTCTCCTCACGGGTCCGCGCCGCGTCAGCCGGCGCCCCGGGGGCAGCTTTCTCGGTGGAGCCAGAGCCGATCCCACCTCTCTGTCGGAGGCCCAAGAAGACGTGGCGGGCAGAGCCGTCGCGGCCAAGCGTCAGTTCAACCTGACGCAGACCAAGACACTGAACTTGAGCCTGCTCAAAGATCCCGAGCGCGCTCAGACAGTCCGGACGGCGAAGGGCTTGATTGGGCAGCGGGCCGGCACTCAGTCGCGACTGAGGGGCTCCCCGAACGTCGGGCAGGATGTGGTCGGCCTTGAGCTCCGTTCCGGGGCTCCAGGTCGGGTTGCGTGTCGGCGCGGTGGCCCCCTGTCCGACCAGGGCGGTGTGGGGCCGCCGATGGCTGTGGATGTCGAACCTGGCCCGGGCGGGCGTCGGAGGGGGTCTCTTGGGTGTGCAGGTGGGCGCACCTGGTGGTGAGCGACCGCGAGCGCCGTTCGCTAAGAATGGTGTCGAGGAAGCGGCGCGTGCCGTCCACAGGGGTACGGATCCCCGGCGCCGGTCTGTCCAGGCGAAGGCCGCGAGCTGTCCGGTCCGTGGTCCTGATCTGCCGCGTCGGGCGCCTCACCGCAGATCTCGGCCATGAGCGTGTTCGGCAGGTGCCGCAACGGCACCCGGCGGCGCTGCCAGTGCAGGATCGCCATGAGATAGAGAGAGCCCTATCGCATCGGGAGACAGGTGATGTCTGCGCACCAGACCTGGTGAGGCGGTCGATCATCAAGACGGCCTAGCGGCCCTTTGGCGGGCGGCTGATGTTCGGGCGCCGGCAGACTGGCACCCGACTCATAAGGCGCGTAAGCCGTCGCACCCGCTTCGGGTTCCCCGCGTGGCCGTCCTTTGTGAGATGCCACGTCATCAACAGAGCAGTGTCGCCGAACCGCCGGTCGATCAGGGCCATCAGGCCCAGGTTCCCCGCGATCTCGCCTGCAGGTCGGTGGTGGACCGCGGACGCGACAGGGGCCGACGACCGACAGGCGCGGGTGGTCCCGACCATGCCGCGCCCCAGGGCTTGAGCTCTCGCGACAAAAAACTGTCCGCCGCGGCGAGCTCCCCAATCGGCGCGTGCAGCTCGCGCGCCGCCCTCGCCCTGCCATGTCCTCGTGTCGAGCAAGCCCCACAGCGCGCGCTAAATGGGCGCTCGACCCTGTGCTCAGACCCATGGCGCACAAGGCTCGCTCCACTGGTGGACCAGCGACGCACCGCACAGCCGCCGACACCTCCGCCGCGTCCTTCGACTTGATCACGGCCGCGTGCCGCCGCCTCGCCTGTCCCCTCTCGAAGACCAAGATGACCTCAGATCACAGCTTCCGTCGGTGTCCGAGTTCGGGGAGCAGCTCGGAGGGTGGAGATGCTGGCTTCGGCATCGGTCGGGCGAGACTTCAGAAATGCTTCATAAAATTTTTACATAGATGTTAAGTTTCGACCTATGCCTCAGGTCAGCTTTTCATCTGCTCCTCGAGGGATACATATGAGACTCTTCGCAACACTCACCGCAGTCTCCGCACTCGTCACGGCCACCACCGCGCTTGCCGAGTTTACGCTCGGCGACCGGTACACCGATGCCGACGGAGACTTGATCGCCGACATTCCAACCGACCCCTCCGACTTGATCGACCCGGACACGCTGATCTTTGCCTACACTCCGGTTGAGGACCCGGCCGTCTATGCTGAGGTTTGGGCGGGCTTCCTTGAGCATCTGTCGGAGGCCACGGGCAAGACCGTGCAATTCTTCCCGGTCCAGTCCAACGCCGCCCAGATCGAGGCGATGCGCGCCGGACGCCTCCACATCGCCGGGTTCAACACCGGGTCGAACCCGCTCGCCGTGGCCTGCGCCGGGTTCCGTCCCTTCGCCATGATGGCCGCCGAGGATGGCTCGTTCGGCTATGAGATGGAGATCATCACGTTCCCCGGATCGGGCATCGAGACGGTCGAGGATCTGTCCGGAAAGACGCTCGCCTTCACATCCGAAACCTCGAACTCCGGGTTCAAGGCGCCGTCGGCAATCCTGGCGGCAGAGTTCGGAATGACCCCGGGCAGTGACTTCGAGGCCACCTTCTCGGGGGCCCATGACAGCTCGATCCTTGGTGTGGCCAACAAAGACTACATCGCCGCATCGATCGCCAACTCGGTCAAGGCCCGCATGATCGACCGGGACGTCGTCTCTGAAGACCAGCTCGTCACCGTCTACCAGTCCCAAACCTTCCCGACCACGGGGTACGGCACGGTCTACAACCTGACGCCGGAGTTGCAGGAGAGCATCCAGGCGGCGTTCTTCAGCTTTGACTGGGAGGGGACTGCGCTGGCCGAGGAGTTCGGCCGCAACGGCGAAGACCAGTTCATCGAGATCAGCTTCCAGGACGACTGGTCCGTGATCCGCACCATCGATGAAGCCAACGGCGTCGTTTACGAGTGCAGCTGACCTCTCGTATCTAGACACTGACCTGTCACGGGTGGCCTTTGGTCGCCCGTGACGTTTGCGGGATGGACGGATGCTGACGCTTTCTGGGCTTTCAAAGACGTACAAGACCGGCGATGCCGCTTTGGACGATGTGACCCTCGACATCCCGAAAGGCCAGATCGTTGGGCTCATCGGTCCGTCTGGGGCCGGAAAGTCCACTCTGATCCGCTGCATCAACCGGCTCGTCGAACCGACGAAAGGACAGATCCTGCTCGGCGAGATCGACCTTGCACGCGTCGGCAAGGCCGAGTTGAGGCGCCAGCGCCGCAAAATCGGGATGATCTTTCAGGAATACGCGCTCGTTGAGCGGCTGACCGTGATGGAGAACGTTCTGTCGGGGCGGCTCGGTTACGTCCCGTTCTGGCGCAGCTTCCTGCGGCGCTACCCCGGGCGGGACATCTCCGAGGCGTATCGGCTTCTCGACCGCGTCGGCCTAATGCACCAGGCCGACAAGCGCGCGGACGCGCTCTCGGGCGGCCAGCGCCAGCGGGTTGGGATCGCGCGCGCCTTGGCGCAGGAACCGGAGCTGCTTTTGGTCGACGAACCGACGGCCAGCCTTGATCCCAAGACATCCCGCCAGATCATGCGGCTTCTGACCGAGATCTGCGCCGAGCGTGACTTACCGGCGATCGTCAACATCCATGACGTTCCGCTCGCACAGCAGTTCATGCAGCGCATCGTCGGGCTCAACGCCGGGCGGATCGTCTTTGACGGGCCGCCGTCGGAGCTCACCGAAGCCGTGCTCACGCGGATTTACGGCAAAGAAGACTGGAACGCCATGCGCCACGGCACCGAAGACCAAGCGCAAGCCGAAGCCGATGCCGGCGCGAGATTGGCGGCCCTTGCCAGATGACGGCACAGAGGTACCCGACGACCTGGCGTCGGCCGCCGCAAATCCTCACGGACCGGCGCTGGCGGATCGGGGTCCAACTTGGCATTCTGGCCTATCTTGTCCTCGCGACGAGTTCGGTCGAGGTCGACTGGCAGCGCGTGTCGATCGGGCTCGAACGCGGGCAACGGTTTGTTCTGGGCTTTCTGCAACCTGACTTCACAAGCCGGTGGAACGACATCTACCGAGGGCTGATCGAGAGCCTGACGATGACCCTGACCTCAACTGTGGTCGGCGTCATCATCTCGGTTCCAATCGGGATTGGCGCTGCGCGCAACCTTGCGCCCGCCTGGGTCTACGTGATCTGTCGCTCGATCATCGCCGTCAGCCGGTCCTTGCAGGAGATCATTATTGCGATCTTTCTGGTGGCGATGTTCGGGTTTGGCCCGTTCGCGGGCTTTGTCACGCTCGCCTTCGCCACCATCGGGTTTCTGTCGAAACTGCTGGCCGACGACATTGAAGAGATCGACGAGGCCCAGGCCGAGGCAATCCGCGCGACCGGGGCGTCTTGGCTTCAGTTGGTCAACTACGCGGTGCAGCCTCAGGTCATGCCACGCCTCATCGGGCTCTCGCTCTACCGGCTCGACATCAACTTCCGAGAATCCGCCGTGATCGGGATTGTTGGCGCGGGTGGAATCGGTGCGACGCTGAACACCGCGATCGACCGCTACGAGTACGACAGCGCGGGGGCGATCCTCCTGATCATCATCGCCATCGTCATGGTCGCCGAATACAGCTCCAGCTACCTGCGGAAGTTCCTGCAATGAGCGAGATTGCGCACCACTCCCAAGTCTGGAGCCACCGCACACCGCGCGCGCGGCTCCTCATGTGGGTGGGCTGGGTTGCGCTCGTCGCCCTCTTTGTCTGGTGCTGGCAGCTGATGACCCAGAACACGATCTGGGCCTTTGTCTGGGATGCCCCGCGCCAGGCCGCCGACATCGGGTCGCGCATGGTCCCGCCGCGGATGTCCTACCTGCCCGAGCTTCTCGTGCCGATGTGGGACACGCTCAACATCGCGACATTGGGCACCATGGCCGGCGTCATCATGGCCGTGCCGATCGCGTTCCTCGCTGCGCGCAACACAACGCCTTCGACGTGGGTTCTGCGCCCCATCGCGCTCTTCATCATCGTGGCGTCGCGCTCGATCAACTCGCTGATCTGGGCGCTTTTGCTGGTTGCCATCATTGGCCCCGGAATTCTGGCGGGGATCATTGCGATTGCGCTTCGGTCCATCGGGTTCATCGGCAAGCTGCTCTACGAGGCGATCGAGGAAACCGATGACAAACAGATCGAGGCCATCGAGGCGACCGGCGCAAAGCCCCTTCAGGTGCTCAACTACGGCATCGTTCCCCAAATCATGCCTGCCTTCTGGGGCATTTCCGTCTTCCGGTGGGACATCAACATCCGCGAGAGCACGATCCTCGGCCTCGTTGGTGCGGGCGGGATCGGCCTCAAGCTGCAGGCCTCGCTCAATGTGCTCGCCTGGCCGCAGGTCACGGTCATTCTGATCCTCATCCTTGCGACGGTCATTGTCAGCGAGTGGGTCTCCAGTTGGGTGCGAAAGGCAATCATTTGACGCGAGCAACAGCGCTCGCGTCCTATGAGGCGGTCCACCCGGGCCCACGGCGCACCTTGCCAACGTTCAGGCGCGGCAGGAGTGCACCGTCGTCAAGAGGTGGCGACACTTGGGCATAGTTGTTGAAGCTCTCCGCAAGTCCTTCCGTCAGCACCGAGCCTTGGACGACATCTCATTCGATGTCTCAGACAATGCCTTTTTCTGTGTTGTCGGGCCATCAGGCTGCGGCAAGAGCACGCTCTTGCGGGCCATCGCAGGTCTCGAGAGCCCGGATCATGGCCGCATCGCGCTGAACGGCCAGACTGTTTTTGACGGCGCGATCGATGTGCCTCCTGAGGCGCGCCAGGTTGGGGTCGTGTTCCAGTCCTACGCTCTTTGGCCGCACTTGAGCGTGGCCCGGAATGTCGCGTTCCCCTATGAGGCCAAGGGAACCGAGCGGAGCGAGGCGCTCCGCCTGGCGCGCGACCACCTGGAAACAGTTGCGTTGAGCGACTACGCCGACCGCCGCCCGGATGCCCTGTCCGGCGGGCAGCGCCAGAGAGTGGCGCTCGCGCGATGTCTTGCCGGCGATACGCGCACGGTTCTGATGGATGAGCCCCTGGCCAACCTCGATCCGCATCTTCGGCACGCGATGGAAGGGGAGTTGCGCGCGTTTCATGAGCGGTCGGGGGTGACGACACTCTTCATCACGCACGACCAGCGCGAGGCGATGGCGCTCGCTGACGTCATGGCGGTGATGGACAGCGGGCGGTTTCTGCAAGTCGGCACACCGCAGGACATCTATGAGCGTCCCGCAAGCCAGACCGTGGCGCGCTTCATTGGACGCGGCGCCCTGTTGCGCGCCGACGTGATCGGCCCCGAAGCCCGCATCTTCGGCCAGACCGTGCCTGTTGAGGGCGCCGGGGGTCAGACCGTCTTTGTGCGCCCCCGCCAGGTCGTCCCCGACCCCGAGGGTGCCCGTTTGACGATCCGGTCGGTCCACTATCGGGGCGGCCATTGGGAAGCCGTCGCCTCGGACCCGAAGACCCACGTGGACCTCATGCTCGACCTGCCCCACCCCGCGCAGGTCGGCGACGAGATCCGCGTCCGTTTGACCGGCGGATGGGTTCTGCCTGACTAGGCTCAGGACTTCGGTAACGGGGGCGTCCCAGTCAAGCCGTTTTGCGCAAAACAATTGATCCGCCATAGCGGTTCGTTTGATGTTCTTGGTGCCCGCCCTGGCTTCTGTCGCGGCTTTCGGCTGAGATCCTTGGGGCAAATGCTTCGGTTCGTGGTCAACACGGCGGCCGCCAACATGGTGCTGGTTCGAGGTAATTCCAATGTGCCCATCTCATAGGCGTGCTTAACTTGTGTCAGCTACGGTCCTGACCTCGGCATCATCGGAACCACGTCCCTGCGGGACCTCGAAAGCCTGCGATCAGACAGGCTATCAGCGATGCTTTTTGTCGTTAGGCCACTCTCGGCGCGGCATCGGGCTGGAATGTTGTGCCATTCACCCAAATCCGATGAAGTATGACAGCGATGCGGCGAGCAAGGGCAACCATCGCGATTTTGCGCCCGCGCCGCTGCGCGAACTGGGCGCCCCATGTTCTCAGCCATGTCGACCGGCCACGGTTCATCATGACGGTTGCGGCCTGGCACAATGCTCGCCTTAGATTGACGTCACCAGCCTTGGTGATACCGCCGGACACATCCCGTTCTCCGGACTGGTTGCGTGAAGGCGTTAAGCCAACCCAAGGACCAACCTTCTTTGAAGATTGAAAGCGAGCCGGATCATCGACAGCTGCGCGGAAGGTCAGTGCGACGACTGCACCGATCCCTGGCATTGTCATCAAACGGTGGTACACCGGATCGTCTTGGGCCAACTGGCGTACCTGTTTCTCAAGCGTTGCCAGTTCCAGGCGCAGCGTTGCTCGGGCGCGCAGCATTGGTTCTGTTGCGGTTTCCAGCATGAAGTTGCCTTCCGACAGCTCCCGGATACGGGCCTCAAACCTACCGCGAGAGACCGCGCCGACCTTCAGGCCGAAGTTCCTCAGCAGTCCACGGAGTGACATTTCCAATGCGATCATACCCTGCTGAATGGCTTTCCGGGCGCCGAGAACGGCCCGGATTTCTTGAGCCGATACAGACTTGCAGTGAACTGGACGGAACCAGCCGAGGTGGAGCAGACGCGCAATCCCCTCGGCATCCCGCCGGTCCGTCTTGATCGGCATCGCCTTCAGAGCTCCTTTCACCTGCCGCGTTTCCATGAGCACCGCATCAAAGCCAGTTTCGGTCAGTCCTCGATGCAGCCATTGCGACAGTGGGCCAGCCTCCAAGCCGATTGCCACGATGCTGCCGACCAGATCGTCCAGCCAGAGCGCCAGAACCTCGGGTTCGCTTTCAGTCTCTGCCTCTTTGATGATCTTGCCGTGCTCGCTGATCACGCAGACCGAGGTCTTCGCAAGCGATACATCCAATCCAACAAACAACTTCATCCCGTCCTCCTCCATGTGAGTTCAATACGGGAATGGCGACAGCGCGGTGCTGATCTGACAAGTGGCAACGGCGGCGCGTGACGCAGGCCCCGTTACAGCATCTCATAGCCAGAAAATGACGGTGGCGGCCAGGGCGACGGCGGAGAGATAGAGGTCGGCGCAGCGGTCGTATCGTGTCGCGACCCGGCGCCAGTCCTTCAATCGGGCGAACATGTTCTCGATACGGTGGCGCAGGGCATAAAGCTTGGGATCGTGCAGGATCGGCTCTTTGCGGCCGCGCCTGGATGGGATGCAGGGTGCAATGCCCTGATCTTCCAAGCCTTCTCGGAACCAGTCGGCGTCGCAGCCGCGATCCGCGAGCATCGTCCGCGCCGCCGGCAACCGCCCCAGCAACGCCCGCGCACCAGTGTAATCGCTGATCTGCCCGGCGCTGAGCCAGAGCCGCAGCGGCCGTCCGAGCGCGTCGCACACGGCGTGGACCTTCGAAGTCAGGCCGCCCTTCGAGCGTCCGATATGGCGCGGAAGTGCCCCCCTTTTGCCAGGCTCGCCGCCATGCGCTGCGCTTTGATATGGGTGCTGTCGATCATGATCGTCTCGGCCAACTGACCCGCACGGACGAGTTCCAGGAAGATCTCGGCGACTACACCCATCCGCGACCAGCGCACGAACCGGTTGTAGAGCGTCTTGTGCGGGCCATAGTCCCTTGACGCGTCCTTCCACTGCAACCCGTTGCGAATGATGTAGATTATCCCGCTGATCACCCTGCAGTCGTCGACCCGCGGCTTGCCATGGCTCTTCGGGACATAGGGTGCGATCCGCGCCATCTGTTCGTCACTCAACCAGATCAGTCCGCTCATGTCCGCCTCTCGTTGTCCAAGAGTGAACCAGAGCGACCCCCTCAGATCAATGGGTCCTGACCCTAGAGCCGCCAGGGCACGACGCCGGGCGGTGCCCTCCGTCCCAGCCAATCGAGCGCGCCCATCAGCAGAACCGTCGCCACGACTGTGACCGCAGACATGGCCGCGGCGAGCGTGGTGTACCCGCCGTCTTCGTAGTTGAAGATTGTGGTGCCGATAGTCTCATGTCCACTCGACCACAGAAGGGCCGAAACGGTCACCTCGTTGTATGCGGTCAGAAACACGAGGATCGCGCCCGAGACCGCGGCCGGAAGGATCAGGGGACAGGTGATGCCGACCAGACGCCGGATGTGGCTCGCGCCGGCACACCGCGCGGCTTCATCCAGGGCAGGATCAAGCTGCAGCATGGCGGCCGTCGCGGGTTTAAGCGCGATGGCGAAAAAGGCGCAGAGATAGGCGAGCAGGATGATCCACAAGGTGTTGTAGATCGAAAAACCGACGAGTGGCAGCGGCTTGATGAACGCGAGGATGAACGCAACGGAGATCACAAGACCGGGGATCGCATAGGTCATCTCGGCGAGCGCGCTGACGCCCGTTCCCACCTGGCGCAGGCCGCGGGTTCGGGCCGCGGCATAGCGGGCCACCAGCATCGCGAACCCTGCCAGAAGAACGGCAGCGCTTGCGGCGATGAACGTTGAGTTCAGGAACGCACGGACCGTCACCGACTGACGAAAAAGAACCTCGGCGAAATTGGCGAGCGTCAGGGTCTCGGCACTCAGCCTGACGCCGTAGGTGGGCACCAAGGCAGTCGTAAAGAGCGCGGTGATCGGCAGGACAAGCGTGGCGAGAATAGCAAGCGCCAGGGCAGCTTCGACAAGGATGCGCGCGCGGCCCAGGCGAATGTCGAGCGGTGGCTGCGGCGGGCCGATCAGCGCATTGCGGTGACGCGACGCGAGCCAAAGCTGAAACACCACCGCGGCAATCGCAATCGCGGCGACAAGCGACGCGATCACGGCCATATCGGTCAGGACAGACGGCCCAAAGCTCGCCAGTCGCTGCCAAATCAGAACCGGAAGGGTCGTGTAGCGCGCCGGGATGCCCAGAAGTGCCGGAATGCCGAAATTGCCAAGGGCTGAGACGAAGGCCAGGGCGAAGGCAGCGATCAGCGTCGGGGCCAGAAGGGGCAGCACGATCCGACGCAGCATCTGCGCGGGCCCCGCGCCGGACACACGCGCGGCATCCGACATCTCTCGCGGCAGGCTCCGCAACGCCGCCAGGACAACCAGAAAGACCAGCGGGGCATGCTGGATGCCGAGAAGCAGAACGACCCCTTCTCGGGAGTAGAGCGGATGCGTCGTTCCAAGCGGTGGCGCGAGACCCAGCGTTTGGAGGAGCGGCGAAGATGGGCCAAGCGCCTGGATCCATGCAATCGCCGTGACATGCGGCGGGATCATCATCGGGATCAGGAGCAGAAACGCAAAGACGCCCTTGCCCCGCACATCGGTGAGACCGAGGACCAGTGCCACTGCCGTCCCTGCCGCGAGCGCCAAAAGGGCCGAGAGCGCGGCGCTCTCGAGCGAGTTCCACAGGGCACGCGGGACCGAACGTGTGTCGAGGAGCGCAACAACCGGTCCCAGTCCGTCCCGAAACGCGACCTGTCCCAGCAGCCCGAGCGGAAACACGAACAGGACCAGCGAGATCGTGATGACAACGGCGAGGGTGAAACCCTCGCCGCGCTCGAGCCGTCGGGCCATCAGCCGCCGAAGATGTCGACGAACCTCGCCTTGTTGGCCGCGTCATTGGCCAAGGCACTTGCCGGATCGAAGTCGAGAAGCTTGATCTCGCTCAGGGGCGGGAAGCCCTCCGGCGGCGTGATGTCGGGATGTGCCGGCAGATAGCCCATGTCCGCGGCAAGCTGCTGACCCTCCGGCGAAATCAAGAAGTCCACGAAGGCCTTGGCCGCGGTGGGATTCTGAGCCGTCGACAGGATCGCCACGGGCTCGGTCACCGCACTCACGCCCTCCTCCGGAAACACGAACTCGACGGGTGCGCCTTCGAGCTTGTTCCGGATCGGAAGGAAGTCGACGACAAATCCGTAGAGCTTCTCGCCGCCCGCAATCGCGCGATAGGTCCCGCCATTGCCGCCTTGCGGGTTCGCACCTTGATCCGCGAGGCCTTCGTAGAACTCCCACCCAAGATCGGGCGTGCCGGTTATCGCTGCCATATGGATCGTCGCGGCCCCGGACGTCAGGGGCGACGGCATCGCCAGCATGTCCTTGGCATCAGGTTTGAGGAGGTCGCTGTAGGAGGTTGGCACCATCGGTGCATTGGTGTTGTAGACGATCCCCGTGGTGATCAGCTTGGTTGAAAAATAGTGGCTCTCCGGGTCCATCAAGGCCGGATCGTAGGCGGACACGTCTGCGTCCGGATGCGGCATCAGGCGACCCTCGGCCTCCAGCCCCTCCATCGTCACCATGTCGGCGATCAGAAGCACGTCGGGCTGCGGCGCCCCCGCCTCGAACTCTGCGCGGAGCTTGGCCATGACCTTGGTTGTGCCGTCTCGGATCCACTCGACGTCAACGTCTGGGTACTGTGCGGTGAAGGCATCGACGGTTTGCTGGGCATCGGCATTCGGTTGCGAGGTGTAGAGGACTAGTTTGCCCGAAACCTCCGATGCCAGAGACGCAGTGCTGGCGAGCACGGCAATAGCGGTAGGCAAAAGCAGTTTGATCATGGTCGTCCCTATCGTTTGTAGACCTCGGAACGCTAAAGGCTTTTTGTGACGTCCACGTCTCAAGACATGGCGGAGCGGGCAAGTTGGTCGACCCCCGACGCCTCTTTCGTCGCGCGCGTTTCTTGAGGCCCACCCGCAGCGATGGTCCGCCCCCCTCGGTTGAGCTTCCGCTGAGGAGCGCAGGCCCCGGATCTGGCGCGAAGCTGCATCAGGCCAGGCCCTGAGCTGCGGGCAGGCGGCACCATCGGAAGAGTGGCCGCCGGAGGAGGCTCGCTGGTGCGTGCCCCACCAACGGTCCGGAAGTGAACTCCCTCACGGCCGGACACCATGTTCCGGGCGGAGCGGTCTGATGTGGGCCATCGCCCCGCGGACCGAAGGAAACCCGTTTGACAAAGCCGTCGGCTGGAAAGGCGCCTTGATCCTCGAAGACCCAGACCCGGGCCGCACATCTCGAGCCGTCTTCCCCAAAGATGCGGATCGGACGATCACGTTCGCGAAGCCTTAAGCGAGCGCCTAGAGCATCGAAGCCGCGCCCGAGGCTGATGCCGATCTTGTCCTCCCCGAGTTCGGCTCCTTGGAGCGGTTCTCGATCAACCTGCATGGCACCCTTCAGCGGCAAAGGAGTCTGCACACTCTGTTGGTGTGACGGCGTCGAGTGGGCGGCCGGTAGCCCAAAGGCCGTCGACGGTTCGCTCCGCTGCCTGTCTCAAGGAGGTCTTGAGCTTTGCGAGCGCTATCTCATTGGGGGACTGCGGGGCTGTGTGGAGGATGGATGCTTTGCTCAGCACGTCCATCCTCAATGATCGTGCGCGGCGAGACGCCTTTGGCTCAGAGTGCCCGGAATGACGATGTCGCCGCGGCGAAAGGGGGCATCACGACGCGTCGGAAACAGGCCTCGAACCAGTCGCCATTGATCGGCCTATCCAACGCCATCGGCGCACCCGTTCCATTGAGGCGCACGCCTGAAACCCGCGTCGTGGGTTTGCGATGGCCTGAGACGCACACATGCGGCCGCTGGCGCGGCGGCCAACAGTGCGCGTCATGCTCGTCACCGTCCAGGCCTCGTCGATGGCGACGAGCCGAGGTCCGGCTGCGCTTCGAACCAGTCGCGACGCCTCAGGGCGTCCGGGCGGTCCTGCTCGCTCGCCATTGGCGGTCCAATGGCTCTCTGTGGCCGGTCCTTTTCCGGGGTGATCCCGTGGCGAACACCTAGAGAATTCAAAGACGTCGCCGCCAAAACCCAAACCCGTCAGCGCGACGAACGGAGACAAGAAGGCTTCGCATCGACCGCCTGGCCGACCGTCCAAGATGGAAGCGTCTTATGAGTGCCGGCGGGCCGCTGAGCGCGAAGCCGCTGCGGAGATCACTCCGGATAGGTCCAAAGCTCGTCATCCGCTTGAACAGCCGCAACGACCTTTGTTGCTCGGGCCGCAGCGTCGCGTCCGGGTCCCAGACCCATGTGATTGACCTCAACATCAACGAGGAAGGTCACGACGTCTTCTTCGCGCGCCCCCCTGCGGAGCTGGCCTGCGCCGTGAAGGAGGTAGCTGTCATACTCGTTGGCGAACGGTTGGCAGTCTGCGTCCTCCCACGTCTGTCCATCCGCCAAGAGGCCAATCGGGTCCCAGTTGGCCCAGCCGATATCCCGGAGGCGAGACAGCTTGATCTTCGGCGGAGGTGTTAATGGTGGATCGAGCAGTGGCATCTCCATTTTTTTGGCAGAGTGATGTCGCTTTCAACACCCATTTCAACGAACCTTCAACGCGGCCACAGGCGTCTCCCCTGAGGTCTGGACACCGACAGAGGGCGCGCGACGCTCGGAGCCAATCGTCCAAGTCACCCTATCCCGAGGCCCTTTCAACACGTCCGGAGCATGCCTCCCAACCCAAACAGTCTCGTATCGGCCGGACCACCGCTTGGGTTCGGGAAGACGGCTCTCAATGACGCTCACTCAGAGGGTCTAGGGCCGCGGAGCACGCCGCGACACCGGTTTTTTGTCTCGGCGCACCGCCCACTCAAGCGACCGATGCAGGCGGAGACGACATCTGACCGCGAGGCGGTGGCTGAGGGCGCTGTCGAGACCCACGCCAAAAGTGGCTTTCTCAAAGAGCCACGTGCGTTGGCGAGAAAGACGTCATCCAGGCGGGTGGAGCGCAAACGGCCCGAGAGGGCGTCGGCGCTGCGTGTGGGGGACATGTCTCTTTGGCATCTCTGGCCGCGTCAGCTTCGCGGGTTGAGGAGCTTGGTCAGAACGCTCGCGCGGGAGAGTTGGCCGATGACGGTTCCCTCCTCCTCAACCGCGATGGGGTGTTCGGTGGCGCGGATCAGCTCCATCGCGTCTCGGATGCTCTGGCCGGCATCGATGCTGGTGGTGGCCGGGGTCGTGACGGGCTCGATGGCGTCGCGCGCTTTGAGCACTGTCAGCGGGTTCATGTCCGCCACGAAGTCCGCCACATAGTCGGATGCGGGCGCCGAGAAGATCTCGCGCGGCGTGCCGCATTGGACAATCCGACCGCCCTCCATGATCGCGATGCGGTTGCCGATCTTGAACGCTTCGTCGAGGTCGTGGCTGACGAAGACTATGGTGCGCTGCAGCTCCGCCTGGAGCAGGAGCAGCTCGTCCCGCAGGCGGTTGCGGATCAGCGGATCGAGCGCGGAAAAAGGCTCGTCCATCAGGAGGATCGGTGCCTCGGTGGCGAAGGCGCGGGCGAGCCCGACGCGCTGCTGCATGCCGCCCGAGAGCTCGCCCACACTGCGCTCGGCCCAGTCCGCAAGTCCGACGAGCGCAAGTTGTGCGTCAACCTTCGCCCGGCGCGCGGACCGGGTCATCCCCGCGAGCTCCAGTCCGAGACCCACATTGTCGCGCACGGACCGCCAGGGCAGGAGGCCGAACTGCTGAAAGACCATCGAGATCTGAGCCGTGCGGAGCCCGCGAAGCGTGCGCTGATCGGCTTGGGTGACAGAAACCATACCGGCCTCTCCCCGCACACTCACATCGCCGCGCGTGACGGGATTGAGGGCGTTCACCGTGCGAAGGAGCGTCGACTTGCCCGACCCGGAGAGGCCCATCAGGACCAGGATCTCACCCTCCTCCACCCGGAGGGAGCAGTCGTGCACCCCGAGGATCTGGCCGGTCTCAGCCTCGATCTCGGCGCGGGTGCGGTTCGCGTCCATCAAGGGCAAGGCCTGCGTGGGGTTTGCCCCGAAGACGACGGAGACGGCGTTGAAGACAACCGCGCTCACGAGCGGTCCACACGCAGCATGCGGTCGAGCATGATGGCGACGACAACGATGATCAGACCGCTTTCAAACCCGAGCGCGGTGTTGACCTGGTTGAGCGCCCGCACGACCGGCACGCCGAGGCCGTCCGCCCCGACGAGCGCCGCGATCACCACCATGGAGAGCGACAGCATGATGGTCTGGTTGAGGCCCGCCATGATCTGCGGGAAGGCGCTCGGCAGCTCAACCTTGAGAAGCGTCTGCATGGGTGTGGCGCCGAAGGCCTCTGCCGCTTCGATCAGCGGGCGGGGCGTTGACGCGACGCCCAGATGGGTTAGCCGGATCGGGGCGGGCAGCACGAAAATCACGGTTGCGATGAGGCCCGGCACCATGCCGATCCCGAAGAAGACGATGGCCGGGATCAGGTAGACGAAGGTCGGCAGGGTCTGCATCAGGTCGAGGACGGGCCGGAGCGCGCGGTAGAGCCTCGGCCGGTGCGCGGCCGCGATGCCGATCGGCACGCCGACCGCCATGCAGAGCACGCAGGCCGAAAGGACGAGCGTCAGGCTCTCCGTGGTTTCCTCCCAGTAGCCCTGGTTCAGGATGAAGAGAAACCCGAGCGCGATCAGAAGGCAGGTCTTCCAGGACCGCTGCAGCACCCAGGTCAGCGCGACGAAGGCCGCGCCGATGATCAGGGGATGCGGTGTTTGCAGGGCCCACAGGATCGCGTCGATGAAAACCTCGAGCGCATCCGAGAGGCCATCGAAGAACCAGGCACCGTTGGACTGGAGCCAGTCGAAGATGTCGGCCGCGGCGCGCCCGACAGGGATCTTCATCTCGGTCAGCCAGTCCATCGGGCGTCAGAGGCCGAGGGCCCCCTTGGCCGCCGCAAGACCGTCGCCTCCCTCGATCGTGGTCACACCTGTCAACCAGCTCTCCAGTACTGCGGGATTGGCCTGCAGCCATGCGGTCGCCGCATCCACCGGATCTTCGCCGTCATCGAGGATCGCCCCCATGATCTCGTTCTCCATCGCGAGCGTGAACTCGAGATTGTTGAGAAAGGCCCCGAGGTTCGGACACTCCCCCGCAAAGCCCGCCGTTGTGTTGGTGTAGACCGTGGCGCCGCCGAGGTTTGGGCCGAACCAGTCATCGCCGCCCTCGAGATACGTCAGTTCGAAATTGGCGTTCATCGGATGGGGCTCCCACCCCAGAAAGACCACCGGCTCGCCGCGGCGGTCGGCGCGCGCGACCTGCGCGAGCATCCCCTGCTCGGAGCTTTCCACGACCTCGAAGCCCGAGAGACCGAAGGCGTCGTCGGCGATCATGTCCATGATCAGGCGGTTGCCGTCATTACCCGGTTCAATCCCGAAGATCTTGCCCTCCAAGGCATCGGCCTGCGCTGCGATGTCGGCGAAAGACCCGATCCCGAGATCGGCGGCCGCCTTGTTGACGGCAAGCGTGTACTTCGCGCCCTCGAGGTTGGCGCGCACAGTGTCCACGGTTCCCGCCTCCCGATAAGGCGCGATGTCGGCCTCCATCGTGGGCATCCAGTTGCCGAGGAAAATGTCGATGTCGCCCGCAGCAAGGGAGGTGTAGGTGACCGGCACGGAGAGGACTTTGATGTCCGTCTCATAGCCGAGCGCCTCCAGCACGACGGTGGTGGCGGCTGTTGTCGCCGTGATGTCCGTCCAACCGACATCCGAGAAGGTGACCGTCCCGCAATCGGCGAACGCGCCACCCGCTCCGACACTCAGAACCACACCTGCCAGCACACTCGTTTTCATCTCAGTCCCCCTGCGGTCACGCTCCCGGCGCTTTGCGCTCGGATGTGGGCGGAGCCTACTGGACATGCGGCCAGTGTCAAAGCGGCGCCGTACCGTTCCGATAGACAATCGCAAAAATGCCGGCATTGATGGGTGTTGCAAAGACCGGGCGGCCAGAGCGCCGCCCCCACAAAGCCCCGGCGCCTCGTTCGGGGACACACAAAGGGAGATTTGCCTTGATCAAACGCATGCTTGCCGTCGCCGCCCTCGCGCTCTCCGCCGGGATCGCCTCGGGCGATGAGTTCCCGACCAGCGCGGTCGATTACATCATCCCCTTCGGCCCAGGCGGCGAGAGCGACGTCACCGCGCGCTTTCAACAGCCCTTCTTCTCGGAGCTCTTCGGCGAGGAGATGGTGGTCAGCTACAAACCCGGCGGCGGCGGCGCCGTCGGGTGGTCGCAGCTCAACGGCATGGCCTCCGATGGCTCCACCATCATGGGGATCAACCTGCCCCACATCGTGATCAAGCCCAAGCAGGGCAATGTCGGGTTCGAGACCGAGGACATCGCGGCGGTCTACATGTTCCACTACACGCCCGATGCGATCGTGGTGACCGCAGACAGTGAGTTCCAGACGCTCGACGATCTGATTTCCTTCGCCAAGGACAACCCTCGTGCCGTCACGCTCTCAGGGTCGGGCAAGGGGACGGCGAACCATCTTGCGCAGGTGATGTTCGACGAAATGGCCGGGATCGAGACCACGTATGTGTCGTTCCAGGGCACGGGCGCCTCGACAACGGCCAATCTCGGCAAACAGGTGACCGGGCAGTGGGGCTACACCACTGTGGGCGCCGCGCAGGGGGACCAGGTGAGGATGCTCGCCGTTGCCATGGAAGAGCGCCACCCGGCATTCCCGGACGTGCCGACCTTCCGGGAGCTCGGGTTTGATATGGTCTCAGGCGCTTATCGCGGCATTGCCGTGCCCATGGGCGCATCGGAGGAGTTGAAGCAAAAGGTCTCTGACGCCATCGCCGCGATCAACGCGGATGAAGCCTTCCAGCAGCAGATGCTCGACGGTGGCTTCGCCCTGGTCGATGTGGCCTATGGCGCGGAGATGGACGCCTTTCTTGCCGAGAAAGCGGACGGGTATCTCGCCGCGGCCAAATCCGCCGGTGTGATCGACTGACACAGGTCGGGGCCGGTCACCGGCCCCGAACCGCTCTCAGATGCTCGACTTCTTCCTCTCGGCTTTTTCGCCCTTCAATGTCTTCTTGGCGCTGCTCGGCGTTGCCGCGGGGACGATCATCGGCTCGATCCCCGGGCTCACCGCCACAATGGCCGTGGCCGTCCTTGTCCCGATCACCTTTGCAATGCCGCCCGACAGCGCGCTGATCCTCCTCGGCGCCATCTACACGGGCGCGATCTACGGCGGCGCCTATGCCGCGATCCTCCTCAACACGCCCGGCACGCCGTCGGCCATTGCCACGACCTTCGACGGCTATCCCATGGCGCGGCGCGGCGACGGCGATCTTGCGGTCACGGTGGCCTGTTTCGCCTCTGTCATCGGCGGTCTGGTCGGCGCGCTCGCCCTCCTCTTTGTCGCTCCGCCGCTCGCGGAGGCGGCCCTCGCCTTTGGACCGGTCGAGTACTTCTGGCTCGCCATTTTCGGCCTGTCGCTGATCGCGGCGCTCTCGACCGGCAACTTCATCAAGGGGATGATCGGAGCAGGCTTCGGGCTGCTCCTGTCGACCATCGGCATCTCGGAGACGAGCGCCGAGGTGCGCTTTACGTTCGGCTCCACCACGCTCCTCGGCGGGATCGAAGTGGTCTCGGCCCTCATCGGGCTCTACTGCATTCCGGTTCTGATCGACCTGGTCGCGACGCCCGACCGCCACATTGAGGGCAGCGCCGGCACGCGCGGCTTTCGCATCGCCGAGGCGACCGCGGTCCTTCTGCGCAACAAGGTCAATGTCGCGCGCTCCTCGGTGATCGGGACACTTGTCGGCGCGCTCCCGGGCGCGGGCGGCTCGATCGCCGGTCTTGTCGCCTATTCCGAGGCCCGCCGCAGCGGCGCCGGCCCCGAGCCCTATGGCGAGGGCAATCCGGGCGGCATTGTCGCGACCGAGAGCGCCAACAACGCGACCGTCGGTGGTGGGTTCATCCCGACCCTGGTCCTCGGCATCCCCGGCACGCCGCCCGATGCGGTGATCCTCGGCGCACTCCTCGTCCAGGGCGTGCGGACCGGTCCGTCGCTCTTTGCCGAAGGATCCGTGGTCTACACCTTTATTTTCGGCCTCCTCCTCGCGACGGTTCTGATGCTGCCGGTCGGTCTCCTGATCGGGCGCTTCGCCTACAATGCGATCGCCCGCGCGCCGAAGGCCGCGCTCGTCCCGGTCGTGGCCTTCATGACTGTCATCGGCGCGTTTGCGATCCGCAACAGCCTCTCGGATGTGGGCATCATGATCCTCCTCGGCGTGATCGGCTGGGTCGCGGGGCGGCGTGGCTTCCCGGTCTCGCCGATCGTCCTCGGTCTGATCCTCGGGCGGATCGCCGAGCAGGGTTTCGTTCAGAGTTGGACCATCGGGTCGGCGATCGGCAATCTCCCCGCGCAGTTCTTCGGCCGCCCGCTCAGCCAGGCGATCATCGCCCTGACATTGCTGAGCTTTCTCTATCCGTTCTGGCCGCGGATCAAAGCGCTCTGGTCCGGTGGCAGTCCCGCGCCAAAGGCGCCGCGCGCGCCGTGGCGCGAGATCTGGGCCGATCTCGCGGCGATTGGCGCCTTTGCGGCCGTGGCGGCCACTGCGCTTCTGCTCGCGGCGGATCTAAACCCCGAGGCGGCCGTCTTTCCGCGGACCGTGGCGCTCGGCACGCTGATCCTCAGCGCGATTGCAGCGCTTGTCCTGATCACGGGAGGAGCGCCGTCGCCCGCGGACCCGATCAAGGGGCCCGTTCGCTGCGCGGCCTTGCCCGCGGCGATGCTGTTCGCGGTTGCAGTGATCCCCGTCCTCGGGTTCACGGTGGCCGGGCTGTTCATGGCGCTGGCGCTGATGGTCATTGCGCAGCACGAACGGGTGAGCCCGCAAAGCGCCCTCGTCCTGGCGCTCTCCCTCGCGGGGATCATCGTGCTCTTCGTCGCGGCCTTTCGCGAGATGCTGAACGTACCACTGCCCCGCGGCACCCTGTTCTAACGGTGGCGGCGGTCAGAATTTGGGCCGCCCAAACTCCCAATCCGGCCAGTGCTTTTTCATCTCGGTGACGTCGTCACGCTCCGTGATGCCGGCCGAAAGGTAGGTCTGGTGCAGCCGTGCCAGCGCCTCGCGGTCGAGCGTCACGCCGAGGCCCGGCCCCTCCGGCACGGTCAGGCTCCCATCCTGAAAGGTGAAACGCCCCTCCGCCACAACCTCGTCGGTCTGCCAGGGGTAATGCGTGTCGCAATCGTAACTGAGGTTCGG
>JBCDHQ010000031.1:0-22694 GCA_038749815.1 Pseudomonadota bacterium | reverse complement strand
GCCGGGCTGAGAGCGGTCGAGCGCCTGACGGTGCGACGTGTCGTCAACGCTCAGACGAACGGCGCGGGCGGGCCGAGGCAAAGCCCCACCCCATCGTGCCGCGTCTCGGCGAAGGCGCTCGCACGCGCACCGTTCGACAGCTTGAGCGATGCGGGCCGACCCCATGCGCCCAGAGGGTCAACGCCGCCAAGCCCACCCTCCTCGCCATTGCCCGCAGCAGTGGGCGGCCTCCTGCGGCGGGGGTTCCTGCGCCAGACGGCTCCGTTGCCGTGCGACGTCTTCTCGCAGAAGACCATCGCCGCGCTCATCCATGACCCGACCGGCGGTTGCGCAGCAGTCCGCCGAGAGGGGCCGGACGGAGGTTTTGGACGCGCCGGTCTCGAACATGACCCAAGATGTGCCGAGCCCGGCGGCGCTCAAACGACCGATCCGCGCTCGCCAGACGTGCCTTTGCTGGGAGGCGGGACGGGCGACCCTCGCCTCAAGACGGTGCCGAGCCCCCGTGGCGACGGTGGAGTGGGGACCAGAGCGCACTCGCCTGCATGGCGCGCGAAGGGACATCAAATCCGGGCTCGTTTGGGTCGTTCAAGTCGATGGGCGTTAGAGCATAACCTTGTGCAAGGTGGTCTGCCTGTTGGACGTTGGTCGATTGAAGCATCAGCCGCCCTCCAAGCTACGGATGGCGTGCTGTCTCGAGGGTGGTGGGGCGTCCGGCAAAATGGCCATCTGGGGCTGCGCGGGGTGAGGAGACCGGAGACGTTCCTTTAGGAAAGGCCCTCCTGCGGCGTCAGGATCCCCTGTCCTTCGGCTCAGGGCATGGTGTGGCTTGCCTGTCGTGCCGCGCGCTCAGCTCAGGCGTGGCGTTCTCGAGGTCGCGGCGCGGCTTCTGGACCTGCGGGCTGACACCGAGAGGATTGGCGCAGAGACGTCTGCCATGCCTCGTTTGCGGGCCTGGCCCGATGTCACATGTCGCTCCCGGTCTGGCGGCTTGCGTCTGAATGGGGGACCGCGCATTTGCGACCAGTGATCGTCGGAGCGCGGCGCCCGAGGGCTTGTGACGGCCGGCGCGGGTGACATGGCGGGGGGCGAACGCTTTGAACCTCAACCGGGTCGGCGCTGATACGGGAGCGGCGTCCCGTGCCGCTCGAACCGCCATCGACTTGGGTCCTTGCACCGCGTGGTCTTGGCGGATCGTAGGCGGCGGACCTCACCCGTCTCGCAGAGCCCGGTTGAAGTAGATGCTGAGGGGCTGGATCAGATACTCGAGCGGCGTTCGCGCGCCCGTCACGATGAAGGTCTCGACCGGCATGCCGGGAACAACCGTCTCCCCGCCGAGCTGGTCGGCGACCCCGGAGGTCGGCTTGATCACCGCTTCGTAGTAGACATTGCCCAGATCGTCGCGGGCGGTGTCGGCGGCGATCATGTCGATCCGCCCGGCAAGCTCCGGCGTGGTCCGCCTGTCGAACGCCGAGAAGACCAGATGCACGTCCTGGCCGGGCTCGACCTGGTCGATGTCGACAGGGCGGATGCGGGCCATCACTTGGATCGGCCGATCTTCTGGGATGATGTAGAGGATCTGCTCGGCCGGCTGCACCACGGCGTTGAGGCTCGCCACGGTCAGCTCGAACACCCGGCCCGCCACCGGCGCGCGGACATCGAGGCGGGAGAGCCGCTCCCTGAGGCTCAGCTGCCGCTCGGCGAGTTCGATTTCCTCGAAGCTGAGATCGCGCAACTCCTCAACTGCAGCGCTTCGCACGCCGTTTTGGAGGCGCAGTTCTTCGATTGTGAGCTGAGCGTGGCGCGACCGGGCTTCGGCAATCGCAGATGTGAGACGCCCGGCCTCGCCATCCAGCGTGGCCACCTCGCGGTTGGCGTTGCGCAACGGGCGCACTTCGCTGAGGCCGCGCTCGAAGAGCGAGGTGAGGCTCGCAACGTCGTCACGTGCGATCTCACGCCGCGCGCTGACAGAGCGGAGCTGCGCCTCGAGGCCGGTCACTTGCTCGCTGACCTGCTCCTGCTGGCGGCGGAGCTGGTCGACCTCACCCTCCATCGTTGCCATCCGCGCGGAGAGGAGTTGCTGCTGACCGTCCATGGCTGCGCGCATCTGCACCGCGCTCACTTCGGTGAAGCGCGGCACGTCACCGGGGGCGAGCGTGTCGCGGAGATCGCGCTCCGCCTCGAGCCGGCGCTTCCGCACGAAAAGCTCGGTGAGCTGGCGTTCGACAATGGCAAGCTCCGTTTTGAGAAAAGTGTCGTCGAGGCGGAGAAGGACGTCTCCCTCCGCGACCCGGTCCCCGTCCCGCACGCGGATCTCTCGGACAGGTCCGCCATCCGGGTGCTGGACGACTTGCCGCTCGGTCTCCACCTGGACGACGCCCGGCGCGATGATCGCACCTGAGAGCTGGGTCGTCAGGCTCCATGCCGCGAGGCCGCCGATCAGGCCGGCTGCGGTCAGCGCGCCGATCAGGATCGGCAGGCGCGCGGTGATGGTGGTCGGGCTCGGCTCGGTCATGCTCGTTTGCCTCCTGCGGCGACCGCGCGGATGTCGGCCGCATTGCTGATCATTGCCTTCATCACCTGCGCCTTCGGCCCGAGGGCGGTGATCCGGCCGCTCTCGAGCACCATCAGACGATCGGCCGCGGAGATCGCCGAGGGGCGATGGGTCATCACAACGGCCGCGCCGCCATTGGCCTTATGGGCCAAAAGCGCACGGTTCAGCGCGTCGGAGCCTTCGGCGTCGAGGGCCGAGTTCGGCTCGTCCAGAACCAGCAGGACCGGGTCGCCGTAGAGCGCGCGGGCCAGCGCAAGACGCTGCTTTTGCCCGCCCGAGAGCCGGTTCGCGAGGGTGCGGACCTGCGTGTCGTAGCCATCGGGCAGCCCAAGGATCAGGGCATGGACACCCGCGCGCCGTGCCGCCTCGATCACGCGCCCTGCGTCGGGCTCGGCCGTCATCTGCGCGATGTTCTCCGCCACGGTGCCCTCAAAGAGCTGCACCTCTTGCGGCAGATAGCCGACATGACGCCCGAGCGCCTCGGCCCCGTATTGGGTCAACGTCGCACCACCGAGCCGGATCTTGCCGGTGGTCGGCGCCTCCGCACCGACCAGAAGCCGTGCAAATGTCGACTTGCCCGACCCGCTCGGCCCGAGGACGCCGAGCACCTCGCCCGGCACCATCGACAGATCGAGACCTTGGACAATCGGCTCGTCGTCGCCGGGTCTCATCAACGTGACCCGCGAGACCGTCAGTCGGGCGTCGGGGCGGGGCAAGGCGATCGGCGCGCGGCTCCGATATCGCTCTTGTTGGGGCTGGAGGGCCTTCAGATCGCGCCACGCGCCCATGCCGCGCTGGAGGAGGTCCCACTGCGCGATCACCTGCTCGAGCGGGGCAAGCGCCCGTCCGAGCAGGATCGACGCGGCGATCATCGCACCCGCCGTCAGCTCCCCCCGGAGGACGAGCCAGGCACCGACCGCGAGGACGGCCGATTGCAGGAACAGGCGAAAGGCTTTGCCGCCCGAGGCAAAGACGCCGGCCCGGTCGCCCGCATTGAGCTCGGCCGAGGTCGCCGCGTTCCGCAGATGCGCCCAGCGGCCCCGCATTGCGGGCAGCATCCCCTGGGCGCGGATCACATCGGCGCCCGCCATGGCGCCCGCACTGAAGGTCAAGGACGCGCCTTGCGCCGCACGGGCGTTTTGGCGCGCGCGCGTTGTGGCGACCTGCGTCAGAAGCGCATTGACAAACAGCACCCCGGCGCCCGCCGCCGCGACGAGCCCGAGGAGCGGATGGAAGAGAAAGATCGCCCCAATGAAAAGCGGCGTCCAAGGCACGTCGAGCACGTTGAGAAGCGCAGAGGAGCCGGTGAGCGCGCCAACCGCATCGAGATCGTTTGACGGCTGGGCGCCCCGCGCCTTGCCGGAGACCGCCGCGTCAAAGACCGGGGCCTGGCCGCTCAGCTGGAGCCGCGCCCCGATGCGGGCGACCACCCGGCCCCGCACATAGTCGAGGATCCCGTAGGCGAAGTAGAGCGCGGCGACCAGGGCCGTGAGGGCGACGAGCGTCTCCTCCGACCGCGAGCCCAGAACCCGGTCGTAGACCTGGAGCATGAAGAGCGGACCCGTCAGCATCAAAAGGTTCGTCAGAACGCTGAAAAACAGCGTCCAGCCCAAAAGCGGCCAACAGCCGGCGCGCGTCAAAGTCATGGCTCGGTCCCCGTGCTAGAGAGAGAAAGGCGGCCCCCGTGGAGGGGCCGCCCCGGATCGCGTCAAGAGAAGAGGAAGTCGCTCTCGCTCAAGCTGTCCGCGCTGACGCCTGTGAGGGTGATGCTGCCCCCCTCGAAGTGGATGACGGCACCGTCGGCGCCGTCCGCGATCAGATGCTCGACATCATCGAAGTCCCGCATGCCCCGGATCCGCAGCTCGATCAGGTCTTCGCCCGAGGTGAAGTCCGTGATCGTGTCGGTCCCGATGGCGTTCGTGAAGCGGAAGATGTCGGCGTCCTCGCCGCCGGTCAGGATGTCCGCATCGCGCCCACCGAGAAGGAGGTCGCGCCCCGCCCCGCCGTGAAGGATGTCCTCACCGCGCCCGCCGAGAAGCGCATCATTGCCGTCGCCGCCCTTGGCGATGTCATTGCCGCGCCCGGCCAGGATCTGATCGTTCCCGTCACCGCCGAGACCGACATCGTCGCCATTCCCGAGCCGCAGCGTGTCGCTGCCGCCGAGGCCCGAGACAAAGTCGGTGTTGGCGCCAGTGCGAAACGCTTCGCTGGCGTCGGTGCCGATCTCGAAATCGACGCTCCCGAAGCCGCCATCGCCGTTCAGGATGTCAACGGGCAGAAGCACACCGTCGAGCACGTGGACAATGCCGTTCGTGGCCGGGATGTCGGTCGCGATGAGGCTCGGATCAGCGATGTCGGGGTCGTTGTCGACCAGGGAGAGGCCGTCGACGCCGAGCGACCCTCCCTGAAGAGTAGGGATCGCCTCGGCCACCAGAACATCGTCCGAGCCCAGCGCCTCGGGGGCCACATGGTAGAGCAGGATGTCGGTCAGAAGCGGGATTGGATCGGCACCGCCCGAGAGCAGGGTGAGCGCCTCGACGATGTAGGCGAACGCATCCCCCTCATCATGCCCCTCAAACCCGAGCGCTTGGGCAAGCCCGACAAAAGCCGCGTCGTTTGGCGCAAAGACGGTCAGATCCGCCTCCGGATCGTCGAGCGCCTCCGCAAGACCGGCCGCCGTAACGGCGTTGAGCAGCAGATCAAAGTCGGTCGGGTCGCCGTCGAAGACACCGCCGCTTGCCGCCACGATGCCCGTGATGCTCTCCGTCGGCTCCGGACCCTCGTTGCCTGGAATGTCGATCGGCAAAAGCACGCGGTCGATCGCCTGGATCGTCCCGTTGGACGCCTCGATGTCGGGAATGACAATGCTCGGGTTCGCGACATCGGGCTCGTTGTCCACAAGCACGGTGCCAGCCGCCTCGAACGTCGCGCCCTCGAGAAGCGTGTCGACCGCGTCGAGATCATCGATCTCCTCCGCCGTCTTGGCACCGGCAGAGACGTGGTAGAGCAGGATGTCGGTCAGGAGCGGGATCGGATCGCCATCCTCGGCAAGCGCCGTCAGGCTTGCAACGATGCTGGCAAAGACGGCCTCCTCGTCATGCGTGTCACCGTCGAAGCCAAGATCGACGGCGAGCTGCGTGAAGGCGGCGTCCGTGGGCGCGAAGACGGTGATGTCCTCGAGACCTTGGACCGTCTCGACGAGATTGGCGGCGGCCAGCGCTTGGACGAGCAGGTTAAAGTCGTCGGAACTCGACGCGATATCGACAATGTTGGGTGCCTCGGATGGGGTCTTTGGCATCGTGCTCTCCAGTTCAGTGGGGGTGAGAAGGTCGGCGCGGCAGCAACACACCGCAACGCCCGGGAGTGGCGCCCGGGGGGGCGGGGACATCCCGAGTGCAGAGAAGTGGTGTGCTGTCTGCCGCGCCGCTACGGCCGCCGGGTCGGACGGAGTGTCCGGCGACGGTCGTCAGGGGGCCCCCCGCTCTCGCGCAGTGCGGGGGGCTGAGGCGGCGGGCGAGAGATCGGCCCGTCCAGCCGCCCACGGGGCGGCATGTCGGACGACCTCGGCTGTCGCGCATGTCTTGGGGAGGCTCTGCGGCGCATGCCCGTTCAGTCGGACCCTGGCGATGGCTGCGGCGCAGCCCATCGCGCGGTTCGTCCTGACCTGTCCTCTCGATCGGCATCCGCAGAGCATCCGTGTGCATTTTTCACACGAGCAAGGGTAAGCCTGCGTCAATTGGGGTCAAGGAATGTGTGGAAAAAATTCCCACGACATTTATCTTCGAAAGGCCATGGTGGATCCCAGCGACCGTTTTCTGAAGGTGATGAAGGGCCTGATGCGCCCGCTCGTTCGCACGCTCATCGCGCGCGGCATCACCGCCCCTGCGTTCTACAAGCTGTTGAAATCCGTCTATGTGGAGGTCGCCCATGACGACTTCCGCATTGGCGACAAGGCCCCGACCGACAGCCGCATCACCCTGCTCACAGGCGTCCACCGCCGCGACGTCCGCGCCATTCTGTCGAGCGAGGACGAAACCTGGGAGACGACCCGATCAAAGACCGCGATGCTTGCCACCGTCATCGGCCAATGGCGCGCGCGGCCATCCTATCTGGCGGAGGACGGCTCCCCCAAACCGCTCCCGCGAACGGCCTCCGACAGCGAAAGCTTCGAGGCGCTCGTCCGCGCCATCAACACCGACATTCGGCCGCGCACCGTGCTCGACGAGCTCCTCCGGCAGGACCTTGTCGTCGAAGGGGAAGACGGCCTCCTCAGGATCTCCGACGCGGCGCGCCGTGGGCCCGCATCCGACGATGATCGGCTGGTGTTTTTTGCCTCCAACGTGGGCGATCACATCGCCGCCGCGGCCGAGAACCTCCTGGCCGAGACGCCGCCCTTCTACGAGCGGGCGGTGTTTTACAACAACCTGACACCGGAGGCGGTGGATGCGATTGAGGCGCGTGCCCGGGTGCTCTCCCAAGACGTGCTTGAGACGCTCAACGAGGAAAGCTTGGCCCTGCGCGGGGATGCGGAGATCGCACCGCCCGGCCGCGAGCGGTACCGGTTAGGCATTTACTTTTACCGCGAAACGGGGGAGCCCGAGACCGCTCCGCCAAGGGAAGCCCAAGATGAAGACGACTAGGCGCACCGCACTTCTGCTCGCGAGTTCCGCAGCCGTTGCTGCCTGCGCCGCGCCCGCCCCGATCACCCGAGACCGCAAGGACCCGTTCGAAGGCGGCATCGGCGGCACCGGCATAGTCGGGACGCTCTACGGCTTCGGCAGCCTCTTGATCAACGGGCTTCGGGTCGAGCTTGGGGCCGGAACGCGGTATCGCACGCCCTTCGGTGCGATCGGCCGCGAGGCTCTCGCGCCCGGGCAGGTCCTCACGGTGGCCGCAGATCGGACTGCCGATGGTCTGACCGCGCAGGATGTCATGATCGACTACGCCCTCGTCGGGCCCCTGGTGCAAAGCGCGGACGGGCTCTCCGTGAACGGCGTCCGTCTGATCGCGCCGCAAGAGGCGCTCGGGCACGGCACGCCCGGCGCTCGGGTCGCTGTCAGCGGCCTCTGGACACCGGACGGCGTGCGTCCCAGCCGGCTCGACCCGGCGCCGAGCGGGGACGATCTGATCGCCGGCACCTTCGCCGGTGGCGCTGTCGGAGGTGTGGCCCTGTCCGGCCTGACCGAGAGCCCGCGCAGCGGCAGATACGTCGCAGCACTCGGCCGTGTCCAGAACGCGGAGTTCCAGGTCAGGCGCGTCCATTCTGGGCGCTTTGACCGTGTGGAGCGGCTCGATCTCTTGTCGGTCGAGGGCTATCTGGAGCCGAGCGGCACGGCGCCGGGGTTCCGCATCTCGGGTCTGGGCCACAACTTCGCCCGGGATGTGCGTCTCGCGGCCATCGGGCCGCGCCGCGCGCTCTATTTCGGGCGCTACACCGGTCTCTTTGGGGCCGAGCGAGGCTACCTCGTGCCGGACGCGTACGCCGCCCGAACCGAGGTTCTGATCCCGGGTCTCACCACCGGCTTCCGCGGCGACATCATCGACCTCTAAGGTCGGAGCCCGAGACGTCGATCCAAGCAGGGCGCCGCACCATTGGTGCGCGGAAGACCGGCATGCGGACCCAAGCCGCGACTTCGTTGCCAGCAAGGCTTGCCAAGCTCACCGACACCCCCGGCACGGGGACGCGGAGTTGGACGCCCTGCCGGACAGCCCCGACAACCGTCTCCAAGCGCGGCTCCTCAACGATTGGGTCACAGCGATCCGGGCCGTACGGATGGACCCTGGATGCCAACAGAACAGTGCTCGACAGCCGAGGCCCACGGCGAGCTCCCGCGGGACATCCCGACGCGCTCCACCTCCTCCGATCGACCGGCACGCCCTCCACGCGCGTCGACAACGAACAGACTGCGCAGCCGGTCCGCCACCGCGCTCCCCCGCGGCGGGCAAGGCGCGCACCCGCTTCGAGCACAAGAGCCGTGCCGCCGAGGCAGCCGCTGCCGATCCGAAGGGCGAGGGTCGGCACCGCCGGACGTAACAGAGGGCAATCGCGGAAAAGTGACCGCAGTCCGCCAAGCGATGCGCCGGAGGGGTCCTGCGGGCCCTGAGCAATCGCCCGCCTGTCGACAATCTATTTCGACTGCGTCGCGGAACCCGCTCCTGCAAAACCGCGATGGCAACGCACCCGTCAGGATCGTGGGCGCCGTCCAACGTCGCACACGCTGACGAGCCCAGAGGGATCGGCTCGGCGGGAAATGGCGGGGGTGCGAGACGCCCGCACCGGGCGCGAACGGATTGCGATTGCACACACTTGATGGGACCGACCGCAGGCCTGGGCGGGGGATCGCGCGAGCTCCTCCGGCGAAGGGCTGCGCAGGTCGCACCAGGGACGACGCTCCGGCCTTCCGTGCGACCTGCACAGGTCGAGCGCGGGCGTCAGCGCACTCCGGATCTCTCCGTCTCGGTCCGTGCGCGCCCGCGGCCGGCTCTGTCCGCCGCGCCGAGTTCCAGCGCCCCGAGCCAATGTCCGCGCGAGCACAGCAAAGGGGGCTCCAACAGCGCCGATCGGCGGCACCGGATCACTCACTGGCATCGTCGGTTGACGACAATGCATGCAGTTGTTCAGATGCGCAGGACAGGCTATAGCTTGGGTCCACCCACGCCGGGGCGTACGGGAGATCGGTGTGCAGGCGAGATCCGAAGCATTACGGGACCAGCCGTCCGACGACCGCCGGACATCGGAGCCCGACGTCGCACCGACCAAGCGCCTGCCGCAGGCCGAGCGGCGCGCTCAGATCCTTCGGACCGCCACGGACTTCTTCGCCGATTACGGCCTGACCGCGCAGACCCGCCGCCTCGCGGAGGCCTGTGGCGTCTCGCAGCGGCTGCTCTATCGCTACTTTCCGACCAAGAAGGACCTGCTGGCCGCCGTCTACCGGCAGGAGATCCTCGGGGCCTTCAAGATGGTCTGGTTCTTGGAACTCCAGGATCGAAGCAAGCCCGTTGAGGAGCGGCTGACACTCTTCTACAAGGATTACCTGAACGATGTGCTCAACCGTAAGTGGTTGAGACTGTTTCTCTATGCGTCCCTTGCCGACGCTGAGATGGCACCCGACTACATCTCCAGCGTCATCAAGAAGCTCCTCGTGGTGATCGTTGAGGAGACAGCGGCTGAGAAGGGCGTGACCCTGCCCAACGACGTCTCGGCGCTGCACGAGATGGGCTGGACCCTGCACGGCTCCATTTCGCACTACGCCATCCGTCGGCACCTCTACCGGTCGAGCTCGGTCCTGCCCGAGGACAAGGTTGTCGCGATGTCCGTGCGCACCTTCCTCGCCGGGTTCCAACCCATGGTGCAAGACTACATCGATCACCTCGACTGATCGCGGCCCTGAGGGACCCACAGCGCCGCCCGTTGCCCAACACATGTGCGTGCTGCCTCTCGAGAGGGCAGCATCCTCACCATCTCGCGCCCGCTTTTGGTCGTCACTTGACGACAAAATATGCCGATCCTACGCTCGAGATCATTCCTGGCGCGATGCGCCTTTGCAGACGGCTATCTTGGATCGGCGGGTGACGCTCGAATGGGGCGCGTGCCGCCGGAACGCACCCTGGGGGACCACCATGGCAGGACGACTAAGGCCCACATTCAGACGGCGCGACTTCCTGAGAACCTCTTCGGCCGCCGGCGCGATGGCGCTTGCCGCCGGTCCGCACGCGGCGCGCGCTCAGGCGGGCTCCGTCGACATGCACACCTGGTCGGCCGCGGTCGACACGGTGCAAAGCCACATCACCGCCTTCCAGGCGGCAACGGGCATCGACGTGAACTACGCAAACTCGCCCTGGGCGCAGTATCGCGACACCATGGTGACCAAGTTCGTCGGCGGCGCGCCGATGGACATGATGTGGGTCTCCGACAGCTGGCTGCCCGAATGGGCGGAGGCCGGCTGGATTGCCCCGATCGATGAGTATGACTTTTTGATGGCCTACAATGCCGAGGCGGAGGACTTCTCAACCAACTCGATGATTTGGGGCGGCCGGCAGTACGGGCTCACCTATTACACCGACTACATGGCATTCTTCTACGACGAGGCGAAACTGCAGGAGGCAGGCTTTTCCGAGCCGCCCAAGACCTGGGACGAGCTGGTCGAGCAGTCGCTCGTGATGAAGGAAAAGGGCATCGCAGACTACCCGATGATGCTCGCCATGGCGCAGGAAAGCTGGTTGATCGAGTTCATCTCGGCCCTTGTCTTCAGCTTTGGCGGCAGCCACACCGACGCCGACGGCAACTCCGTCCTGCAAACCGCGGGTGGGGCGCAAGAGGCGCTCCAATGGGTCGTGGATGCCGTCCAAAAGCACCAGATCGTCTCGCCCGCCTGCGTCGAGACGGGGGAGCTGAACGGCCTCAAGGCGTTCTCCTCCGGCAACCACGCGTTTGCGCTGCTGGCGAAGTACCGCCTCCGCCCGTTGAACGATCCCGCGCAGTCCGAGGTCGCCGGCACGATCAAACAGGCGCTGATGCCCATGGGACCAACCGGCAGCCACGCCACCGTGGGCTGGATGCGCTTCCACGGCATGTCGGCCAACGCCGCCACTGATCCGGCCAAGGCCGAGAACACCGCCAAGCTGATCGAGTGGTTCGGTGGGCGGGCCAATGGCGAGTACACGTTCCAGAAGCTTCTCTTTCTTGACGTGGGCGCGGGCTTCGGGGTCAAGCCGCTATTCGATGACGCCGAGATCCGGGCGTCCTATGACAGTTACGGCGACACGGACATGGTGCAGGCTCAGCAGGCGCTGGCGCTCAAAAAGGACGTCGTGACACCCTGGTTCGGTGAGTGGAATGAGACCAATGGATCGGCCTGGCAGGCGGCGATCCTCGGCAACACGGACGTGGCCTCGGCGCTGACGGATGCGGGCGACCTCTGGGACGAGCTGAAGGAGGAGTTCTGATCCTGAACCGAGCGGCGGCGCGCGGCCACACGCGGCGCCACCGCGAGCTGCGATCGGAAAGGGGGTGACGTGACGACGGCAGCGATGGAGCAGAGGCGGCGGACGCCCTTTCTCGAGCGTTTCAGCTACGAGGAGCGGAGCGCCGTTCTCTTCCTGATGCCCGTCATGACGGTGCTGATGGCCGTGGCCGTCTTTCCGATCCTCTATTCCTTCTACATCAGTTTCTTCCGCATCAAACTGACACGCCCGAACCGCACACCGTTTGTCGGGTTCGAGAACTACACAGACTTGCTGACGAATGAGCTGTTCTGGGTCTCAGTGTCGCGAACCGTCGTCTTCACCGTGACCTCGGTCACGTCCATTGCCTTGATCGCTCTTTTGATCGCCCTGCTCCTCAACGAGCAGTTCCGGGGTCGCAGGTTTCTCAGCACGATTTTGCTGATCCCCTGGGCCATTCCGTATGTGGCCAACGCCTTGATGTGGAAATGGATCTACGACAGCGGCTACGGCGCGCTGAACGGGATCCTCTATCAGCTCGACTTCATCGACAAGTACATGGTCTGGCTCGGTGACCAGGACAAAACGCTCTTTCTCATCGCCAACGCGTTCGTCTGGAAGGAAGTGCCGCTGGCGACGATCCTCCTCCTGGTCACGCTGAAATCCATCCCCGACGACCTCTACGCGGCGGCCCGCGTTGACGGCGCGACGGTGTGGCAGCGGTTTGTCCACGTCACGCTGCCTGCGATGCGGCCCGGCTTCATGCTGGTCATGATCTACGAGACGATGATGGCCATCCGGCACTTCGACCTCTTCTTCGTGCTGACGGAGGGCGGGCCAGCGGATGCGAGCCATGTTCTGTCCTGGCACATCTACGTGGAGACGTTCCGCAACCTCTCCTTCGGGTCGGGCGCGGCGATGTCCTATGTGCTGGCGATCGCGACCTTTGCGATCTCGTACCTCTTCATCCGCACTTTGGCGCGGAGGATCTGAGCAATGCCTTTTGCCGCAGATGCCGGTCAGATCGACCACCGCCGCCAGCGGGCGCGGGCACGCCTGATCCGCCGGCTGGTCATCTTCGTGAGTTCTGTGGTCCTGACGGTCTACGTGCTGGCACCTGTGGCATGGCTCGTGTCGTCCTCAATCCAAACCGAGGCCGAGATCACCTCCGTCCCGCCGCACTGGATCCCCGAGGAGCCGACGCTCGAGAACTTCCGCGCAATCTTCCAAGCCAGCGACGACGCCGAGATCACCTACGAGACCCGCTCCGGCGTCGATCCGGCCGCGGGTGGCTTCATCCCCTCAACCGCGCGCTACCTCCTGCCGTCGATGTGGAACAGCTTCATCGTCGCCTCGCTTGTCGTCGTCCTGAACCTCCTCGTCGGTGTGCCGGCCGCTTATGCCATGGCCAAGATCCGCTATATGGGTCGGAACGGGTCGGTCTATTTCATCCTGATCACGCGGGTGATCCCGGACATCGCGCTGGTCGTCCCGTTCTTTCTCGTGATCCGTAACCTCGGCCTTCTCGACACGCTCTGGTCGCTCGTCATCACGTACCTGGCGGTGACCGTGCCCTTCACGGTGTTCATTCTGATCCAGTATTTCGAGGGCCTTCCGGATGAGCTCGACAAGGCGGCGCGCGTCGATGGCTGCTCGCGCCTTCAGGCCCTGCTCCGGGTCTATCTGCCGCTCTCGCTGCCCTCGCTCGTGGCGGTCGTGCTCTTTGCCTTCCTGACCAGCTGGAACGAGTTCCTGCTGGCGTTGATGTTCACGCAGACCGAGGCATCGCAGACGCTGCCGATCTTGCTCGCGTCGTTCACGTCGGACTTCACGATCAGCTTCTCGTTCATCAACGCCGCCGGAGTGCTGGCGATCATTCCACCCGTCATCGTCGCCGTCGTCTTTGAGCGATACATCGTCTCCGGCCTCACGGCCGGCGCGGTGAAAGGCTGAGAAAGGGCACCTGTTTGGCCGAGATCCGCTTCCAGCACGTCACCAAACGGTTCGCCAACGGCTTTCATGCCGTGAAGGATCTGAACCTCGCGATCCGCGACGAAGAGTTCGTGGTGCTGCTCGGCCCGTCGGGCTGCGGCAAGTCGACGACGCTCAACATGATCGCGGGGCTTGAGGAGGTCAGCGACGGCGCGGTCCTGTTTGACGATGTCGACGTCACGCAAATGCCGCCGCACAAGCGCGACGTGGCGATGGTGTTCCAGTCCTATGCGCTCTACCCACACAAGACCGTGTTCGACAACATCGCGTTCGGGCTCCAGATGCGGAAGGTTGCGCGCGATGAGATCGAACGCCGGGTGCGCGACGCCGCCGCGCGGTTGGAGATCACGCATCTCCTGCCGAACCGGCCGTCGCAGCTCTCGGGCGGTCAGCGCCAACGGGTGGCGCTCGGGCGGGCCATCGTGCGAGAGCCCTCTGTTTTCCTGATGGACGAACCGCTCTCGAACCTCGACGCGGCGCTCCGGATCTCCATGCGTGCCGAGATCAAGGAGCTCCACCGCGCGATGCAGACCACGTTCGTCTTCGTCACGCATGACCAGGCCGAGGCGCTGACGCTCGCCGACCGGATCGTGGTGATGAAGGACGGCGTCGTGCAGCAGATCGGCACACCGGACGAGGTCTACGAGCGCCCGCAGAACACGTTCGTCGCCTCCTTCCTCGGCAACCCGCCGATCAACTATATCGACGGCGAGCTGTCTGAGGACGGCGACGGCATGTCGTTCCGGAATGCGGGCCTGACGCTCCGCCTCGCGCCCGAGGCGGCCGCCCGTCTGCCCGGCCAGGGTGGGCGCGCGGTGCGGTTGGGCCTGCGCCCTGAGGATGTCGATGAGCGTCGCGAAGCGTCCGAGGGCGCGGCGATCCGGGGGCAGGTCAACTCCGTCCTCCCGGTGGGGTCGGACAAGTACCTCGGGATGCAGCTCGGCCCGCAGGAGCTCTTCTTCCGCGTCGGCAAGGATCTCGCGCACCGGATTGGCGAAGACGTGACGCTGACGGTCGACAGCCACCGCCTGCACCTCTTCGACGCGGAGAGTGGCACGTCGCTGCTGGCAGGCGACGCCGCGCGATGAAGCCTGCCCCCTTCACCTACCATCGTCCAGAGACGCTCGACGATGCGCTTGCGCTCCTCGCCGAGCACGGCGCCGACGCCAGTCCGCTCGCCGGGGGGCAGAGCCTCGTGCCGATGTTGAACATGCGCCTCGCCCAGCCCGCGCACATTGTCGACTTGAACGGCCTGACCGAGCTCGGCGGTGTTGTGATCACCGATGGGTGGCTCGAGATCGGCGCACTGATCCGGCACCACCAGCTCGCCCATGACCCGGTGATCCGCGCGGCCCAGCCCCTTCTGGCACACGCCGCCGGCACGATCGCCCATTACGCCATCCGCCAGCGGGGCACGCTTGGGGGCAGCCTCGTGCAGGCCGACCCCGCCGGGCAACTGCCGCTGATCGCGCGCCTGACCGACGCCGAGGTCGTCATCCGCGGGCCGCGGGGCGAGCGGCGGATGCCCGTGCGCGCATTCCTGGTCTTCGCCATGGAGGTCGCGCTCGAGGAGGGGGAGCTCGTCACCGCCGTCTCGTTCCCCCTCCTCAAGCCGGGCACGCGTTGGGGGTTTGAGCTCTTCAGCCGGCGCCGGGGCGACTACGCTCTGGCAAGTGTCGCGACAACCCTGACGCTCACGAACGGCAAGATCGGGGAGCTCCGTCTTGCCATCGGCGCGGCCGCCTCCCTGCCGCAGCGCCTCACCGGGCTCGAACGATCGGCCCGCGGCGGTGTCCCGGACGCTGCCTGGATCGCCGAAACCGCCCGGGCCGCGGCCGCCGCGGCGGAGGTCGAGGACAGCCCGCAAGCGCCGGCAGCCTTCCGGCGCGAGTTGGTCGAGGTGCTGACCCACCGCGCCTTGACGGCCGCCCTGACGCCGGAGCCCGCCTGATGGAGCCGCGTGTCCCTATCCGGCTCGGCGTCAACGGCCGCCAGCGCGAGATGGCCGTGCCGGCGCGCCGCCTGCTCTCGGATGCGCTGCGCGAGGAGCTGCATCTCACAGGCACGCATGTGGGGTGCGAGCATGGCGTCTGCGGCGCCTGCACCGTGCTGATTGACGGCACGCCCGCGCGGGCCTGCCTGACCTTCGCCGTGCAGGTCGAAGGGCGGGAGGTCACAACCGTTGAGGCGCTCGCCGAAGGTGGCGATTTGCACCCCTTGCAGCGCGCGCTTGGCGAGGAGCACGGCCTTCAATGCGGCTTCTGCACGCCCGGGATCCTGATGACCTTCGCCGCCTATCTGCGCGATCATCCGGATCCCACCGAGGACGAGGTGCGGGACGTCCTCTCCGGCAATCTCTGCCGCTGCACCGGCTACCAGAGCATTGTCGCGGCCGTCCTGAAGGCCGCGCACGCCCTCCGCATGAAAGCCGTCGGTTGAGCGAAGACTTCACGCAGATCGGTCGCGCGCTCCCGCGCAAGGAGGACCGCCGGTTCCTCCTCGGGAAGGGCCGCTACCTCGACGACATCGCCGCTGGCGGCGCGCTCCACGCATGCTTTGTGCGGGCGCCCCACGCGCATGCGCGCCTTCAGTCGATCGACATCGCCGAAGCCGCGGCGCTCCCGGGTGTCGCCGGCGTCTTCACCGGCGCGGATCTCGCCGGGTGGACCGCGCCACTTCGTCTCGCGCCACCGATTGAGTTGCTGCAACCGACCGAGATGACGACGCTGCCCATCGACAAGGTTCGGTTTATGGGAGATCCGGTTGCCGTCGTGCTCGCCGCCGATCGCTACATTGCCGAGGACGCGGCGGAGTTGGTGCGCGTCGACTACGAGGACCTGCCGGCCGTGACGACGATCGCCGAGGCGCTCGCGGAGCGCGCGCCCCGCGTCGAGGAGGGCGTCGAGGGCAACCTGGTCTCCCATCAGAGCTTTGCGTCAGGCGACGTCGCCGCCCGGCGGGCCGAGGCCCATCGCGTGGTCGAGGCGCGGTTCTCGCTTCAGCGCCACACCCACGCGCCACTCGAAACCCGTGGGTGCCTCGCCGACTGGGACGAAGGGCGCGAGCATCTCACGGTCCATGTCGGCACCCAGGCCCCGCATCCCTACCGCAGCCAACTCGCCGCCCGCCTGGGCCTGTCCGAAAGCCAGGTCACGGTCTCGAGCCCCGATATCGGCGGCGGCTTCGGGCAGAAGATCGCGCTCTACCGCGAAGAGCTGGCTGTCGCGGCGCTGTCGCGCCATCTCGGCCGCCCGGTGCGCTGGCGCGAGGATCGGATCGAGAACCTCTCGGCCGCAGCCCATGCCCGCGAGGCGACGTGCCGGACGCGCGCCTCAGTCGCCGAGGACGGTCGCATCCTCGGGCTGGAGTTGTGGATGGAGGAGGATTTCGGCGCCTATTGCTTCTACCCCGCGAATTACATGGCGCGGGTCGTCGCGATGATCCTCACCGGTCCCTACCGCATCCGGGACTACGCCTATGACGTGAAGGTCGCGCTGACCAACAAGTGCGGCAGTGGACCGATGCGCGCGCCGATGGCGATGGCGAGCTGGGTGATGGAGGGCACTCTGGACGCCATTGCCCACGACCTCTGCCTGGATCCGCTGCAGGTGCGGCGGATCAATATCGTGCGCAGCGCGGATCTGCCGTGGCGGATGGCAACCGGCGAGGTTCTGCGCGATGTCACGCCCGCCGAGACCTTGGAGGGGGCTGTCGCCGCACTCGACATGCCCGCGTTCCGGGCCCGCCAAGCCGACGCTCGGAGGGGCGGTCGGTTCCTCGGCCTCGGGATCTGCACAGTCATCGAGTCCACCACCTATGGGTCGGATTTCTACAAGTCCGCCGGCATTCCCGGCTCCGGCCACGAGGCCGCCTGGGTGCGCATCGAACCCTCGGGCGCGGTCAATGCCTCCGTTGGCCTTATGGGCAGCGGCCAGGGCTACGAGAGCCCCCTCGCTCAGGCCGTGGCGGAAGGCCTCGGGGTGGAGGCCGAGACCGTCACTCTGCGCATGGGCCACACCGACATCGCGCCCTACGGCATGGGCAGCCGCGGCGGGCGGGGCGCAACGGCCGGTGGCGGCACGCTCTATCTCTGCGCCCAGAAAGCGCAGGCCCGGGTGCTCGAGATCGCGGCGCACTGGCTCCAGGTCAACGCCACAGAGACGCTCAGGCTTCGCGCCGGACGCATTGAGCGCCGGCTCTCCGGCGCCTGGCAGGACGCGGGGCTCGGCCTCGCAGACATCGCGCGGCGCGCGTATCTCGACCCGACCGCCCTGCCCCCCGGCATCGCGCCGGGGCTCGATGTCTCGCTGACCTATGACCCGCCGCCGATGACCTATTCGAACGCGACCCACGCCTGCGAGGTCGAGGTCGACATCGCGACCGGGCGCGTGACCGTCGGCCGCTATCTTGTCGCCGAAGACTGCGGAACCGTTCTCAACCCCATCGTTGTGAAAGGCCAGCAGCAGGGCGCGGTCTCCATGGGCCTCAGCGGCGCCCTCTTTGAGGAGGTGATCTATGACCCGGCCGGCCAAAACCTCTCGGCCACGTTTGCCGACTACTTGATTGCGACGGCCTGCGAGACGCCCGAGATCACCATTCTGCCGATGCACACCCCCAGCCGGCACACGCCCGCCGGCATGAAAGGCATGGCCGAGGGCGGCGTCATGGGCGCCATCGGTGCCATAGCCAACGCCGTCAACGACGCGCTTCTGCCGCTCGGCGTCAAAATCGAGCGCCTGCCGCTGTCACCAATGGCCATCCGCGCTCAGCTGCGCGCAAGAGAACGCGATCCGCCAGAGTGACGACACGGCCGCGGCACCACCGCGGTCAAGGACCCGCGTCACAGCCCAGATCGCGCTCCCCCGGCCTCACTCGCCCCTCCCTTCTGCGGCGGCGATAGCGGTCAACCGCACCCACTCCACCCCTCTGCGCTCACTGCAGTCCACGGTGTTTAGAGGCGTTTGCCCGCAGCGCGGCCAAAAGAGCCTCGGAGTTGAGGAGCACGAGGGATGCGGGTCGGCACTGCTGCCCTGGGACTTCAGGATGACGGAGGAGCCGCAATGCGCACCGGAAACACCGTTGCCGCCCGCGATGTTCGGCACTCCGACGCGTGTGTCGAGGACATGCGACGCCACCTCGCGTGTGCAGGCCCCCAAGTCACGACACCCCTCTCCCCAACGGGGTCTGTCGAGCGAACAATGCCGGCCCATCGCTCACCACAAAACTCCACACGCCCCGAGCAGAGCTTATCGCAGCGCCTGCGCTGAAACTTCATCATCCCGAAAGCCACCACTCGCCTGACCATGTCTCCGCAAAGCTCGAGACACAAAGCGACATCATCCCTATTGCGAGCCACGCGCACGCCAGCCGAACGAGTTCCGACGCACCCAAAAAACCGCCCAGATCTCTGGCAAAATGCGGCGAGCCCATCGCGGCTCTTGAGTGGTCCGGGTCTCTGCCTCATCTCAGCGCCTTGATGGGACCGATGCGCGAGAACCCTGCCCTCACCAAACCGCCCTATGCTCTCCTATCCGCGCGGTCGTCAGACGGAAGGACCGTAGCGACCGCTGCGACTGTTCGCGTCTTCGGACAAGCGTCAAACGGCGTCTCAATGCTCGGCGGCAAGGGTTTCGTCTTCAGTCAATCAGGTGACCTCCACCCGCTCCTGTCGAGCCCCTTTCTGACAGCAACAGGAGGGGAGCGCGCATATCAACTGGCGCGTCTATCAGGATTCTCAGCGATGCGGATCACGCGGAGGATGTCCGCGGCGCGGCTGCGCTCAGCCGGCGCCGCTACGAGATGGACGTCGGGCTCAAGATCCGCGGGGACGACCGGTGGCACGGCCGTGATGCTCAGGGCTTTCCGGACGCACTCCGGTCGCTGGGACCGGAGAGCCTCGGGTTAGGCACTCTCGCTCTTCGACGCTTGAACAGGGGCGTTGAGCCCGCTCACGGTCACCGAGGCCAGAGACCTGCCCCGCCATGCGGGCGAACTGGAGAGACGGGCGCGAGAGCTGGGTCGGGATGCGCGGTTGCGATGTATGACGAGCGGTTTATTGCCGAGTGCTCGAACGCACTCCGCGGGAGTGCGACCGGCCAGCACCTCTCCGCCGTTCTACGATGTTGCAGCCCGCCAAGGCGGCGCACCAAGCGCGATCAGTGCGGTTGCCATGGGCATTGGCGCCTCTCGCAGGGAGGGGGCCGTTGTGGTCTCATGCCCTGCCTATCTCATTGTGCGGTCGGGCGTTTTCCGGTGTCACGCGGCGTTGGCACAGGCGCTTTGCAGCGCCCGGGCTCGACGGCACAGTCGCCCCCAGCAAGATCTTTACCATTGGCGTGTATTACGGCCCGAAACACCGGAGCCCGAGAGTCGCCACACACAAAAGTCAACGAATCGAAGCGCCAGTTCATGGCGGCACGGCACACAGATAAGTGTCTTTGATCACGGATACGTGGCTTCTCATTGTTGCCTCATTGCGCAGGCATAACAGGTACATACCGCAAAAGCGGAATAGTTGCGCTGTATTTCGAGGTAACACACACGCCATGGTTGAAGTACTACCCGATCTCGATCAACCTCAGGTCAACTCGTGTCCCAAGATCAAGGCGCGGATTGCGCTGAGCCGCCCGTTCGATCTCGCGCGGCACGACGCAGCCGCCGCGCGCGGTGTCTGTCCGAGGCACACAATGTCCCTCCTGCGCGATGCGCTGGACGCCGACATCATCGTGCCGATGTTGGGCGAAAAGACCCTGGGGGACCGGGCCCTCGCGATCGTGCCCGGGATCGGCACACCGGAACTCTGGGGTCTTGCCCGGCGGGTCGCGCACTCCACCTCGCCGGGGGACGTGGTCTTCTCCATCGGGGAGGACACCGGGTTTCCGATCGCGCTCCACTTTGCGCGGCTCAAGGCACGTCCGAAGCTGGTCGTTTTTGTCCACCACCCGGAACGTCCGCGGGTGCGTGCGCTCTTTAAGCTGACGCAGGTCAAGAAGCACGTCGACCTCTTCATCACCAACACGGAATACAAGGCCACGTTCCTCCGTGAGGCGTTCGGGATCGAGGCGGAGCGGGTTGTCTGCATCGATGAGCAGACGGATACGGAGTTCTTCACACCCGGCCCGAAGGCCGACGCCGCGCGCCCGCTGATCGGCAGCGGCGGGCTTGAGCAGCGCGACTACGTCACGCTCGCTGCGGCAACCACCGACATGGGCTGGGACGTCCGCGTGTCGGCGGTCTCTCCCAATGCGGCGGCCAAAGCCGACACGTTCCCGTCCCCTCTCCCGGATCACATGGTCGTCGCGCATCACGAGTGGCAGGAGCTCCGCGATCTCTATCGGAACTCGGACGTCTTCGTGATCAGTCTGAAGGAACACACGTACCAGGCCGGGTTGACCACGCTCTTCGAGGCGCTCGCCTGTCGGCGCCCGGTCGTCATGACCCGCGTGCCGGGGCTGGTCGAGGACTTCGCCGACAACGGCTTCATCACGGCGGTGCCGCCCGGAGATGCGACCGCGATGCGAGAGGCCATCCGCGGTCTCCTCGATGACCCGGAGCGTGCGGCGCGCCAGGCCGCGCTCGGCTACGATGCCGTCCGCGCGCAATATCGCGCCGAACGCTATGTTGAAACACTCGCTGAGAAGATCTCAACCACTGCGAGCCTATAACGCATCCGGGGAGCATAGCGCGTGGCGCCGGGTGTGGGGGCACCGGGCCACAAAGGTGTGGGAGTGAATGACATGAAAGTTTCAATTCTCGCCGGCGGGAAAGGAACCCGTCTGGCCGAAGAGACGTCCGTCCGTCCGAAGCCCATGGTCGACATCGGCGGTCAGCCGATCCTGACCCATATCATGCGGATCTACGCGCATTACGGCTTTGACGAGTTCGTCGTCGCGCTGGGCTACAAGGGCGACTACATCAAACGGTACTTCTCCGAGTACACGACGCTCTCGGGCAATCTAACCTTCAACACCCGCGACGGCAGTCCGCCAAAGCGCGAGGCGCAGGACGCACCGGACTGGACCGTGAGCCTCGTCGAGACCGGCGACGAGACGCTGACCGGCGGCCGGGTGAAGCGGTTGAAACCCTGGCTCGGCGACGGGACGTTCATGCTGACCTGGGGTGATGGCGTCTCGGACATCGACATCGGAAAGCTCATCGCCTTCCACAAAAGCCACGGCAAGCTCGCCACTGTCACGGCCGTCCGCCCGCAGGCGCGCTACGGTCACATGCGGTTCGAGGGCAACAAGGTCGCCGCCTTCGAAGAGAAGCCGCAGACGGCCGAGGGCTGGATCAACGGCGCATTCTTCGTGCTGGAGCCCGAGGTCCATGACTACATCGAGGGCGACATGGTCATGTTCGAGCACGCCCCGCTCGAGAACTTGGCCCGCGACGGCCAGCTGATGGCCTATTTCCACGAAGGGTTCTGGTCGGCGATGGACACGCTCCGCGACAAGCGGGTGCTTGAAAACCTGTGGGAGACCGGCGGTCGTCCCTGGGCAGTGTGGGAGGAGAAGTGATGCGGGTACTGGTCACCGGACATCAGGGCTATATCGGCACGGTTCTGACGCCGATGCTGCTCGAGGCGGGCCACGAGGTCATCGGCCTCGACACCGATCTCTATGAGCGCTGCACCTTCGCCCCCGGCGGCGAGATCCCGGAGATCCCCTGGGTGCGCAAAGACGTACGCGACGTCGAGCCATCGGATTTTCGCGGCGTCGATGCCGTCCTGCATCTCGCGGGCCTCTCGAACGACCCGCTCGGCAATTTCCGCCGCGAGACGACGTTCTCGATCAACCACGAGGGCACGATGCGGGTCGCGCGGTCGGCCAAGGCTGCGGGCGTTGGGCGGTTCGTCTTCTCGTCGACCTGCTCGAACTACGGCGCCTCGGGCACCAGCGGCATGATCGATGAGACCGCCCCCTTCAACCCGGTGACGCCCTATGGCGAGAGCAAGGTGCAGAGCGAGCTCGACCTCGCCGAGCTGATGGATGAGGGGTTCTGCGTCACGCATCTGCGCTCCGCGACGGCCTACGGGCTCGGGCCGCGGCTCCGCTTCGATCTGGTTCTCAACAACCTCGTCGCCTGGGCGGTCACGACCGGCAAGATCCACATGAAGTCCGACGGCAGCGCGTGGCGGCCGATCACTCACATCAAGGACATCGCGCTGGCCTTCAAATGCGTGATCGAGGCTGAGCGGGATCTCGTCCAG
>JBCDHQ010000030.1:0-22963 GCA_038749815.1 Pseudomonadota bacterium | reverse complement strand
GCTGGCCGTGTCGCTGGAGCTTCAATCGGCCGCCCATGGCACGCTCGTCTGGGCCGATCAGTTTGTCTTTCCGGCCGCGGACATTGAGGCGGTCCGTGCTCAGATTGTCGCCGCCACCGTATCGAAGCTCGAGGCCTCTATCCCCGAGTTTGAAGCGGCTGAGACCCGCAAACTCTCCGAAAGCCAGTTCGATGCATGGTCGCATTTTCACCTTGGCCTCACTCAGGCCTTTCGGTTCAACGGTGACGCAAACCAGGCCGCTGCACAGCATTTTGAGGCGGCCCTCGACCTCGATCCTGGCTTTGGCCGCGCTCATGCGGGACGTTCATTTGTCCATTGGCAAAACGCGTTCATGCGACTTGAGGCCGACCGCGCGCAGCACCTGTCGATCGCGGCGTCCGAGGCAAGGCACGCGCTCGACATCGACCCCAATGATCCGTTTTCAAACTTCTGCATGGGACGGGCGGTGTGGTTGAATGGCGACGTCGATGCGGGGCTCAACTGGCTCGATCGCGGGCTGTCCCTCAATCCCAACTTTGCCCAGGGCTACTACACCCGAGGTCTTCTGTTGAACATGCAGGGCCAATACGTTGACGCTCACGTCTCGACACTCAAGGCCAAGTCGTTGAGCCCGCTTGATCCGCTTTTTTATGGCATGTTGACGAACCAGATGGTGGCCGAAGTGGCCCTGGGTGAGTTCGATGCGGCCATGGTGAGCGCTGAACAGGCCGTAAACTCCCCCGGTGCCTATTTTTATCCTTTGATATGGGCGGCCATTGCTGCGGAGCTCAGCGGGAAGTCTGCGAGGATGCAGCGATGGCGTGATAAAGCGCTCTCCGAATGGCCGGATGCATCGGTCGAAGCCATCTTTCAAACCTTCCCTCTCTCAGATGGCGAGCTGAGGCGCACGGTAGAAGGATCGCTTCGGCGGATGGGTGTTCAATGAGTCATCGTCCTCGTCAGATACGATTGTCCCACTGCCGGAAGGTTTGACACTTTAAATGTGGTAGCCTGCGCGAACCTGGTCGATATCCGCGTCTTCCCGTCGGGAGTTCAGATGGATTTTTCCGACGGAGAGCACAATCACTCGGTCGGCGATTTTGAGGGCCTTGTTTGCATTTTGCTCAGAGAGCAGCACGCTCACCTTCATGGATTTATGGATGTCGTGTATTTTTCGTATGAGTTGGTCCTGGTACTTGGGAGAGAGGCCTGTGGTGGGCTCGTCCAGCAGGATCAGTTTGGGCTCTTGGACGAGGCACCGTCCCATCGCCACCATTTGAGCTTCGCCGCCGCTCAGACTTCCGGCGTTCTGATTGGCGCGCGGACGGATGTCGGGAAAGAGATCGAAGACCTCGTCGATCCGGCTGCGGCGGGACCGCGTGCCAAGCAACGTCCCAATCGAGAGGTTCTCGCGCACTGTGAGGCTGGCGAAGATGTTCCTCTCCTGCGGGACGATGCCAAGACCCATCGCGGCCAGTTTGTCGGCTTCGATGTTGGAGACATCGGTCCCGTCGAAGGTCATGGAGCCGCTCTTGAGTTTCAAGAAGCGGGCAATCGTCTTGAGGAGCGTGCTTTTCCCGGCGCCATTGGCACCGAGGACAGCAAAGATCTCAGTCCCGACGGTGAGGTCGATGTCCTGAAGGACTGTGACATCGCCGTACCCACTTGAGACGCCGCGCAGTGACAGCATGCTACTCTCCCATGTACTTCTGACGGACGATCTCGTTGGTCCGGACGTCGGCGGGGGTGCCCTGAAACAGGACTTCGCCGTCGGAGAGGAAATGGACGTACTCGCACGCGCTCCAAATCAGCTCGAGATCGTGCTCGATGATGACGACCGACATCCCCGTTTCGTCCGACACCTTGCGGACGAGATCGATCACCATGTCGGTTTGTTCGTTGGGCAATCCGCCGGTCGGCTCATCCATCAGGAGGAATTTCGGCTTCAGGAGGATGCAGCGGAGGATGTCGAGGAGCTTCTTCTCCCCCGCCGACAGCGCGTGGCCATTCGGATTGGAGAACCGGAACTGATCGATGTACTTGCTGACAACCGGCAAGGCGGATGACCGCAGCGCCTTTTCCTTGAAGAGGCCAAGGATCTTCTCCTGCCGATCGTCGGCGAGGCAGAGCAGGATCGAGTCCATGATCGTCAGGCTCTCGAAGTCCTGGATGCGCTGGTTGGTCCGAACCACGCCGAGCCGCGCGACATCGTCGAGCCGCCGGTTCGTGAGTGAGACCGACTGGTCCCCGGACTTGAAGGTGATCTCTCCGGCATCGGCCGGGACGCGCCCTGTGATCAGGCTGAGCAGGGTTGTCTTGCCGGCGCCGTTCGGCCCGATCAGCCCCTCGATCGCATGGGTGCCGAGCGTGAGCTTCGGGATCGCGTTGACGACGCGGCCGCCATAGCTCTTCCGGAGGTCCGAGATCTCGATGGTGTTGCCCATGCTCTTACCTCTCAGCCGGAGTTTCGGACGGCTTCGACCCGGAGAGAAGCCCGAGCGGTCGAACGAAGAGGATGGCGATCAGAATGATCCCGTAGGTGAGGAGTTTGATCACCGGCACGGTGCTCTGGAAGTCCTGCGGGATGGGCAGCGCCACCTCCACGACGACGTCGAAGAGAAAGATCGTCACCAGCACGCCGACAATGCCGCCGAGCGGCGAGCGACGTCCGCCGATCACAAGCGCGATCCAGATGGAGAAGGTCATGCCGGGGCCGAGGAGGTCGGGCAGAAGAAACTGGTGCACGGGCGCGCTGAGGACGCCGACAAAGCCCATGGCCGTCGATGTGGCGACAAAGAACACGAGCTTGTGGCGGAGGACATCCTTGCTGAGGCCTTGGGCGAGCAGCTCGTTGTCTCGGATCGCGGCGATCAGGCGGCCGAAGGGCGCCCGCTGGATCTGGAACGCATAGCCCACGAGCACGATACAGATGAGCAGCAGAAAGAGGCCGAGGACCAGGGCCGGATTGCCGCCGCCCGTCGGGTAGGGGACGGTTCCCAGACCGACCACGCCCTTGGTCAGCCACTTCTCGGTGGTCACTAGATGCGCGACGATGGCGCCGAACGCGAGGGTCGCGACAAGCACGGACTGGCTGTCGAGATCGAGGATGATCCAGCCAATCAAGAGCGACACCGCCGCCACGATCAGCACGGCGAGGATTGCCGCTGCAAAGTAGGGCACGCCGAGGCTCAGGTTCAGGACGCCGAAGGCATACATCCCAAGTCCCCAGAACCCGACCACACCGAAATTGACAATGCCCGCAAGGCCGAACTGAAGCTGGAGGAGGGTTGCCAGTGCCATGGCCACCAGCACCGTCGACAGAGAAAAGATCATGTAGTTTGAGAAGAGGAACTCCAACATCGATCAGCCCTTTCTCTGACGGAACTTCAGGTAGACGATGAACGCCGACAGCAACAGGATCTCTCCGTAGATCGGTGAGAGGACGAGCGACACGGCGGAGGTCAGAATTCCGACAATCAAACTCGCGACGATGGCGCCGCGAATACTTCCGATGCCCCCCACGATCGAGACCATCATTATGATCAGAATGAGGTTCCAGCCGACATAGGTGTTCACGAAGGAGAAGACCCCGTAGAACACGCCGGCGAGGCCGCCGACGACACCGGCGATGAACCAGACGAGGCCCGAGACTTTTCGGGGGCTGATGCCGCTTGCCAGTGCCAGCTCTCGGTTGTCCGCAAGCGCGCGGATCATCTCCCCGAACTTTGTGCGATAGATGAAGACGTAGAGAGCGCCGGCCAAGAGGGTCACGAGGACGAGCGCCGCGATCTGGAAGCTGGTGATGCCGACCCCCAGAAAGGCGTAGTAGTTCGGGCTGACAGTGTCGAAATAGTAGAGATCGGGTCCGGCGAGGAGCAGTGCGGCGTACCGGAGCGCGAAACTGACGCCGACCGAGAGGATGATCATCTCCGTCAGATCGATGCCACGCCGTTCGGCGGGTCGATAGACGCCGAGATAGGTCAAGGTGCTCAACCCACCGGCCAGGAGCGAGGCCGGGATGATCGCGGCGTAGAAGCTGAGGCCGAGGAACGATGTCAGGATCACGGCTGCGAAGGCGCCGAAGGTCACCGTCTCAGCGTAGGCGACGTTGATGAACCCGCTCAGATAGTAGATGAGCGTGAATCCCATGGCCGCCAGGATCAGCGGAGCGGCCTCGATCAGGCCGAGCAGCAGAGCGCTTTGAAGGAACGACACGAACAGGATCCCCGCTGTCTTGAAGAGTGGCGCTTGTCTGCGTCCGGATCAGGCGACCCGGCCGCCGCGCGGCCTCGCCACCCGATCCGTGCACACGCGATCCTTACTGCGGGTCGACGGTCAGTTGACTGTTGAGGTCCAGCACGCTCGGCCCATCGATCAATTTGACCTGCTGCCACTCGGACGTGCTGTTCCACGAGAAGGACGCGAACTGGCCGGAGACGACGCCGGTCTCGTTGTAGTCATAGGTGCCCGTGATGCCCTCGTAGTCGATGTCTTCGCCTGCACGCAGTGCGGTTATCGCGTCTGTATAGTTGTAGACCTTCTTGCCAGGGGCCATGGACACATCGCGCACTTTGCCGGCCCAGACCCGCGCGTCGGTCGAGTTGGCCGCTTCGATGGCCAGGGCGGTGACGTTCAGCAGGTCATACATCTGCATCGTGTAGCTGTCACCTGCGGGCGAGAGAGAGCGGTAGTCGGAGCCGTCCCACTTGCTGGAGAAATACTCCCAGGCTTCGCCGTCCGAATGCGTGTAGCCGACGATGTAGACGCCCTTCTGACGATTGATCGCGCCCATCGAGGCCGTCCGCGGGAACTCATCGGCCAGCCAGTTCGGCTCACCGATGAAGGTCGCCGACATGCCGAGCTCGGCGGAGTTCTTGACCAGGATCCCGCCTTCTTCGGCCTGCGCAAAGACCAGCATGGCATCGGGTTTCATCGAGTTGGCCCGCGCCGCTTCGGAGCGATAGGAGGTCTGCTGCGTCTGAATGTCGATCTCGCCCAGAACTTCCATGCCGAGCAGCCCCGCGGCTTCGATCGCCGCGTCCTGCGACATCTGCATGCCCGCATCCTCGGACGCGATCACGACGACCGAGCTTGCCCCGAGTTCCTTTGCGTAAAGGGCGACCGCCGTGGCCTGGGCGGTGTCCATCGGCGATCCGCGGAAGAGCGGTTCGACCTCCGTGCCGCCATAGGCCTGCTTCTGCGAGCCGGCGTGGACGGATGGCATCATCGGGCGGCCGTTCTGCGCCACGTAGTCGATGATCCAGTCGCGGTAGCTCTCATACCCGTGCGCCAGGTTGAAGAGGATGTCGACCTTGTCATTGTCGACCAGGCGACGGGCCACAGGACCCTCACCCAGCGTTCCGAAATCCGCGTGGATCGCTTCGATCTTGCGACCGAGGGGCGGGTTTTCGTTGATGATCTCGAGCGTGAAGTCGATTGCACCGTCGAAATGCGGTCCGAAGTGGCTGTAGGGACCGGTTTGGGGCGAGATGTGCCCCAGTTTGATCGGCGCGTCCTCCGCAAAAACCGGCGCGACGGTGCAGGCGAGAAAACCGCTCAGGGTCAAAGTCTTCAGTGTGCTGTTCACTTTAGTTTTCCTCCCTAGTGTGACCGGGATGTGGGGCGATCATGACCCGGTCGTCGATGGCTGAAAATGTAGGGACGCGACGGGGCTACCGTCTAGTAGGCTTCAGAGCGACTATTCCAATATTCGAGAAAAACTGCCTCCTCGCTGATGAGGCGATGGGCGCGTGTTGGTGGATATTGGTGCGATCCCAATGTCTTGCCGCGTCGAGGGCGGCACCCCTGGGGAGGTGAGGCATGCCAGGTCTCTCAGGCGTCTGAACCCGGGGGGCGGTGGGTCGGGGTGAGCCCTCTGGGCCCCTTCGTCCTGCCCTCAAGCTGAGAATTCTCGCATGTCGGAACAATCGCCCGGGTTGCGGTGGCGCGGCAACCTACCACTCAGTAACAAACCTCCGGAGATCGCCCGCGGCGGTGCGCGAAGCAACGACGAAGCGCCGAAACAGACCGCGGACGAGTGTCACGGCTCACAGAGGAGGGTCCCAAAGTGGCGACCAAGAAGATTGGCATCATCATGCACGGCGTGACCGGTCGAATGGGGATGAACCAGCACCTGATCCGCTCGGTCCTCGCGATCCGGTCCCAGGGTGGTTTGGCACTGTCGGACGGCACCATGCTGATGCCCGATCCGATCATCGTCGGTCGCAACGGCGCCAAAGTCAGGGCCCTCGCCGAGAGGCTGGGGGTGGAGCGGGCGACCGACGACCTCGACGCCGCACTCGCCAATCCCGAGGACACGATTTTCTTCGATGCCGCCTCGACGCAGTTGCGACCCTCGCTGCTCCGGAAGGCCATCGATGCCGGCAAGCATGTCTACTCCGAGAAGCCTGTCTCGGAGGGCCTCGACGAAGCGGTCGCCATCGCCCGCTACGCCAAGGAAAAGGGCGTCAAGAACGGCATCGTCCACGACAAGCTCGACCTGCCGGGGCTGGCCAAGCTGGCGCGACTGCGCGACAGCGGCTTCTTTGGCCGGATCCTGAGCGTGAAGGGCGAGTTCGGCTACTGGGTGTTCGAAGGCGACTGGATGCCGGCGCAGCGCCCGTCCTGGAACTACCGGTCCGAGGATGGCGGGGGCATCATCTCGGACATGCTCTGCCACTGGCGCTATGTGCTGGACAACGTGGTGGCGCCGGTGAAGTCGGTCTCCTGCCTCGGGGCGACGCACATCCCGCAGCGGGTGGACGAGGGCGGTCGGGCCTACAAGGCCACGGCCGATGACGCCGCCTATGCCAGCTTTCTCCTGGACGGGCCGGAGGGTGAGATCGTCGCGCATATCAACTCCAGCTGGTGCACGCGGGTCTACCGCGACGATCTCGTGACCTTCCAGGTCGACGGGACCGAGGGCTCGGCGATCGCGGGCCTCCACGCCTGCCGCTCGCAACACCGGGTCAACACGCCGAAGCCGGTCTGGAACCCGGACGAGCCGCAGACCATGAACTTCCAGCTTGGCTGGGAGGAGGTGCCGGACAATCGGGCGTTCGACAACGGCTTCAAGGTTCAGTGGGAGCAGTTCCTGCGCCATGTCGCCGAGGATGCCCCGTGGAAATACACGCTGACCGAGGGCGCCAAGGGCGTCCAGCTCGCCGAGGCGGGCCTCCAGAGCTGGCGCGAGCGGCGCTGGGTCGATCTGGCCCCGCTGGAGATCTGAGCCATGACCTCAGCGACATTGGTTCTGCCCGGTGCGGATGGGCACTTGGCCCCCTTCACCCTCGCCGCGGGGCCCGCGCCCGCCGCCTCGGGCGGCTGGACGCGGGTCGCCTATGCGGCGGCGCATGTCGTCTCGGACCCTCTGGCGGAGTGCGATCCGTGGGTCGACGTCGCCGTCGACTGGGACCGGACGCTGGCGTTTCGCGCGCATCTCTGGGGCCTTGGCTTCGGCGTGGCCGAGGCGATGGACACGGCGCAGCGCGGCATGGGGCTCGACTGGCCGACATCCCTCGACCTGATCCGCCGCAGCCAAGAGGTCGCGAAAGCGGGCGGCCACCTGATCGCCAGCGGTGCCGGCACCGATCATCTAAAGGCCGGGCCTGAGACCACGATCGAGGACGTGATTGCGGCCTATGAGCAGCAGTGCGAGGCGGTGGAGGCCACCGGCTCCCGCGTGATCCTCATGGCCTCCCGGGCGCTCACCGCCGTCGCCACGTCGCCGGACGACTATGCGCGGGTCTATTCCAGGGTTCTGTCGGGGCTGGCGCAACCGGCCATTCTTCACTGGCTGGGCGAGATGTTCGATCCGGCCTTGGAGGGCTACTGGGGGTCGCCGGACCACATGGCGGCGATGGAGACCTGTCTTCAGATCATCGAGGCGAACGCGGCGAAGATCGACGGGATCAAGATCTCTCTCCTCTCGGCGGAGAAGGAGATCTCCATGCGCCGGCGGCTGCCGCCTGGGGTCAAGATGTATACGGGCGACGACTTCAACTACCCCGACTTGATCGCCGGCGATGCGATGGGCCACTCCCATGCACTGCTGGGGATCTTCGATCCCATCGCGGGGGCGGCTGCGCGGGCGCTGTCGGCGCTTGGGGCCGGCGATGCCGCGGCCTACGGCGCGGCTTTCGGCCCGACCGTCCCGCTGTCGCGCCACATCTTCAAGGCGCCGACGCGGTTCTACAAAACCGGCGTGGTCTTTCTGGCCTACCTCAACGGGCATCAGGACCACTTCACGATGATCGGCGGGCAGGAGAGCACGCGCTCGACGGTGCACCTGGCCGAGATCGTGCGGCTCGCGAGTGCGGCGGGCCTCTTCCCGGACCCGGAGGCGGCGGCGGAGCGCGCCCGGCGCGTGTTTGCCCTGCGCGGCGTGGGCGTCTGAGATGGCGCCGCACGTGGACATGGCCGGCGGGCGCCCCGCCCTCGAGGACGGTCTCTCCGCCGGGCGTCTTTCGCTCAACACCGCGACGGTCCGGCCGCAATGGACCCTCAGGGAGTGCGTCGACGGCTGCCTTCGGCACGGCTTCGGGGGCATCGCGCCCTGGCGGGACAAAGTCCACGAGGCCGGGTTGGGGGAGGCCGCGCGGATGATCCGGGACAGCGGCCTCGCCGTCTCGGGCCTCTGTCGCGGCGGGTGGTACACGGCTGAGGGCGCGCTGACCGATGCCGTGATCGACGACAACAGGCGCGCCGTGGACGAAGCCGTCGCGATCGGCGCGGCCTGTCTGGTGATGGTTGTGGGCGGCGTGCCCGAGGGCTCGCGCGACATTTCCGGTGCCCGGCAGCTTGTGACCGAGGGGCTGGCCCGGACGCTCGACTACGCCCGGTCGGTCGGGATGCCCATTGCCATCGAACCGCTGCACCCGATGTATGCCGCCGACCGGGCCTGCGTGAACACGCTCCACCAGGCCTTGGACATTTGCGACGACCTGGGTGAGGGGATCGGCGTCGCCGTCGACGTCTATCATGTCTGGTGGGATCCCGAGCTGCTCCCTCAACTGAGGCGCGCGGGGCGGGAGCGGATCCTTGCCTTCCACCTCTGCGACTGGCTCGTCCCGACACGCGACTTGCTGACGGACCGCGGCATGATGGGCGACGGTGTGATCGACTTGCGGGGCCTGCGCGCTGCGGTCGAGGCTGAGGGTTTCGCTGGCCTCAACGAGGTCGAGATCTTCTCGGAGCTGAACTGGTGGAGGCGGGAGGCGGACGACGTGATGACGACACTCGTCGAGCGGGCCGCCTCGGTCTGCTAGGCACCGCCTCCGCTCAGGGAGGGCCATTGCGGTGGGCCGGTGTGGTCGCGGGGGCGGCAGGAAGCGCTGCCGACTTTGGTGGGCGCGCGCTCAGCGCCGCGCTCCAGGTCGTGTGCGCCGTGCTTCCGGGAGGAGAACCCCCGCCTTTCTTGAAAGATGGGTGGCCCGGGGGCACATTGATCCTTGGGGAGCCGTGGTGACGACGGTCGCAACTCAGACCTGTGGTGGCGGTTCCCCCACGATTTGAGATTGAAGAGAGCATGCCGAGCGGATAGCGAAGCCGGACTTCCTTTAGGCGAGACGTTGATGCCTACAACAAGCGAAAAGCCGAGCCGCCCGCGGAAGCGGGACGCCGAAGCGACCAAGCGCCGGATCCTGCAGGCGGCCCTTGAGGAGTTCGCGGCCCACGGCCATTCCGGCGCCCGGATCGACCGGCTGGCCGAGGCCGCCGGCGTCAGCAAGCCGATGATCTACGACTATTTCGGAGACAAGGACGCCATCTACGCCGACGCCCTCCGCGAAGCCTATGTCCGGATCAGGGACGGCGAGACGAGCCTCGACATGGGCATGCTCCCCCCCGACGAGGCGGTGCGGGAGCTCGTCCGCTTTACGATGAACCACTTCCGCCGAAATCCGTGGTTCATTTCGATGTTGTCGACGGAGAACTTGCGCGGCGGGGAGACGATCCGCGCGTTGAGCGACGCGCCCCGGATCCAGTCGGTCCTCGTCGAACGGCTGGAGGATGTCCTGTCCCGCGGCGCGGAGGCGGGGTTGTTCCGCGACAATGTCGATCCGGTCGAGCTCTACGTCTTCATCGCGTCGCTCTGCTATTTTCCGATCTCCAACAAGCACACGTTGCGGGCCGTCTTCGGCCTGCCGGTCGACGATGCCTGGCTCGAGCGTCGCTGCGAGGAGGCGGCGGACATGATCCTGGCCTACCTCAAACGCTGACTTCGGCGGCCTGGCTGTTGGTCAGGACCGCGGTGATCTCCGAGAAATGCGCAACGATGCTGTCCTCGTCGATCCTGCGACCGGCGGAGGACACGCCGACGACCAGCTGACCCTCCTCAAAGCCGGGCGCTGAGGGCTGCAGGGGCATCGCCAGGAAATGGATGGCTGGGCCGCCCTCCCCGCATCGAAGTCTGAGGGCGCCTGCGTCGAGCTTCGGGGCGCCGACAACCTCAACCGGCAGCTCTTGAAACGGGTCGAACCGCACGCTGTTTGGATTGTACCCGACGAGGTGGGGGCCGATGTGAAGGGCGCCTTTCAACGCCCCCCCGAACGCCGTTTCGCCGGTCTGATCGCGGAGAAACCGCACCACCGCCTGGAGGCTGCGCGCCGCGACGCTGTAGCCATAGGCGGCCAGCGCGATCTGCTGCGGCACGGTCCCTACCAAGAGGTTCCCGTCCTCGTCGCGCGACAGCCAGGACATGCTTTCGAGGTCATTGATGGCCTGGTAGGTCGAACTCATCGGCAGTCCCAGGGTTCGTGCGACGTCGTAGGCTGTCCCGACCGGTTTCTGGGCCACGACAATCGCAATGTCCAAGAGCCGCCGCGCGGCGTCGGTGTTCGAGCGCGCTGAGACGTCCCGTCCGTTGGGCTCAGCACCCTTAGGGGGCGGCCGGTCGCTCTGCATGGCTTTTCGTTTTCGGGTTCGGCCGGCGGCATGGACGTGGTCGTCGGCGCTGTTCCAGTCCACTTTCTTCTCGGCGTGGATGTCGGCGCGGACCGACTTGGTCTCATGTCCGCGGGTCACGATGACCTGCATGTCGGTTTCGACGACGCGGGGCACCGGCCGCCCGGAGAGGGCGTCGATCGCGACGTGGAAACTGGCGGCGCCCATGGCTGCGGGATAGTCGAGGCCGCAGAGCGGCACCCGCTCCTGAATGGCCATCTTGTACATCAGGTTCATCTCGCCGCCGGTGTGGGGCGGTATCGTGCCGCGCAGAAAGCCCCGGTCCAGGAAGGCGTTCAGTGACCCGATGCCCTGGAGACCGGAATCGCACCAGACGCCGTCGGGTACCCAGCCCGCCGCCAGGTGCGCCAGAACCGCCTGGTAGCCGCGCTCGGCCAGCCAATCCGTGAACTCAACGGCCACGATCTCGATGCCCGGAAACCGCTCGAAGGTGAGCCGCGCGGCCTCCAGCCGGATCTTGCAGGGCGATGCGGTCTCGAGCCCGCAGAGGAGGACAATCCTGCCCGCGCCGCTCAGACGTTCGGCGAGCCAGAGCGCGCTGATCCGCCCGACGGTCTCGTCCGATGCGGTGACAAAGGAGACGAGGTCATCCGTGCCGCCGCAGAAGCGGTCCACGCCGACCAGCGGCATCTTGCACGCCGCCAGTTGAGCGATGCTGCTCTCCAACGTGGCGTTCTGTTCGGCGGCTGCGCTGATGATGCAAAGATCGACCCCGTCGTCCCGCATCTGGAGCAGTTGATCCGCCTGCAGCACGGGATCGTTCTCTGCGTTTCGAACGACAACCTGCTCGACGATGTCGCTTTGCGACCGCGCGGCGCCGAGGAGGCTCCGCTCCAGCGCCATCCTCCAGGGATGGGCGCTCGAGGCGTTGGCAAAGCCGATGGTGAACGGGGGCTCTTTTCGAAACTGCTCGGTGGTCACCAGGTTGAGCTGGTCGGATTCGAGATGCGACTTCCGCGGGGCGGACGCAACCCGAAGCCCGGCCAGTCCTACCTCGCCCCGGACAGGCATCAGCGCGCGGCGCGGCGAGTAAAACAGGCCGGCGGCCGAAGGTCCGAGCGCCACGGTGCCCCGGGCAACGCGCCTGAGGAGCCCCTCGGCGACGAGATCGCTGATCAACTTGTAGCCCGAGGAGGTCGGGATCCCGGTGCGGCAGAGCAGAGTGTCGATGCGCAACTGCGGCTCGGACGAGCTGAAGCAGGTCAGAATGGTGCTGATGCGCTCGAAGCTCTTCACCGCGCGCCGCCCTCCATTGGCATGACCGTCGCCGGATCCTAGCCGGTTTTCTCGTATCGCGGAATGATCCAGGGCCAAAATGTGGACAGGGCCGGAGGGCGTCCATTACCGACTGTTCGGTAACAAGAGTCTTCGGGAGGTGGCCGCATGAACCTAGAAACCCGCAATCCCGCGAGCGGAGAACTCGTGGAGCACTTCCCGGCCCATGACGCATCGATCATCGCAGACCGTATCGCGCGCGCCCATGACGCGGCGGCCCTCTGGCGGAAGAGCCCCACTGCGGCGCGGGTGGATCTTCTGGTCCGTCTCGCCGATCTTCTGGAGGAGCGCGCGGAGGAGTACGGCCGTCTCATCACGAGCGAGATGGGAAAGCCGATCTCCGAGGCCGTGGCGGAGGTCAAGAAGTCGGCCCTCGGCGCGCGGCATTTCGCGGAGAAGGGACCCGAGTATCTGGCGGATGCGCCGATCGAGGGGCTCAACGCCCGTGTGGCCTATGAGCCGCTTGGGGTGATCTTTGCGATCATGCCCTGGAACCTGCCGTTCTGGCAGGTGCTTCGCTTCTTCATTCCGACGGCGCTGGCCGGCAACACGGTCCTGGTCAAGCACTCCGACAGCGTGCAGGGCTGTGCGCGGGCGCTTGAGCAGCTGGTGCGCGATGCCGGTGCGCCGGAGGGCCTGTACCAGAACCTCGCCATTCGCCGCGACGCCGTCTCGGGCATCGTCGCCGATCCCCGGATCGCCGCAGCAACGGTCACGGGCAGCACCCAGGCGGGGCGCGCGGTCGCGCAGGTGGCGGGCGAACATGGCAAGAAGACCGTGCTCGAGTTGGGCGGGTCGGACCCGTTCCTGGTCTTCGAGGATGCGGACTTCGACAAGGCCGTCGCGATGGCGGTTCTCTCCCGGTTCGCCAACAACGCTCAAAGCTGCATCGCGGCCAAGCGCATCCTGGTTGCGGCACCGATCTACGAGGCGTTCGAGGCCGCCTATGTGACGGCGGTCAAAGCCATCCACGTGGGCGATCCGATGGAGACGGCCACGAAACTCGGGCCGCTCGCGCGGGACAGCGTGGTGCGCGACACCGAACGCCAGGTCGCGGCGGCGGTGGCGGCGGGCGGACGGGTGCTCTGCGGTGGAGCCCGGCTGGACCGTCCGGGCAACTTCTTCGCGCCCACGGTGATCGCGGGCGTCCCCCATGATGCGCCGATCGCGCGCGAAGAGATATTCGGCCCCGTCGCGCTGCTCTTCCCCTTCGACAGCGAGGACGAGGCCATCGCGATGGCGAACGACAGCGACTACGGCCTCGGCGCGACCGTCTGGTCGAGCGACCCGGACCGCATCGACAGGGTCGTGTCCGCAATCGACGCCGGCGCGGTCTTTATCAACAGTTTCGTGCGCTCCGACCCTCGTGCGCCGTTCGGTGGCGTGAAGGCCTCTGGCTTCGGGCGCGAACTCGGCGCCCTCGGTGCGCGCGAGCTGACCAATGCCAAGCTGATCTTCTCCGACTGACGCGGCCGTCCGCCGTTTGGGCATTCAGAAAGGACACGCCATGGGAAGAGCGACGGAGATCGAGGGCTGATGGCAGGGGACATCGACTACCTGATCTTGGGCGGGGGGTCGGCCGGCTGTGTGCTCGCCGCGCGCCTCTCTGAGGACCCGAAGAAGACCGTCCTGCTGATCGAGGCCGGTCGCGACGTGACGAAATCGACTATGACCGAGCATGTCGGCGACCGGTATCCCGGACGCGCCTTCATGAACCCCGCCAATGTCTGGACGGATCTCAAAGTCCGCGTCAGCGGCGCGGGGGCCGGCACGTCCAACCCCCCGCGTCTCTATGAGCAGGGCAAACTCCTCGGGGGCGGCTCGGCCATCAATGCGATGGTCGCGAACCGCGGGGCGCCGGACGATTATGACGAGTGGGGCCGGCTCGGCGCGGAGGGGTGGAGCTGGGATGTCGCGCTGACCTACTTTCGCAAGCTCGAGCGCGATGCCGACATCGACGACGCCTTTCATGGGCAAGAGGGGCCGATCCCGGTGCGTCGCCTGCCGGAGACCAAGGTCTCACCCTTCATCCGAGCGGTGAAGAGCTCTCTCCAGAAGACCGGCGAGACTGTCCACGCGGACCAGAACGGCAAATGGGAGGACGGCGTCTTTCCCGCGACGATCACAGTCAGCGACGACGGGCACCGGGTGCCGACCTCGGTCGCCTATCTGACCCCGGAGGTGCGGTCCCGCGCAAACCTGACGATCAAGACCAACATGTCGGCCGAGACCCTGACCGTCAGCGCCGGGCGTGTGACGGGCGCGCGGGTCCGCAGCGCCGGCGGGTCTGAGGAGATCGCGGCGCGGGAGGTGATTGTGACCCTTGGCGGCATCCATTCGGCGGCCTTCCTGCTCCGGAGTGGCATCGGCCCTGCGGCGCATCTCAAAGACCTTGGGATCGATGTGGTCCGTGACCTGCCGGGCGTCGGGAAGAACCTGATGGAGCATCCCCTCGTCGCGATCTCGACCTTCCTGCCGCCAAAGTCGCGCATGACCGACCTCGAAGAACATCACGACCAAGCCTTGCTGCGGTGGACGTCGAGCATCGAGGACGCGCCCCAGGGCGACATGCACTTCGCCATCATCGGTCGGACGGCATGGCACGAAATCGGCCAGCGCATGGGCACGATCCTGGTCTGGGTCAACAAGTCCTTCTCGCGCGGGGAGGTTCGGTTGAAGAGCGCGGATCCCTCGGTCGCGCCGGAGGTCGATTTTAGGCTGCTCTCGGACCCGCGCGACACCGAACGGCTCAAGGAGGGGTTTCGGAAGGCGGCCGGGATCCTGTCCGACCCGAGCCTCAAGGGGGTGTGCGGTCCCGTCTTTCCGACGAGCTACTCCGAGCGTGTCAAGAAGATCTCGGCCCCCGGGACCTGGAACAAGGTCCAGATCCAGCTTCTGTCGACACTTCTGGATCGCCTCGTTCCCTTGCGCGATGCGATCATTCACTCGGTTGTGACGCTGGGGCTCAGCCTCAAGACGCTCCTGTCCGATGAGGCCGCGCTGACGCGTTTTGTCGAGCAAGGCGTCGCCGGCGTTTGGCATGCCTCCGGCACGTGCCGCATGGGCAGCAGCAGCGACCCGGCGGCCGTGACCGACGGGGCCGGACGCGTGCACGGCGTGGAGGCCCTGCGTGTGTGCGACTCCTCAATCATGCCGTCCATTCCCAGAGCCAACACGAACCTCCCGACCATCATGCTGGCCGAGTGTCTCGCGGACCGGATCAAGGAGTGCGCGTGATGTCGAATGGGTCGCTCGGGACGCCCGCTCAATATGAGGTGCGATGACAATGCAACCATCAGACAAGCCTGACCCTCTAAAGACGGTTTGGAAGAAGATCAGCGCCTATCTTCTCGACGCGGTCACGCAACGTGTGCCGTATGCCGGCATGGAAACCGGCGACGAGATCGCAGACATCCCTTACGGCCGGCTCCGAGATCACGTCCGAGCAGAGCCCTAGGTCGGGGTGGTCGGCATCGACTGAGTGCGACCCTTTCAGTGAGGCCGTGGTGCATGGCTCGGGTCGGCCGCGTCTTTGCCATGTGGGTGCTCCAGACCCAGAAGGTGCTGCCCGCGGCTCGGATTGACCGCCATGCCTTCCGCATCGCAGCGGCCCGCCTGCGTCTCATCGTCGAAGAGACCGTGGTCCGGCCGAAGCAGATCCTCCGGGGTTGCCTCGTGGCGCGGAGCTTCGGCGCGCAGATGCCGGAGATCTGCGTGGCGAACACGGCCATCCGAGCGGCGACACGTGTGATGGTTCGGGTGCGCTGAGGCAAGGCAAGTGGCGGTCCGGAGCGGTGCACCAGGGCCACGGCAGAGTGTGGTCGTGAGCGTCGTTGTCCGGCATTGGCGCGTTGGCTCAGCGCGAGAGCCTGGCCGGACCCCTAGAAGCGGGTCAGAGCTCGGCTGCTCGCTCAGCCGGCAGTCACGGAGCCCAAGGTGTGCTAGAGAGGGCGGCCGGCTCCTCCGTGCTGTCGAACCTGTGCGCGCGTTCGGGGGCAAGACCTCGAGTGACGCGTTCGGGGTCGGGTCAAAGCCTGTTCGCGGGCGGTAGACCACATCGGTCCCCTGATCGAGGCGGTCGGTCGCTTGAGCCCAGCGCATTCCCTGCTCCGCCGCCCGGGCACGCTTGCCTCGACGTCAAAGGCGTCGGCCAGCTCGCCGCGTGTGGGGCCATGTCTGACCCGGCACGCTTAATGCTGTGGCTGACCGACGACCGAGCTGTGGTTCCATTGGGCACCGAGCCCTCGCCCGGAGAGCGGGCGCACGGTGTGAGTTTTGCCGTTCTTGACGTTTGTTTGTCCCGTGCAACATCCGATGGGCACTGGTCTCCTGGTGGAGAGCACCAGTGGGGTGGTCTACCCCGCATAAGGGCCGCTGCTATGTGCGGCTTTGGCGGCAATGTGGCAGGCGCGATCTCGGTCACCTTGCAGGTGACCGAGATCCGCGTGTCCATGAGTGTGCGGCCGCGGGTCTGAGACGCGGCAAATTCGCCCGCCGTGCTTTGTGGCTCGGGATCTCGCCGCGGTGCGCGTTGGGGCGTCTCAAGCTTTTGGAGCCATTGCAATGGCCACATCGGGAGCGTGATGGCAGCCGAAGCTGGGGAGGGTCCGATGGCACGACCATGCGTCTGGTGACCTCGTGCCGAGCCTCAAGCTCGGAGGTGGCGCTGGCGACACGGCTTTGCCACATGCTGCGCTTTCAAGTGGCGATGCGGATGCCATGGAGCCACATGCGGTGGCGTGAGCTGGGCCTAACGCGCGCTTCGGCCGCCGCCTGCGATTCATTTCGGGGTGGGCTGTCCTAAGCCCTTGGAGATTGACGGGACTGTCGGCGCCGATCTCCGGCTGGAGAAGATCGCCGGGTCGTCACGACGGCCGCTTCGAAGAGTGCCGGCAGCTCTAGGCGGGGCTCGGCGCCCGCTTCTTCGAGAACAGGGCGAAGGAGCGCGTTGTGGGTCTATTCGACCTGGGCATTTCGGCCGTTTTCGAGGGTCCGTCCCAGACAGAGTTGCGGGTCATGCGCTGCGTGCTGAACCCGCTCGCGCCACGTGGGATCCTCTGCGGCTCAGTCGAGGGCGCGATTGAACTCCGCGCGCGGGTGGCGGCCCCTTTCGGCGTGTTCTGCGTGCCAGGACGCGTGTCGATTGTCTCCGGCGCGCTTGGGTTCTGTTCGTGAGGGTGCACTCAAACCCGAATGAGTGGAGGCTCCGGGCTATCCCGGTGTGGCGCGGCTCTAGGACCTCTTCTGTGCGTCCGATCCTGGTTCCCGTCGGCCGCCATGGGCTGGTCCCGTGCCAAGGCACGCTGCTGCAGATGAGGTGATGTTCGCCTTTGTCAGCCCGACCGGACCGGCACATCAAGTTGATTGGCGGCTGGATCGAGCTTCTGGACTGGGCCTGCGCCCCGGACGGCTTCCAGAGGAGGGGAAGAGCGCGCCGGTGGTTGTTCCGCGCCCTCTCTCCGAAGACCGGATGCCGCCGGGCGGGCCTTTCGGGACCTCCTCGATGTCCTGCGGTCGGGCTGTCTGGTGCCGACGCTGTATGTGGGAACGTTTTTTTTGGCCTCCGCGTCGTGTCGCCCGCTCGCCACACGTCATGGCCGAGCGTATCGCCTCCTGTCAGGTCGCGGCGCAGTTTCGCCGGAGGCGTCCGTTCTGACTCGGTTGCCTGGGGAGGCTGTGGTCCTCTTAGCGCCCGTCCATCTGTCCAAGGCGATGCTCAGGGCGTGTGGCAGGGAATTCGGGCTGTTGGCCCGTCCGCTCTCGGACGGCACGTGGCAATGCAGAGCGCGGACGGGTCTCTTGATTGGGCTCTCGACCATCGCTGAAGGGGTTTGCGCGTGCTTGCTCTGCCGCGCCTCTGTTGTTTTGAACGGAACACTGTACGTCCGATGGCTTGGTCGTCGCTCAACCGCGATGCGCTGGCCCGACAGGGGCAGGATGGCGTTTGACCCGACGCCTGTCCCGTCCGCCGGTCGGGACATGTCGCTCGGCACGTGGTCCGGCGGTTCGGGCGGAGATGGGCGGCTCAGGCCTTTTTTCGCCGCCGCACGTTCCCGCCGCGCTGGCCGGCGCGTCCTGCCTTGGAGCGGCCGCTCTCCTTGGCGGCCTTCTCCACCGCCTCTTCGATCGCCGATTGGCGGGCCATTGGATCTTGGGAGACCATGAGGTCTGTCTGCTCCAGCCGTTTGACTTCGTCCCGGAGGCGCGCGGCCTCCTCGAATTCGAGGTTTTCGGCCGCCTTGCGCATTTCGGTGCGGAGCGCGTCGAGATGGGCGGCGAGGTTGTCGCCCACCATCGCCTTGTCGACCTTGGCCGTGACACGGCTCATGTCGGTGTCGCCCTTCCACGTGCCTTCGAGCACGTCGGAGACGTTCTTGCGCACGGTCTCGGGCGTGATCCCATGCTCTGTGTTGTAGGCCGTCTGCTTGGTCCGGCGCCGATTGGTCTCGCCGATTGCGCGCTCCATCGAGCCGGTCACCCGGTCCGCATACATGATCACGCGGCCGTCCGCGTTCCGCGCCGCCCGCCCAATGGTCTGGACGAGCGACGTCTCCGATCGCAAGAAGCCCTCCTTGTCCGCATCCAGGATTGCGACGAGCCCGCATTCGGGAATGTCGAGCCCTTCGCGGAGGAGGTTGATGCCGACCAGCACGTCGAACGCGCCGAGGCGGAGGTCGCGGAGAATCTCGATCCGCTCGATTGTGTCGATGTCGGAGTGCATGTAGCGCACCCGAACGCCCTGCTCGTGCAGATACTCCGTCAGATCCTCGGCCATCCGCTTTGTCAGCACGGTTGCCAGCACACGCAGGCCCTTGGCCGCCACATGCCGGATTTCGTCGAGGAGGTCGTCGACCTGGGTCTCGACGGGCCGGATCTCTACCTCCGGATCGAGGAGGCCCGTCGGCCGGATCACCTGCTCCGCAAAGACGCCCCCGGATTGCTCCAACTCCCACGCGGCGGGGGTCGCCGACACGAAGACCGATTGCGGCCGCATCGCGTCCCATTCCTCAAATTTGAGCGGGCGGTTGTCCATGCAGGAGGGCAGTCGAAACCCATGCTCGGCAAGGGTGAATTTCCGCCGATAGTCGCCCCGGTACATGCCACCGATCTGCGGCACCGAGACATGGCTCTCATCGGCAAAGACGATTGCGTTGTCGGGGATGTACTCAAAGAGCGTCGGCGGCGGCTCGCCGGGTGCGCGGCCAGTGAGATAGCGGGAGTAGTTCTCAATCCCGTTGCAGGAGCCCGTGGCCTCGATCATCTCCAGATCGAATTGCGTGCGCTGCTCGAGCCGCTGCGCCTCGAGCAGTTTTCCCTCGCCGACAAGCTGGTCGAGGCGGATCTTGAGCTCCGCCTTGATCCCCTTGATCGCCTGCTGGAGCGTCGGGCGCGGCGTCACGTAGTGGGAGTTTGCGTAGACCCGCACTTTCTCCATCTCGCCCGTCCGCTGGCCGGTCAGCGTGTCGAACTCCACAATGCTCTCAAGCTCGTCGCCGAAGAACGAAAACCGCCAGCCCCGATCCTCGAGATGCGCGGGCCAGAGCTCCAGCACGTCGCCGCGCACCCGGAAGCCGCCGCGCGCGAAGGCCTGGTCGAGGCGGCGATATTGCTGCGCCACCAGCTCCGCCATGATCTGGCGCTGGTTGTAGGCCTCCCCCGCGCGCAGCTCCTGGGTCATTGCGGTGTAGGTTTCGACCGAGCCGATGCCGTAAATGCAGGACACGGAGGCCACGATGATCACATCGTCACGCTCCAAAAGCGCGCGGGTCGCGCCGTGCCGCATCCGGTCGATCTGCTCGTTGATCTGAGCTTCTTTCTCGATATAGGTGTCCGACCGCGGAACATACGCCTCAGGCTGATAGTAATCGTAGTAGCTGACGAAATACTCGACCGCGTTCTCGGGGAAGAAGCCCTTGAACTCTCCATAGAGCTGCGCGGCCAGCGTCTTGTTCGGCGCCAGAATGATTGCCGGGCGCTGCGTCGCCTCGATCACTTTGGCCATCGTAAAGGTCTTGCCCGTGCCCGTCGCCCCAAGGAGGACTTGGTCCTGCTCACCTGCATCGATCGCCTCGACAAGCTCGGCAATCGCCGTCGGCTGGTCGCCGGCCGGCTGGAACTCGGTGTGCATGCTCAACCGCTTGCCGCCGTCGAGCTTATCGACCTTGCTGCGGTTGTCGCTGACGAGCGGTGCTGTTTCCATCGTGATCCGCCTCCCTCTCGGACCAATGTAGAGAGGCCGGTGGGCGAGCGCCACACCAACACCGCGAATCCTCTGCGGGGTCGTGAATGCCAGATAAGGTTAACGGATGCTTAAAACCGAAAGTTGATTTTTTGCAATATGTTTCCCGTTTTACGCACTTTATGGTTGTGAGCCGTCTACGGTCAAGTTAAACAAAATGTGCAAGCAGCAAGACGGTCGCCAACCGGGTGCAACCACCCACCCCACCCCTCACTCCCTTGCATCCGGTTGGCGCCATCTCCCCAGACTTTGATCTTCTCTTGTCACGGCCCGTGTCCTCCAGGATAACGTGGCCAACCTAAGGGAGGGCGAGATGCTCGCGAGAATATACCAGCCCGCCAAAACCGCCATGCAATCGGGCAGCGCGAAGACCCACCACTGGGTGCTGGAGTTCGAGCAATCCTCCGCGCGCAGCGTCGATCCCTTGATGGGGTGGACCAGCTCGGCCGACACCCAGACCCAGGTGCGCCTCAGCTTCGAGACCAAGGACGCAGCGGTCGACTACGCCCGCAAGAACGGCATCGCGTTCCGCGTCGATGCCCCGCAAAAGCGCCGCCACCGCATTCGCCCCGGGGGCTACGGCGACAATTTCGCGACCGGCCGGCGCCAAGCCTGGACCCACTGACCCCGCGGGCGCGGCGATGCACCTGGTTCTGCACATCGGCACGGAAAAGACCGGGACGACCTCGGTTCAGGCGTTCTTCCGCGAGAACCGGGCGCGGATGCTGAGCGACGGCGTCTGGCATGCCGAAAGCCTGGGCGGACCGGACCATCGCGGGCTCGCCGTTCTGGCGCGGCGTGGAGACGATCCCGACGACGCGTTCCACCGCTTCCACATCCACAGCCCCGAGGATCACGCCCGCTTTGTCGCCGAGACGACGGAGCGGCTCAGGGCCGAGATCGCCGCTGCCAAGGCCACGGACGCCCGGACGTTCCTGATCTCGAACGAACACCTCCAAAGTCGGCTCTACGACCAGGAGAGCGTCGGGCGGGTGGCCGACCTCCTCCGCCCGCTCTTCGACAGCCACGAGGTCCTCTGCGTCCTCCGCCCCCAGATCGAGGCCGTCCTCTCGCTCACGTCGACCGAGGCGCGCGTGGGCCTCGAAGTGAGCCGGCGCCGGTTTGAGTGGGTGGACCCGACGGTCCACTATTTCAACTACTTGGGCCTTCTCGAGCGCTGGGCCGACGGCTTCGGGTCGGAGACGATCCTGCCCGTTGCCTTCAACCGCCACCGGGACATGATCGGCTTTTTCCGTCATCATCTCGGTCTCGAGGGCGACGGCTACCAGACCGTCCGTCCGAGCAATCGACGTCTCGACCACCGCGCCATCGCCTTTGCCAACCGCCTCGCCCTGCCCGTGTTCCTCTCGCCCGGAACGCCCAACCCGAACCGCACGGTCTTCTTCGACGATCTGCCCGTCGAGGCGCCACTGACCCTCTCGCGCGACTTCGCCAAGGACATTCAGGCCCGCTTCGACCCCGGCAATGCCGAGATCGCGGCGCGCTGGCCTGCGATAACGCTCGACGATCTCACGCCGGACTGGTCGCGCTATCCCGAGATCGGCACTCTCGATCAACTCGAGAGCTGCGACACGGGCCCGATCCTGCGCTACGTCGTGCAGCGTCTGAACGCAGAGCTTCATTTCTCTAAGGCGCTGACCGAGCAGCAGCGCGCCCGCGTCGCCCATTTCAACGAAAACTACGAGAACGCCCTCCGTTTTATCGACGATGCGCTCGCGAACCTCGCGGCGGCGGCGATGTTCAACGACGCCGAAGGCAACACCGACCCCGACCCTCAGTTCGAGCCGATGGCAGACCGTGTCGCGCGCGTTCGCGCCCAACTCGAGGAGCATCGCGAGATCGTCGCCGCCCGCCGCCCGGCCCAACGCGCCCCGCGCGAAACCTCCGCCTGATCCCGTTTGCCGGAGGGCCGTCCGCTCAGCGGCGGGGACTGAGGTCGCCATGGTCCTCGGCCATCTGCTATGGTCGACGTCGACCGCATGGGGGGAGAGACACTTGGCTCAGGCACGAACCGGCGCGACCGCAAGGGCAACAGAGGCGGGCGATCCGACTGCCCGCGCAGGGGCACGTGCGGGCATGCACACCCAAGGACGCGGTGCTGCGCCGTCGATGGCGCGGCGCCTGGGTGGTCTGGCCGCCTTCGGCTTCCACGTGGTCTGCGTGAGCCTGTCCCCTTGGCGCCGCGCTGCTGCGCGGTCGCTGCAGCGGGGGGGCGTCTCTCCGCCGCTGCGCGCTCGTCTCCGGCGGGGCGGGGGCGTCTGATGCTTGTGGCACGGGATCTGCGATTGGCGTTTGCTGACGCGGCGGGTGCCCGCTTTGACGTCCTCGCCATCGACCATCTCGCGGCGGAGCGGGGAAGCCTGACAGTCCTCACCGGGCCGTCGGGCTCGGGCAAGTCGACGCTGCTCTACGCGCTGTCGGGTCTTCAAGCGCTCGACGCAGGGGAGGTGCGCTGGGGCGAGACGG
>JBCDHQ010000029.1:0-23436 GCA_038749815.1 Pseudomonadota bacterium | reverse complement strand
TCGGATCTCGCGTCCTGTTTCGAGGTCCCAGAGGCGGGCGGTGTTGTCGGTGGATCCGGTGAGGGCTGAGCGCCCGTCTGGTGCGAAGGCGACGCTCCGGACCCAGTCCGCATGCCCCTCGAGGCGTCGGATCTCGCGTCCTGTTTCGAGGTCCCAGAGGCGGGCGGTGTTGTCGGTGGATCCGGTGAGGGCTGAGCGCCCGTCTGGTGCGAAGGCGACGCTCCGGACCCAGTCCGCATGCCCCTGGTCGAGGACGAGACGGTCCGGGGTCACCGGCTGCCCGCCGGGCCAGGTGAAGGCTGCGTCCGCGAAGACGGGCGCGCTGTCTGCATCGGTTTGGCACCCATGGCGCCGGGTGCTCCCAAGCCCCTTCGGCGTGCCTGAACAGCCCGTGAACTGGCAGTCGGCGAAAGCCGCGTCGCCAAGCCAGGCGCCCTCGAAGGACACCCCGCGAAACCAAACCCCATCCGCCTGCAAGCCCGTCAGGCAGGCGCCGTCCAGCCGGACGTCCTCCCAGACCGTCCCGGGCGAAAGCCGGACATCGCGCAGATCGAACTCCGTAAGATTGGCACCGCGTGGCAATGCAGCGGGTCCCTCTTCCCGCATCTTCCGGATGCGGTAGGCGAGGCTGCGCTCGGCTAGGGGACGGTTGCTCACCAGAAGTGCAGCGAGCGCCTTTTCCAACTCCATGCCTCGGCCGCCTGCGTGTGCGGCGGCGCGGCAGAACTCCAAGGATTCCTGGCTTGGGTTCCGTGTGGCAAGGTCGCTGACGTCGCCCGCGATCAGTGCATCGAGATAAGTAAGGCCCAGGAAGTACTCGTAGAAGGACGTGTGCGCGAAAACAAAGCGCTCGTCCTTGACACGCACCAGGAAAGACGCATTCCGAAATTCGGTTTGGAGGATCCGCCGGTCCGTGCCGAAAGTGAGCGTGTTGCGCAGGCCCGGATGCTCGGCCACGAACCGATCGAACCAGCGTTCCAGATCGTCGACCTGGAGGTCGGCTCGGCCGGACTGATGCAGGTGGCCGGCAAGGGCTTTCAGCAGATCGATCCGATCCGGTGTGGTCAGATAGGGTTGCTTGTGATCGTCGCGGGTCAGCGTCCGCTCAAAGAGCGCTTCGTAGACGCTGGCGATGTTGATCACATTGCCTCTAGCGTGCCGCTCCGCCAGGTCTCCAGCGATCTCGCCGATGTACTTTGCCATTATTGGGCGGCGTGCGAGCCCCGAGAGGTCGTGAACCGACCTTAATGTCTCGAAGGCGCGCGTGCCCCCTTCGGCCCCAAGCTGCCTTAAGAAGAGCTCTTCAATCTCTTCTAGCGTGAGCGGCGCCATATGCAGCGTGCGCACCCGCCGCGGGCCGCCCCGGTCGTTTTCGGAGAAAGTGGCGGCTTCGTCATGTAGCGAGCGGAAGAAATGGCTCCGGCAGGTCACGACGATCCGCACGGGCGATGCTGACCAGTCCGGATGAGCGCCGCGCGCGTCCGCTTGCCAGACCTCGCGGGGAAGTATTTCGAGGATCTCGCGATAGAGCGTCGCGGTGCGTTCCCGCCCGATCCTGTTGCCGATCTCATCGAGGCCATCGATGATCAACACAGACGGCCCGCTGACGATGGTCGAGATCAGCTCCTCTGGCGTCATCGCGGCCGACGCCGACCGGTGAACGCCGCGCATGAGGAGGTTGCCTAGGTCGCCCGCGAAGGGCCGGCTTGCGTCGATGTCGGGGACCAGACGTCGAAGGTCGAGATATACGGGCACTGGCCCCTCGGGCTCCGCGGCCAGCGCCTTTGCGAAACGCTGGACGGTGACGGTCTTGCCCATGCCGAAGCCGCCGAGGATCGCCAGAATGCGGTGTTCGGCATCCTCGGCGTGCGCCCATTTGACGAGAACGTCGACAGCTGGGTCAGCCCTCTCTGAGTCCTCGAAATCACCCGATGTTGTGCGCCCCTCGTGGAACCTGTTCTCCAAGGCCATCCGTTCGTCGACATCGAGAAAGTCCGGGGTCGTCTCTAGACCCCGAAGGCCGTCGTTAGACTGACCTGTCGGGTCCGGATCGCGGGGCGTTGGGTCCAGCTTGCTCAAGTATATGCAGATCTGCTCGGCCACATGGTCTGTGAACTGGTCTCGCACGTGGAGGCCGCCCGTCTCCCAAAGCTGGATAAGCGTGCCCCAGTCTCCGTGGTCGGTCCACGGCTTTGGGAGGATAGGATAGTCCTCAAATTCGGGCCTCGTGTGCGCAGATTGCCCCGAGAGCTGAACGCAGAGATAGGGCCTCCACTGCTTTTCGATCAGAGCGCGACCTTCAAAGTGCTGGCGCTCCGCCTTGCAGTTTAGGCTCTGAGCCCATTTGTTGCTCGAGAGAAAGACCGCAAAGTTGCTCTTCTCGCATTGAGGGTTCGTCTGATCCGCAAAGGCTCCAGTCGCCTTCATACGAGCATGATCCCACCAGAGCTTGACGGAGAATTTCTCTCTGTACTCTGGGCTCAGGAAGCTCAACTTGCGCTCGAGTGCCTTGCAAAACGGCTTTACGATTTGCTCCTCGACCTCACGGTCTTCATGGCCATGCGAAACGAAGACATGGTAGGTCGGCTTTTCGTCGTAGACTCTGTTTTCGAAGGCCTGATCTGCGGGGACGGTTTGATCCTCGTGGACAGCCTTCTTCGCGGCCCCCTTCCCTCGTTCCCGCTTGATCAGGCCGAGCGCGCCGTCATGCAGCTCCAGCACGATGCGGTCCTTCCGGGAGCGGATCGTGAGAAAGTCCCCCGAAAGGCCGAAGGTCTCGAGGCCAACCCTGCCGAGAGCCTCATTCAGGTTATGGATCCGCTGGCGGAGTGCTTCGAGCGTCAGCGCCCGCCCTTCTTGACGCTCGAGGGCATCGAGCACCGCCGGCTTGCTCAACGTGATCTCACGTTCATTTGCCTGGCTCGCTGGCGCGACCGCGATCATGGCCTCGAAGAGCCGAAGGTCCGCGCGTCCGACATGCTCTGCCAGCGGATCGTGGAGGAAGGTAAGATACAAGTCGGACATGAGAGGAGTATATCACGAAAATCACGAAAAACAAATATCGTTATTTAGCTGGGCGCCTTCTCCGACTGCCCTGGCAGGAACACCTCCGTCACCCCTCTGCGCCCGTCCTCCCGTCCGAGCTGCACGATGACATCGATCGACTGCGCGACGTATTCGGCCACTTCGGAGAAGGTGAGGGGCGTTCCGGCCTGAAGCACCATCATGGCGATGCGGGAGATGGCGCGGGGGGCGGTTTCGGCGTGGAGGGTGGACATGGAGCCGCCATGGCCGGTGTTGATCGCTTCGAGCCAGGTGAGGGCCTCGGGCCCGCGGAGCTCGCCGACGAGGATGCGATCGGGGCGAAGGCGGAGGGCGGCCTCGAGCAGCCGGGCGGTGGAGTGAGGTGAGCTCGGCGCCCGGTCGGCGATCATGGCGACGGTGTTGGGCTGGGTTGGGAAGAGCTCGAGCGCGTCCTCGATGGTGACGAGCCGCTCGTCGGGGCCGATGTGGTCGAGCAGCCCGCGCGCGACGGTGGTCTTGCCGGTGGAGGTGCCGCCGCTGATGAGGATGTTGAGCCGGAGGGCCACCATGTGGGCCAGGGCGGCCTCGAGGTCGCGCTCGGCAAGGGCCACGATCTCTGCAAGCAGCGTCTGGCGCTGCTCCGTGAGGGACACCGGCGCGCCGTGGAGGAAGGCCGGCCGGTGGCGCGTTCGGGCGCCGAGGGGCATGAGGCGGATGGCGATGGCGGCGCTCTCCTCGACGGCCGGCTCGGCGACCACCTGGATCCGGAGCGGCCGGCCCTCGAAGGTCACTTTGCCGGCGCCGAGGGGCGTGCGCCGGCCCATCTTGCGGCCCGCGCCGCCGACGACGGCGCGGGCGAGCTGAAGCGTCTCGACGGGGGCGCTTGTCCCGGCCTCACGACGCATCCAGGCATCGCCCGCGCGCTCGCTCCAGATCGACCCGTCGGGATTGATGGCAAGCTCGACGACCCCCGGGTCGCGGAGCCAGGCGGCGAAACGGCCGAGATAGCTCTCGAGGTAGCTGGCGGTCGGCGGCTGCTCCGCCTCAGCTGTCATGGACGACCACGTCGCGGTCGACGATCACGGTGACTGCTGCGCCCTGGTCGGCGTAGAGCGTCGGGCGGATCGAGAGCTGCTCGGCGAGGACGCTGTCCGTTGTGGCCGCGACGCCTTCGGTCATCGCGACAGCGGTGTCGCGGGCGACCTCGCCCTCGAGGCTCCGTACCGCGACCGAGGGCAGGGCACCGATGAGCGAGATCAGGACCCCGCCAGAGAGCCGCTCGTCGAGCCGCGTATCGACGAAGCCCGAGAGACCGGAGCGGCCGAGCGGGTCGCCGCCCACGGCCGCGATCTCCATCGAGATGCCGGCCGGCGTCACGATCCGGCTCCATCGCACGAGGATCCGCCTCTGATGGGTGTCGATCCGGGCGCTGTAGGATCCGAAGAGCTGGGAGCCCTTGGGGATCAGCACGCGCTCGCCCGAGAATGCGAGGACCGGCTCGGAGACGATGGCGAGCGCGTTGCCCGGCAGATCGCTATTGATCGCGGTCCGGAGCGTCGCCTGGATCACGGTGCCCTGCAGGAGCGTGCGCCCGGGCTCGGCGATCCGACCGGCCGCGGCCACCCCGAGCCGCGGCGCCTGGCGCAGAAACGCCTCGTCGGCCGTCGGCTCGAGCCCAGCTTCTACGACCCAGGCGGCGACTTCAGCGCTGCCCGCGAAGATCACGGCAGCCGAGGCGTGCCGGCGCTGCGTGAGCGCGGCCGCTTCGGCGCGCCGGATTTCTTCGGCATTCCGCGCATCCTCCGCCGCGAGGCTTGCGAGACGTCCGGCCTCGGTCAGCGTGGTGAGACTTTCGACCTGGCGCTCGAGCGCGTCGCGCGCCGACTGCGCGCGGGCGAGCTCCGCTTCGAGTTCCCGCCGCTCCTGCGCTTCGGCGGCGCGCGCTCTGCGGCGGTCGGCCTCGATCTCAGCAAGGCGGTCTTCGAGCGCCTGGCGCTCTTCGGCGAACGCCGCCTCGAGACGGTCCGTGACCGCCGTCTCGCGGGCGAGGAGTTCCGCGGCGTGCCTGCGCTCGGCCACCGCGAGCGCGCGCTGGCGCTCGGCTTCGGCTCTGGCGAGGGCTGCGCGGATCCGTTCGAGCTCGCGGGCGACGCTCGGATCGGTGAGAACGATCTCACCGGGAGCGAGGGCGGCAACATCGATGCCGTCCGGCTCCGGCACTTCGATCGGCGGCGGGGCGGGGCGGAGCGGTGCAGCCTCCGGGAAGGCGATCTCGGCAGCGCGGCCGGTGGACTGGAAATCAGCCACATCCGAGGTGACGAGCGCCCGCTCCTCAGGGGCGGCGAGGAGGCTCGAGAGGACAAAGGCTAAGCCGCTGGCGCCGAGGCCAAGGAGGACCGCGAGGAGCGTGACGCTCGGCCCGCCGCGGACGGTCCCCGGTCTCTTCTTCCGAAACGTCTCGAGCCGCGCCTCGAGCGCCGGATCGGGCGTGTCGCTCACGACGAGATCTGCCCGGTCTCGCGGCGCACGCAGATGGCGGCCTCGCCGATGCGAAGCGTCCAGTCGCGGTTGACGCCGAGGACGCGGCTCACATTGCCCTGTTGCGTGACATTGACCGTGCGCTCGCGCCCGTCGGCATCGGCCTTGAAGATCGCGGGCTGGCGGGCCGCTTCGGGAAACACGAAGTAGGTGTAGCGCCCGTCGTCATAGACCGCGCGCGGGCGAAAATCTCCCGCACCGGAGAGGCTGTAGGCGCTGTGGATCGGGGCCGCGAAGCCCGGCTTCTGCCCCGTCGCGGCTGTCCGCCGCTCAGTTGGGTAGGTGAAATAGACATCGAAGAACTGATCGGGCCGTGCGCCTTCGCGGAGATGGAAAGAGTAGGCGCGGCGGTTTGTCAGGATCGTCATGTTGGTCGCCGCGCGGCTCACGACGGCTTTGATGGTGAGCGCGTTGGCGGCCGGAATGGGGTCGATGGCAAAGCTCTCGGTGTCGCCCGCGACGACGGCGACAAACCGCTCCCCCCGCCCGAAATGCACCGTCGTGGCGTGCAGAAGATCGGTCTCGATCACATAGACCTCGCGCTCGGCATAGGCCGCGATGCGCACGCGCGGGTCTTTGGGACCGGGGCGCGGGACGGCCTCGGCGAGCGCATCGAGGGGCAGGGCGAGGGCCAGGAGCGGAAGGATCCGGTTCATCGGCGGGGCTCCAGGGTTTCGGCATCGACGCGGTAGGTGGTGACGGTGAAGGCGAGCGGGTTGGCCCAGACGTCCTCGAGGCGGCGCCGCTCACCCGGGCGGAATTCGAAGCCGACGGTCGCGATGTAGCCACGGGTGACGCTCTGGCGGTCCCGCCGGCGGGTGAGGGTTTTGGTGAAGCGGACCTGGGAGACGCTGGCGTTGATCGGGGTCACGGATGTGACCGTCACGTCGATGGTCTGGTCGTCGCCGTAGACCGCGATCGGGTAGTCGGGATTGGTCGAGGTCCAGAGCGCGATGAGGTTCGCGCGGGCCGCGCCGTCGGAGCGGGCGAGAACGCCTGTGATCCGCTCCTGGCTGTCGGCGCGGTCATAGGTCTCGCGGTCGTCGACGTAAGAGACGAGGAGCGCCTGGACAATGGCCTCGCTTTCGTCGAGCGTGAGATCTTCGACACGCGCGATCCGGTCCATCTCGCCAGTGGCCTGGTCGACGACGACGATATGGGCCTCGATTTCCTTGAGCGGTAGGATGGCGACGGCGCCCGCGAAGCCAAGGACGCCCACGAGGACGCCGGCACCCGCCACGGCATAGGCGAAGCGCTCGCGCCGGCGCGGGGCGTAGAGCGTGTCCATCTCGAGATCGATCTGACGCGTGCTCATGGCGGTCCCACGCTCCCCGGGCCGCGATGCGCGAGCATGCGCGCCACGGCCCGCGCGCCGTCCGAGGGCACGCCCGCCGCGGGCGCTGTCTCAGCCGCTCTGCGAAGCGCCTGGCCTGCGGCGACGGTCCGGGTGGCGCCGCTGGCGAGGGCCTGGCCAGTGACGGCCGTGCCCTTGGCAAGGCCCGAGCGCGCGAGGGCGGTGAGGCCCACGGCGTTCGAGGCGAGCGCCAGAGTGCCGGCGAGGCCCTGGGCGATGGCCGGGATGGTGGCCATGACGCCGAGGCTCAGGACCATGACGGTGATGAAGGGGAGCGCGATGCCGAGGTTCTCGCCGGGATTGTCGGGCACCTCGGCCAGAAACGTCTCGCCGATGGTGGCGATGACGCCGAGAACGCCGCCGGCGGCGAGCGGGATCATGGCGTAGCCGAGGGTGGAGCGGACCCAGGCATCGAAAAGGCTGCGGGTGACGCCGAAGAGCGAGAGGGCTATGAAGAAGGGCGCTACGACAATCATGACCGTGAAGACGATGAGGCCGAAGGCGATGACACCTGCTGCGACCGCCGCAAAGACGGCGACAAGGATGTAGAAGAGGCCCGTCAGGATCGCGCCGAGCATCCAGCCGGAATCCTGTCCAAGCGCCGTGCCAACCTCAGCGATTTGAGCGAGCATCCCATCGAGGCTTTGATAGAGGGATGATGGGTCCTCAGGTCCAGCGGCCACCATCACAAGCCCACCGACAAACTGTGGTGACTGACTGATGATGTCGTACACGTTGGCAAAATTGCTCCAACTGAGCGCAAAGACTGCGATCAGCACGATCCGTAGAGCGGCGCTGAAGAACGCAGCAACGGTCATTGGACGAAGCTGCATGAGAACGTTGGCACCGAGCATCCCGACAACGATTGCTGACCCAGCGACCACAACGGCACTCATCTCACCAGCAACGATTGCGAACCCGCTCTCCGCGGTCTCTGCCACCGCAGCGTCGATTGCGTCGAGGATGTCAGCGATGAGCGGCACTATTAGCCCTCACCGCACTCTTTCGCGAAGCGAATGCGCAGTTCCTTTTGGCGCTCTCCAAGGGCCATTGTCACTGCTTCACGTTTGGCTCGATCTGTCTCGGACCAGTAGGCATCATGAGCCGCATCTGCTTCTTCAACCACCGACAGAAAATCGATCTCGACCTGGTCGCGGCATCGGCACTCATTCTCTGCCAAGCGCGCTTGCAACATTTTGATTTCCCACACGCGTTCTATGATCTTGAAGAGAACGCGCGTCTTCGCATTCCCATCGTCCCTGGGCATCTGCAGCACTGCGCAGATCGGCTGGCTGCCGGGCTCGCGCTCGAGCGTGATTGCCATCTGCGCCGGCGCAGCGGTTGCCATGAGAACCAGCGAAAGGGGCAAGGCGTGACGTCTCATCCGTGATCTCCCGTGCTCGGCGCCGTGAGGGGCGCTCGATCGAACGGTCTTGGAACCGCGATGCTGGAGAAGCGCCCGGCGCGCCGTCCGGTGCCAGGCCCGTGCAGGGTGCCAGTCTCGGGCGCGGGCGCCAAGCGCATTACGCCCTCCGGTTGTGTCGTGGAAAGGCACCATCATGGCGCTGAGCGTCCTCATCGCGGTGCCAGCGTCATGTCGGCGACGCGGCGTTGCGCGGCCATGTCGGAGGCCGCGAGCACACCGAACTGGCCGGCGGCGTATCCTTGAGCGGCCTGGAGCTGGATCGCCTGCAGCAGAATAATCCCAACTTCCGCCGTGATGCGGCTGTTGAGATCGACGGCGGCGCGGAGCCCGTCCTGCGCGTCGATCAGCGCAACCATCTCTTCGAGGCGGTTGAGGCTTGCGGCGGTCTCGGCATGGCTTTCGGTCGCGGCGACCGTCAGCATCGCGCCCGTGGCCGCACGGCGCGCGACGCTCCGATCCTGGGGCGAGGCGGAGGATCCGAGACCAGTGATGGCTGCTTCGTCGAAGCCGCCGCTTTCGAGCGCCTGGCGCAGCACGGTCTCGGCGTCGAAGTCGGAGAGATCCTCAAAAAGCCCGTCGAGATCGAAGGACATGACCGACATGGCCGCGTCGTGGAGATCGAGGATGGAGCTGCGCACCTGCACGAAGTCCTCGTAGGCCGCATAGAGGCCACCGACGCCCGCCGCATCGATCAGGGCATCGAGCTGCGCCTCGAGCGTGAGGAGCTGCTTGAGCTCGGTCTCGATCTGATCGCGGAGGGCAGCGAGCTGGTCGAGTTGCGTGGCGGCGTCCTCGACCATGTGGCCGAGTTGGGCCGTGAGATTGCCGATTGCGGTGGCGTCCACCGTGGGCACGCCCTGGGCCTCGGCAGAGAGGGCCCCCATCAGGCTCATCGTCAGAAGCACGCGTCGCACACTCACCTCCAGATCAATTGGGAACGGGCATGGCCGCGGCCCGCCGCGCCGCCGCTTGGTCGACGGCGATCTGCATGAACGCAAAACTCTCCTGCTGTGCACCGACGGCGCGGAGCTGAAGGGCGGTGACGGCAAGCCGGCCGATCTCGGCCCAGGCATAGGAGTTGAGCGCCATCGCCGCTTCGACATCGCCCTGGCCGTCGATCTCTCGAAGGATCGCCGCAAGCCGCGCCGCCATCGCGCCTGCCTCCGCAAACCGCGCCTCAAAGTAGGTGGCTGCGGCGCCGGAGACATTGGCGTGTTCGGCACGGGCGTGGTCGGATGGGTCGAGCGTGCCCAGAGCATGCGGCCCGGCCATCCGGCGCATATAGGTGTCGTAGAAGGCGAGGATCCGAACGACGTAGGTTTGCGTCTCGGTGAAGGGCGGGATCCCACCATACTGCCGCACCCGACCGGGCCCGGCATTGTAGGCGGCGAGCGCTAGCTCGACCGTTCCAAAGGCCTCGAGCTGCAGCGTAAGATAGCGCGCGCCGCCCCGCAGGTTCTCCATCGGCACAGTTCGGTCGACACCCATATCGTTTGCCGTGCCCGGCATGAGCTGGGTCAGGCCATAGGCCCCGACCGGGCTTTCGGCGTGGGGATCGAAGGCGCTCTCCTGCCGCACGAGGGCCTGGAAGAGGGCGCGGAATTGCGTGGGGCTCAGGAGCCAGGCTGCGGCCGGGGCAAATTCGGCGGCGACCTCGACGATCATCGCTTCGATGCTCTGGCGCGGCTCCCCGAAGAGCCGGCGGTCCATCGGAGCGTCGTCGTCGATCCGATAGACCGCGCTTGCCGCGGGAACCCCCGCACCACCCGCCTCGAGCCGCGCGACACTCTGCCCGCCGCCGCCGAGGCTCGCCGAGAGCGCCTCGAGCGTCCTCAACTGCTCTGCCGCGATCTCCGAGAGCCTGCGGCGCGCGCCAAGCGCCGCGTCCTGACGGCCGGCATCCTCGGCCAAGTGACGGAGCTTCTGGGAACCCTGCACGATGGCCATGGCATCGTGCGTCGGCACGCCTTGCGCGGCGACGAGCCCGGGGAGCAGTGTCATCGCTAGAACCGCTCTCACAGCCGCACCCAGGCGCAGCGGGATTTGGTGGAAAGGGCAATGGGTCCGTGGGCAGCCGCTTTTGGATCAGGATCGGCCCCGCGGGTGCTCTGGGCTGCGCAGGGCGATCTGGCGTCGGTGTAGGTCTCGCAAGCGGAGAGAAGTGCCAACACAAGACAGATCGCGAGGCTGCGGATCATTCTAGGACCTCCCGCCAGAACTCGGGCCGGTCGCGCCAGCCGGGGCGGAGCAGGGCCTCGCCCGCCGCGCCGCCGCCCAGGATCGGGAGGAGGGGCCCGAGCGCAGAGAGATCGGTGTCGACCAGCACGCTGTCGCCCACCGACCGGATGAGGGCGACGCGGCGTCCGGGAAACGCGCCGCAGAGGATCTCGGCTTCGCGCGCGTTGACGCCGAGAAGGTCGTAGTCCGCGGGTTTTGCGCGCTGGTTTGGAAAGAGGATCTGGCTCGGCACGGTTTCGACGATCTTGGCGCCCACGCGGCTGTCGCGAAGCTGGCTTGGGAATTGCGTGAGCATGAGGACGACGCAGTTGAGCTTTCTGAGCGTGACGAGCCAGTTCTCGAGATGCCGCGCGAAATAGGCATCGCCCAGAACCTTCCAGGCCTCGTCGATGAGAAGGATGGTCGGGCGGCGGTCCTCGATCAGCCGCTCGATCTGGCGGAAGATGTAGCTCAGAACCGCCGTCCGCTCGGTCGTCATGTCGAGGATCTCGGTCATGTCGAAGCCCGCGATGTCGTCGGCGAGAACCAGCGCCTCCTCGCGCGCCACCCGATCGAAAATCCAGCCGTAGCGCCCGCCCGGGATCCACTCCCCGATGCGGATCGCGAGATCCTCACCGTCGTCGAGCGAGCGGAAGAGGTTCGAGAAGGGGTGCATCGCCTGGAGCTCGGGGGCCGCCCGCGCGTTCTCCTCCACCGCCACGGAGATCGCATGGCTCTGCTCGCCGGAGAGGGCCGCGTCGGCGCTCCACATCTCGGCCAGCCAGTCGGTGAGCCAGGCGCGTCCGCGCGCATCGGTTTCCGTGGCGAAGGGGTTGAGGCCCGTCGGCACCCCGGCCCGGATCCGATGATACCGCCCGCCGAGCGCACGGATCGCCATCTCGAGCCCCTGGTCCTTGTCGAAGGCAAAGAGCCGGACGCCCGCCCGCCGGGCCTGCGCGGCAAGAAAGGCCGAGGTGAGCGTCTTGCCCGAGCCGAGCGAGCCCAGAACCAGCGTGTGCCCGAGCGTCGGCTCCGCGCCCTCCCGCCAGGGCTCATGGAAATGCAGCCGGTAGCCATTCCCCGCCACCGCTTGAAACACCGTGATGGGCGTTCTCCAGGGCGCGCTCTCGGCAGCCCGCCCCTCGTTGCTTCCAAAAAGCGTCGCGAAATCCGCGAAGTTGGCCGAGGAGATTGTGGTGCGCCGAGCCCGATGCCCGAAATTCCCTGGATGCTGGGCGAACCAGACGGCCTTGGCCGAGAGGCCCTCGCGCACGATCACCATGCCCGCGTCCTGGCCCACGGCTTTGATGTGGGCGATGGCGCGCTCGAGGGCGGCGGCGGTCTCGGCATAGACGACGATGGAGGTGTGGTGCTCGCCGAAGGAGATCCGCCCGCTCTCGAGATCGTCGGCCGCAAGGCGCAGCTCTTCGGCGAGCGAGACGGCGGCATCCTCGGCCGCGCGCATCTGGCGGATCGTGCGCTGGATCCGCTCAGCAACGATGTTGCGGGGCAGGGGGGTGAAGCTCGAGGTGACGACGGTCTCGACCAGGGGATCGAGCCCCTGGAGCATCGCGGGCGAGGTGCCGGCAGGGTAGGTCTTGACCGAGAGAACGGCGCCAATGCGCCGGCTGCCGTCGAGACCGCAGCGGGTCTCGAGCGCCTGGCCCGCAAAGGTCACGCGATGCGTGCCGAGCCGGCAGGCCAGCGGCTCGAGCCCGGAGCCAAAGGCGGCGGCGCGAAGACCCCGCTCGAGAGCGCATTCAAAAACCCCGCCCATTCGAGCCCGGAGCGGTCGAGCCGCCGCGGATGCGCCGCATGGAGTGCGGCGGCAAAAAACCCCACGACATCGTTCAGCTCGTCGATGCGGGTCTCGCGGTCGGTGAGATAGGTCGCGCGGGCGAGCGCGTTGAAGAGCGGCACGCGCGCGCCGGGATCGGGCCGGCGCAACACCGTCAGATAGGCGCGCTGACGGCGGAGCCGGCGCCCGGCAATCTCCGCCTGCCAGCGCGCATCGAGCTCCGCCGCGAAGCCGTCCCCCGGGACCGGCGGCATGGCGAGCGCCTGCGGCAGGCCGATCCGGTGGACATAGACGCCAAAGCTGGCCCCGCTTTGGGAGATGACCATGGCGACGGCGCGGGCTGTCTCGCGGAGGCGTGCGGGCTCGACGGTCACCGGGTCGAAACCGTCGAGCGCCAGCGTCGCCATCAGATCGCCCTGGCCCGTGATCAGCACATCGTCGCGCACCGCCGCAAAATAGGGCAGGTGCTCGGCCACATAGGCTTCGCGGCCGAGGAGCCGCGGTGCGACCGCTCGGACGGGATCGGTGAGGCGGAGCACGCCGTCAAACGCCATAGCTGTCCCCGCCCCAATGGCCACGATTGGCGGTGCCGGGCACGGCGCCGAGTGAGACCGCGAGGATCTCGAAGAAGGCCGGCTCGCGATCGGCGAGCACCCAGAGGACCGCGTAGGGCGGCAGGGCGAGGAGAAGGATCGCGGGGTGCTGGACGAAGATGAAGGGCAGGATCACGCCGAGGGCCAGCACGACGAGATAGCCGATCGGCAGCCCGAGATAGCGCGGCGGGCGCGCGAGGCCGAGAAAGAGGGGGGTTCTGTCCGGCACCGGGCGCGCGGCTCAGGCGAAGCCCGCGACGATGTCGTCGGCGGAGAAGACGAGCACGATGCCGACCACGATCGAGGCGAACCAGACCCAGTTGAGCCGGCCCATGAAGCACAAAAACCCCGTGACGATGATGGCGAGCGTTGCGAGCGAGATCCCGATCGGGCCGGTGAGCGCGGCCTCGATGGTCTCGAACATCGCTTGCACAGGCGAGAGATCCTGCGCCGAGGCCATGGGGGCGGCAAAGAGCAGGGCAAGGACCAGCGCCCGGCGAAACGCGGCGGAGAGACGAGGTCTCTGGCAGAGATCGGGCGTCATGGAAAATCCTTCGTTGAGCGCGCCAGTGTGGGGCGGGGGCAGGGGTCTCAGGCGAAAGACGGTCGTAGATCGCGGCGATCCGAGCGAGGTAGGCGCGGGTCTCCTCAAAAGGGGGAACGCCGCGATAGGCGACCACGCGATGCGGCCCGGCATTGTAGGCCGCGAGTGCCAACTCAACCGAGCCGAAGCGCGCGATCTGTGCGATGAGGTATCGCGCGGCACCGTCGAGGTTCGCTGCCGGATCGGTCCGGTCCACGCCGAGGGCCGCGGCGGTCGCGGGCATCAGCTGCCCGAGGCCATAGGCGCCCTTGGGGCTCAGAGCCGTGACTCGATAGGTGCTCTCGGCCTCGATCATCGCCTGAAAGAGCTGCGACCAGCGCAGAGCGTCGAGCCCCACACCGGCCAGGGCCGGATGCGAGGCATATCGGCGGGCCGTGGCCTCAATCAGCTGAGCGACGCCTGGAGGTGGAGAGACCCGCCCGTGAGATGCGAGGGAGCCACTCGGTCCCTGAGCTCCAGTCCTCTCCGCTGCGTGCCGACCGACAACGCCGTGCGCCGGCGCCAGGCGCTCCACCTCGCTCTTCGCGTCACCATGAAACACCCAGCCAGCGGAGGCGCGCAGGCGTCCATCCCGCTCGAAAAAGAGCACCTCCGCCGATGCCCCTACGGTCCCGCCAAGAAGGATGGCAGAGACCAGAGACCGCGCCAGAACCTTTATCGTCGCCACCTCTCTCATGGCTCAGAGGCGGCTCCGGGCACAGTGGTTCCATCGTCGTCACCGACAGGGACGAGCCCGATGCGCGCCTCGCGCTGCCCGTTTTGGACGAAGATCCCGATCGCCCCGGAACAGGATCGGATCGTGATTGGCTCGAGCGTCCTCGGCTTCACCACCACGTACTTCTCGGCATTCGGCATCACGACAACCGCACCCCAGGCGCCGCGGACACTGGGGGTCAGCGGAAGCCGACCGTGCAGCCGAAGCTCAATCCGGCCCCCATGGGCCAGCAGCTGACCGAGCGCGTCCTTCGGAACATGGGAGCGGAGCGGTGCCATCGGATATGTTTCTTGGAAGCTCATCGGTCAGCCTGCCTCCGGCGCTTGCCCGGGCCAAAACCCGGCGATGAAACTCTCACGATGCGCAAAACTGCTTCTGGACACAAAACGACATAAAATATATTTTGTCGTCAAGAGATTTTTTGAGTGAGGGGCGCATGGCTCTTTGGCAGACCGCACAAACGGACCGAAGACGCGTGCTGAAGCGCCTGATCCCATTTGGGTTTTGGAATGCCTTGGGCCGGCGGTCAGCCTGCGCCGCTCTCCCTGTCCCAGGGAAGGGGGGGGTGGACCAGCGGGACGATGGCGGTGGGTTGCTTCAGATCGCGGAAGATGCCGATCGCACCGACGATGCTCTCAATCTTCATCTTCTTCATGTTCTTGTTCAGGACGAATTCGAACACTGTGCCGTCGGGCATGTAGATCCGAGGGAACCAAATCTCCTTGCCGGCGTCGCGCATCACCTCATCGGGCGCGAGCTCGAGCTTGAACTGGCCGCCCCGCTCGAGGAGGAGGTGGGCGTAGCGGCGCATGACGAGGTTGGGCCCACTGCCATCGATGATGAGCATGCCTGGCACGTCTTCGAGAGACCCATTGCTTTCGGGCGGTCTTTTGGATGGCGCCATTCTGTTGTCCTCCCGGTGTGTCTCTGATGTCATTCCGGTCGGGAACGCACAAGATCTGCCGCAGGGATGATCTGTGTTTGCCGTGCATCCGAAGCACAGTCTCAGGCGGATACGGATCTCTCGCTGAGCACTTGGTAGCGGATCGTGCTGAGATCGCTCTATTTCCGAAGCAGCGCCCCGAACTGAAACGACCATGTGTCGGATTGGCGCTCCTGATCTCTACAGTCTTTGCGTCACCCGCGGCAGAGCCCCAATCTTATCCGATCGATTGTGCCATCCTGCTCTGTCTCACAGGCGGCTTCCCGGCTTCCGCGGAATGCACGGCGGCGCGGATTGAGATGATCCGGCGCATCACGCCACTGCCGATCGAGCCACCGCTCCAGATCTGGCTCTGTCCTATGAGCGGTGGGGTGGCTCTGCCTGGCACCGCGGCGACGGGGGCCGATATCGACATCTCGGACCCGGCATTCGATCCAGTGCGGAGCATCGAGGTCTACACCATCGACTGGCTGACCCTGCGCTACGAGGGCTCTGACGGTCCGGTCTGCCGACGCTACATCAGCCGCGTCGAGATCGGGCGCACGGGCCCCCAAGGCTCCTTCGATTGGGCGACCGTTCCGGATCCCTCTGCGCTGCCAGCCTGGATGACCGAGGGCCTCATGACGATTGGGGAGTGCGACTGGGTCGGGCGCGCCCGTGCAGTCGGTCTCAGCCACGTAGATGCCGTAACCGGTGACCTGGTGACCGAGTACGTGCCGTACTGAACTTCGCTTCAGTCAAAGCGGCGCCTGACAAATCGAGAAAGGAGGTCGCAACCCCAAGACGCAAAAAAGTCCGTGATGGAAAGACCACCACGGAAGAGACGGAAACCGCCAAAGAGCGGCCAAATAGCTGAACTCTAATTACCACGTCTCTTCCGCTCAGGCAACTGAGACACCGCAGCCAGGCGGCCGGTGTTTTGCGCTCTGGTCTTTCCCGCGCGCCAACCTGAGGAAGATCGAACATGACTGCATGCATCCGGGCGCCACGTCCGGGGACCCATCCCGTCTTGCCCGAGGGCCTCCAACGCACCGGCGTCGAGCATCTACTGCAAGACGTCGCCGCCGCGATCGGGTTGACCAGAGCGCTCCGCGATACGCTCTTGCGGCTCATTCGAACAACGCGACCGAGCGACTGGACGCGGCCGGACCGGGAGCCCGTCTGCTTTATGGCCCAGACCGGGCTCGCCGACGTTCTCGGTCTCACGCCCCGCAGCGTGCGCCGCCACGAAGCAGCGCTGGTGCGCCTCGGCCTCATCGAGCGGCGCGTGGGGGCGAACGGCGCGCGGAGCGCGCTCGGAGGCGCCGGGCTTGTCCTCTCGCCTCTCATCCACCGGATCGAGAGTTTTCTAGCGCTCCGGGCAGAGCTCGAGGTCGACCGGCGCATGAGACGCGCGCTCATCCGGCGCCGGAGCGTGATCCTGCGTGCGCTCCATCAGCAGTGTGAGGCAGCGCCGAGCGATGTTCGCGCGCGTATTGTGCGAAAGCTTGCGTCCTGGCCAGCGGCGGAGGCGCTCCATGCGCTGTCGCTTGCCGAGCTCTCGGCGCAACTTCAAGAGGCCGAGCAGGTGTTGGAGGACGGCGCGCTGGATGCGGCGAGGACATCGATGTCCGGTCGACCGGACACGACTGTCCGGTCCCAATACGAAGGTACAACCGATGAGAGTCTTGTATTTTGGACTGCTGAGAAGATGGGAAAGGCGGCTGCGGTGCACGACCCCTCCAGTCGTAACCCCGTGTGGCCAGTGACGGGATCCGCTCGGTGTGGGGACGCGGCCTGTGCAAATGCTGCCGCCGGGTTTGAGCCAGCGCGCCTGGCCGCTCTCGCCTCGCCGGAGTTCCGCGATGTGCTCGAGATGCTCGGGGCCTCGGACGCGCCGACGGAGACCGCGCTCCTGATTGCCGCCCAGGACCGGGCGCATCACCTCGCGATCGCGCCGAGTGCCTGGTCCGAGGCCATTGAGACCATGGGGCGGCTCCGGGCATCCATCGCTGTTCTGGTCATCGATGCCAATCGCCGCCACCCCAAGACGCCGGTTCGATCGCCGGGCGGGCTCCTTCGCGATCTGACCCGTCGGCATGCGCGCGGCGGGCTCAATCTCGCTGGGAGCCTGATCGGGTTGGCGACGCGATCGGGGGAGCGGGTGGCGTCGGCCGGAACGCCAGGCGGCGCCCCGGCCGGTCTCACACCGTGCGGTCATCGGCGTCCCCGCCTGTCCCGCAGCTTTGATCCTACGCCTTCGCTTCGCTCCGGGCAACGCGAACCGCCGGCCGAGACATGATCTCGCTCGGCCCCTCGGTCACTGGCTCGAAGCCGAAGAGGCCCGCGACCGCGCGCTGGCCGGGTCCAGCGACGACACACCACTGTGCGAGATCGAGGCTGGCCGTGGTCGCCTCGACCAGACTGAAGAAGGGCCTCAGCGTGCCAAAATGGGATCGAGGCAGAGCGAGGCCCAGCCAGACCAAGGCTTCGGCTGAGCGTCCGGTGCCCGCCACCAACCCGTCCCCCAACACCTCGTCGATCGAGAAGCTTTTGCGCCACCGCTCGGACCCGCGGGCCGTCAACGCAACAAGAACAGCACCGCCGGACACTTCACCACTCGCTTCGCCAAAGACAAAGATGGCGCTCCGCGCCTTCGTAAAGATCCGGGTCAGGGTGGCCTCATCGAGACGATCGTGTCCCTTCCGTACAAAGCGGCCTGCCAGGGCGCCGAGATCGGCCGTGCGGGCGCGGCGGATCTCGAGTGCGGGTGTCGCCGCAACCGCACGCCGCAGCCGATCGACCCGGCGCGCAAAGGGCGTGAGCTCGAGCGCGTCGAACCGGTCCGACACCTTCTGAAAGCATGCAGGCGCAAACGCGTCAGCCACGGCTTCGACATGGGCCGGGCGCGCGCCAGCGCCCTGGGGCGTAGTCGGCTGAAACGACATGCAGACCGAGATCTGCTGCACCGCGCGCCCGTCGCCCACGCGGAGCGGCACAAGATCCGGCTCCACAATCATCGAGAAGGTCGGCACGATCGCAACACCGCGCCCCTCTGTGAGCAACGAGCGCAGAACCGTCCCGAGCGGCGTCGAGTAGAGCGTGCGGCTCATTGCGATGTTCCGCTCCTTCGGAGCGAAGGGCGAGAACCACGGATCGGCCCCGATGTAGCGGCCGAGATGCGAGATATAGGTCAGACGGTGGAGTGCGTTGCGGCAGATCGAGAACATATGGCGCCGAACATAAGACCGGGCCGCGAAGGGAAACATGTTGAGAAATCCAATGATCTCCGTGATGTGCCCGGGATAGCCCTGGGCATCGTAGTGGATGAACACGCCTGTCGTGTCGCCGCTGCCTGCCTCCATGTCCGTGTCGAACTGGTAGCGCACCCGCTGGGCGCCGGGATCGTCCGTCAGACGATTGAGAAGCCAGTTCACCATGAGCCCTTCGCTTGAGGCGATCCGCACGGTCTCTCGGTCCCGCTGGCCCTCATAGGCCAGGAAGGTCTTGATCTCGCGAAGCTGGCCGACGCTCGTGCGGCAGGCCAGCAGGATCGGATCGAGGCGCTCTGAGACGCTGAGCCCGCCCTCCTCGGTCTCGATCACGTCGAACCCGAAGGCTTGGTTGATGCCTGCGATCTGCCGACTGACCGTCGTGTGGCTCACACCGAGGACCTTTGCGAGCGCCCGAGACGAGCGGGGACCGTCCGCGAGCAGTCTGCTGAGCATCGCAAAGCGGAAGGCAACCTCGAGGTCTTCGACATCCTCGAGCCGTTCGCCATCCTCGTCCGCGCTGTCCACTGCCGCCTCCAACTCCGCCACCGCTCCAACGGGGGTGGCACGCAAACGAACCAGAATCCACCGAAAGTGGAACACTCCTGTCTGTGTTCACCCTTTCGGTCCAAGTGTACCCTGACCCACAGAGAGAGAACGCATGGAGAGCGGACAATGCAGGAGTTGACAAAGAGTCCCCGTGATGTGCTGACCGCCGAAGTCTCAGTGAATGCGGATCCGGGCGCATCGGTGCCCGCGCGCCGGCGAGACCATCTGGATTTTCCCTGCATCGTCGATGGCAGCGGGGTTCTTCATGTCCAGGTTCCGCCAGACCTCCCCACTGGCTCAATTCTCCGCATCCCCCTGAAGAGAAACGCTGAACCGCCGCGCGGCCCCTTCGTCGCGAGCATCGGCGATCTCGAGCGCATGCCCATTGCGGCCCATCTCGCGCTGATCTCAGAGGATGCGCAGACGATAGAAGGCGTCGCTTTCGCCATCTACGCCCTCTACCCGCCGGGAAGCTGCAGGAAGATTGCTCAAGTCTATCTCTGGCTGCCCGACTGCACGCTCGCCGTCGAATGGACCGACGACGCCCGTGCGGTCGAAAAGTCCACCACAACGGTCTACGACGTGCATCCGGCACCGAGACGGCGGTCGCCGACGGCGCCTGCCACCACGTGAGACGCGCGGAGATCCGCTTATGATCTCAATGACCGAAGTGTTTGCCCGACCAGCGTTGCCAGGTCTCCCAAACCCAAGGTGAACCACAACATGAATGTCATTCGTGTCACCCCTTTGCATGCCGACGACAAGGATCGACGGCGCGCGGCCCATATCGAAGCGCATGGCCTTCAGCGGATTGTCACCAACCGCAAACTGGCCCTGATCACAGCCGAGATGAGCAGGCTCGCTCCCGAACCCGCCTGGACCGTCCTGCCGCTCCTCGGCGAGACGGTCCTCACCGGCACCACCTGGCTGCCCGCCTTCCCGCCCTGCGCCTTTCCAGACATCGGCCGGGTCTCGATCCATGCCGCGAGCGAGGATCAGCGCGCGCACATCGCGGGGCTCCTCCAGGAGATTGGCGTCGCCTTCGAGGAGACGGACAACGGCGTGACCGTCGCGGTCTATGTCGGGACGTCACCTGAAAGTGGGATCCCCTAGCTGCGGCGATCCGCCGGAGGCCGCCGCACGCGTGGCCGCGTCGCTCTGAGCGCATGGCAGCGCGCGGTCCCTGCCTTACGCGTTGAGGCATGCTCCAAAAGGCCTTTGCCCTGATCGCGGCCATCGCCGCCGCCGACGACGAAAACGGCAGGGCGCGCCTGATCTGCGACGGTGCTCCGGCTGCGATGCGGCAGCCCGAGAGTGTTGAGGCCATCGCAGCAGCCGTTCTGACGTCCGAGGACCCGCAGGCGGAGGCGGCGTCTGCCCTCCTGTCCGCGGCGCTCGATGAGGCGCGCATGGCGCGCGAGAACGGCCTGCCGGAGGGCGCAGCGTTGATTGCCGCGGTCGAGGAGCGCTTTGCCGAAGAGAACGAGGCGCGCCCCTTCCCCATCCAGATGCGCGGCCGTCTTGCCAGGATCCATGCGCGCGCAGGCCTGGTGCCACCGGCCTATGCGGTTCTCACCCCGGAGGTGATCGCCGCGGAAGGGCGCGGCGTCGAGGTCGTGCCTAACATCGACGCACTTTTTGCGGGCATCCTGAGGGATGTCGGTGATGCGCCGCTTCAGGTGCATGCCGCTCTCTCGGAACTCCTCGCCGGTTTGATGCCCGATGCGCGCGCCATGCTGGCGGGCATGATCGTGGAGCGCCCGGGGGCTCTCGAAGCGCGCCTCGGCCTCTACTGGCTCCTCGATCCGGACCCCGACCTCCGGCTCGCGGCAGCGACCGCGCTCCTTCGCCGGGCCGAAGGCCGCAGCCTCGGCGCCGAGGCCGCGCGGCTCCTGCCGGCGGTTCGCAAATGGCTGCCGGCGGAGCCTGCGCGCGCCGCCGTCGACGCCACGCTCCGCCGGTGGATGCAGGGCGGCGGAGCGGTGGCGGAGCCCCTCAAGGTCCGGATCGCCCGGACCGCGGCCAGCCTGCCCGATGGCGTAGGCGCACAGAGCCTGGTGTCCGCGATTCAGATCGGCGGGCAGAAGGGCGTCGCGATGGCGATGCTGAAGCAGGGCCACGGCGTTAAGGATGCCTTCATCCTGCCCTGCACCAACCTCCGCGAGCAGCGCCTCACCCTCGAGCGCATCCAAGACGAGATCAACGTCATCGATATCGACCCCGAGGCCCTCGCCGGTGCGCTGGCGCGGGCAAGCGGCGAGGGTCTCGCAGCGGGCCTCTGCCCGGCGCCAGGGCTCGTGGAGCTCTTGGAGGCCGATGCCCTTGTCCCGGCCCCTCCGGATACTGAGGCGACGCTCGCAGCTATGGGCGCGCCGGAGCGGCTTGCGGCACCTTCTGCAGCCAGACGTGGCGCGCTGGTGAAGGACAGCGCACACTGGATGGACCGCTTCGGCGAAGCCGCGACGTGGTTCGAGGACACCGCAGAGCTCCGCGCCGCAATTGCGCGCACGCGGACCGACAAGGGCCGCGAGACCGCGGTCTGGAAGCAACTCGAGACGCGCCGGGACTGGTGGGCGCGGCACTTCGCCGTCTGCGCGGCCACGCTGAAGGCCGGTCCCGAAACCGCGGACTGGCTCTCCTTTGCCGCGGTGGCCGACGCGCTTCTCGACGGTCGGTCGATGAAACGGATCCCAATCATGGCCGGGATCGCAGCACGCACGCTCGAGGCCTGGCAAGCGATGCAGGGCGCCCCCTCAAATGCGAGCACGTCTTCCGGGATCGGGGCGCTGCTCGCGCATGCCGGCATCGGTGAGGCATACCTCCATGGCTACCTCACCGCCCTCGCCATATCTCCCCGGATGCCATCGCATCAAGACTGGCTCGGGCCGCTCCTCGACGGCATCGAGTTCCCAGGAGAAGGCGCGCTCCAGCACTTGCTCGACGCCCTGATCGACGCGGCCAACGGGATCAATGAGGCCGCCGCGGACCAGACATCATGGCCGCCTGGATCGCCGCCCTCGACCCTCCGAGATTGCAAGACTGGGCGGCCGGGTTCTCCGACTTCGTCGCCGCAACCCGCCGACACTGGCCCGCACGCAGCCTCGCCGCCGATGACAAACGCGTGCTGCGAGACATCGCCTCCGTCGCCGAGGGAGCCGACGGCCAAGCGCTCAGCCGCCTCCTGCCTGCCTGGATCGCCAGGCGTCATGACTTGCGGCGATAGCGACCCCGGCCGGGAGCAGCCAGCACGCCAGGTTTGCAACAGTGCAAAGAGGGCGCTGTCGTACGCCGCAAAAGCGCAGTGACTTGCACCAAAGGGCGGCCTTCGGCCCAAACCTGCCTTTAGTATGCGGTTTGCTATCCTGCCGTACGGCCCGTCAGAGCCGACTTTCGCTGCGCCTGCAAAATTGAGGGGGCTGCGAACTGGTGGTCTGCGGGACATTGCCGGCGTCCACCGTGGCTCTATGAATGGCTGCGTCATCGACCGAGAATAAGCGTGTGGCAATTCGGTTGCGGGATTAAAAAGTGCTGCTGGCGAGCCGATGCAGGACTAACTACCAACGCGAATGCTGTCGTAGAACCCTTTCCAGCCTTCGGGCTCTGGATACTCTGAAAAAAACGCTTCGGCATCAAGTTTTCCCAAGGAGCGTATCCACGAGAGGAATGCGTCCCAGTAGTCTTCGCCAGGCCCCATCCTCCAACCCATTGAATACCTTTCGTATTCTGGGAAAGCTGTCCACGGCGGCTGTTTGTGATCCACTGCGTTGCGTTTCATTTCTGCAGCCGCGTTCTTTAGGAATTCCTTCAATTCAGACGACATGGAGCCGTCGAGCAAAATGTGCTTTTTAACGTCGATGCCGCGAATTTGCTTTCTCATGGCTGGAGTCTAACCATTCTCGCTCTTTGGTTGAAGTCCGTCTTCGGTTAAGCTGGGGCGGCTCGAATGCAGACACTCGTTCGCAACGCAGCATCTGACACTTTGGGCTCGAAGCGGACTTGCGGCGATGCAGCGACATGCTCAATTTCAGGCTGTTCTGAACGTCCGCTGGGTCTGCCAAGGCTCTGTCACCTCTCGCTGGCGGCGAATGACCGGAACCCGCCCAACCCTACCGTCAGCCTGACCCCATGAATAGGCTCGTCGCGCCTTAACTGCGCGATGTGACGTTGTCCCTTTGGGGGACCGCGCGGGGCGCGCGGTCGGGGTAGGGTTGTGAGCCGCTGAACGCGGCTCGCGGGATTTAGGGTTTCTCCGCCTGCCATCCGGGGGCGGGCGCGTCAACGGGGGGGCGCCAGCCCGGGGGGCCGGCGTGGCCCGGCGGGGCGGGTGCGCCGCCAGGGCCGCGGACCCCCCCACCCCCCCCCCCCCACCCGTTGCCCCGCCCCCCCCCGCCCCCCGGGGGGGTTTGACCCACCCGCATTGGCCG
>JBCDHQ010000028.1:0-23764 GCA_038749815.1 Pseudomonadota bacterium | reverse complement strand
GCGCCAGAAACTGAGCACAAGCCTCCCCTTGAGCACCATCACCCGCTTGTTTCCCGGCCTCTTCGCGGTCGCCATGATCGTTCTCGCGGCCCAGTTCGTGTCGGACCACTACGGTGCGCCGGCGATGCTGATGGCGCTTCTCTTCGGAATTGCGCTTCACTTCCTGTCGGAGGAGGCGCAGCCGCGCCCGGGCATCGACTTTGCTGCCCGCACGCTTCTGCGTCTCGGCGTTGCGCTTCTGGGGCTCAGGATCAGCACTGATATGGCGCTCTCTCTTGGGCTCGAAACGGTGGGCTTCGTCATCGGCGGCGTCATTGCCACGATCCTCTTCGGACTGACGGTCTCGCGCCTCTTCGGGTTCGGACGGAAGTTTGCCTTCCTCTCCGCGGGGTCGGTGGCGATCTGCGGCGCCTCGGCGGCAATGGCGATCTCGGCCATCCTGCCCCGCGATGAGCGGAGCGAGGACCGGCTGGTCTTCACCGTGGTGGGCGTCACCATCCTGTCCACCGTTGCAATGATCGCGTACCCGATCCTGGCCGAGGGTCTCGGCCTCTCGCCGGTTGAGACGGGCGTGTTTCTCGGCGCGACGATCCACGACGTCGCTCAAGTGGTGGGCGCGGGCTTTTCTGTGTCGGACGAGACCGGTGAGATCTCAGAGGTGGTCAAGCTGATCCGTGTTGCGATGCTGGCGCCGGTGATCATCATCGCAGTGCTCCTCATCCGCCAGCAATCCGCGCCGAGCGCTGAGCGCCCCCCCTTGGTGCCGGTGTTCGTCATCGGCTTCCTTGTCCTCTTTGTCGCCAACTCCCTCGGCTGGGTGCCGGGCGTCGTCGCCGAGGCGGCGGGCGAAGCCTCACGCTGGGCGCTCCTTTCCGCGATCGCGGCGGTCGGCGTGAAGACCTCGCTCAAGGAGGTTCTCAAGGTGGGCGGTCCCGCGATCTGCCTGCTGGTGGCCGAAACCGCCTTTATCGCTCTATTTGTGCTCGGGTTTTTGCTCTGGCCCTTTGGGATGGCGCCGTAGCACGGCAGCAGCCAGGGACCGTGGTTGGGGCCGTTCTCAAGGAGCGGCCGGAGCCCTGCCGGCGCGCACCCCATGGCGGCAAGACCGATGTGAGCATTTGCATCGACAGACATTGCGGAGCCATGGGCAAAGCGTTGTCGTCGGGCCCAAGCTCTGGCCTTGGAGGGCGGCGTTTGCCGATACGGCCGCGGCTCAGGCCACGACGAAATGGCCTGCGCCAACCTCGCGCATGGTCACGGGCTCTGTCACCGTGCCCTTGAGAGCGATGGGAGAGGTTCGCCCCTCGTCGTAGAGCTGCGGCGCGCGCATCGGCTTGCCGGGATCCGGCACCGGGATCGAGGCCAGGAGGTTCTTGGTGTAGTCGTGCACCGGACCCGACAGCACGGATTTGGCGGGTCCGTACTCCACCAGGCGGCCCATGAACATGACGGCGACGGTCTCACTCACCTGCTCAACAATCGCGAGGTCGTGGGATATGAAGAGATAGGTCAGGCCAAGCTCCTGCTGAAGCTCGGAAAATAGCTCCAGCACTTGCGCTTGGACCGACACGTCAAGCGCTGACACAGGCTCATCCGCGATCACGAGGTCGGGCTCGAGGGCGAGCGCACGGGCGATGCAGAGGCGCTGGCGCTGGCCGCCAGAGAACTCATGCGGGTAGCGTTCCAGATGCTCGTCGCCGAGGCCGACGCGGTTGAGAAGCCACCGCACACGCTCCCGCATTTGCGCCTTTGTCCCCCAGCTGTGCACGACCATCGGCTCGGCGATCTGATCATAGGCCGTCAGGCGGGGCGAGAGCGCGGCGAACGGGTCCTGAAAGACGTAGCCGGTTTTGCGCTGGATCGCGAAGCGGTCGGGTCCGCTCAGCGCGGTGACGTCCTCACCATCGATCTTGATCGAGCCGGCGCTCGGGGTGACAAGGCCGATGATTGCGCGGGAGATCGTCGACTTGCCGCAACCGGATTCGCCCACGAGGCCAAGCGTTGTGCGCTTTGGGATCTCAAACGACACGCGATCGGCAGCCAGCACCTCCGCCGTGACGCGGCGCAGGAGCCCCGTGCGCACGGGATAGCGGACGGACACCTCCTCGACCTGGAGCATTGGCACCTCGGCCGCCTCAACCGGCGCTTTCACCTCCGCCGTGCCGAGGATCGGCACCGCCTCAAGGAGCTTTTGGGTGTAGGAGTGCGCGGGCGCAGCGTAGATCTGGGTGACATCGCCCACCTCGACGATGGTCCCGTGCTGCATCACCGCAACCCGGTCTGCAATCTGCGCCACGACGCCGAGGTCATGCGTGATGAAAAGGACGGCGGTCCCGTGGTCGGCCTTCAGCTTTTTGATGAGCCAGAGGATCTGCGCCTGGATCGTCACGTCGAGCGCCGTTGTCGGCTCGTCGGCGATCAGGATCTTTGGCTCGCAGACAAGCGCCATCGCGATCATGACACGCTGGCGCATGCCGCCCGAGATCTCGTGCGGAAACTGATCGAAGCGGCGCGCCGCCTCGGGGATCCGCACCTCTTCCATTGCGGCGATGGCGCGGGTGCGCGCCTCGGCCTTGGTCAGGCCGAAATGGGTGACGAGCGGCTCGATGATCTGCGCGCCCACTGTGAACACCGGATTGAGCGAGGTCATTGGCTCTTGGAAGATCATCGCGATCTCGTTGCCGCGGATTGCCCGCGCCTCGGGTTCGGGCGCGGAGACCATATCGATTTTGCCGTCATGGATGATCTTGCCGCCATCGACCGAGCCCCCGGCTTGGCGGATCAGCGCAATCGTGGCGAGGGCCGAGACCGACTTGCCCGAGCCGCTTTCCCCCACAATGGCGAGCGTCTCGGAGGGCATCAGATCGAAAGAGATGCCTTTCACCGCCTCGACATAGGACCGTCCCGCCCCGAAGGACACGCGAAGATCCTGAACGGAAAGGACGGGGTCGGGCATGGGGCCTCCTGCTCTCTGGTCGTTCGGTTCAAGTGGGCCGGCGGCCCTGTCCGGCAAGGTCCAGCGGCCCGACTGTGCCCGCCACACAGCCCGCCGTCGAGTGGATCCGCGCTCCGCCGGCACCAAACCGGGCGCGAACCAAGACGCGCGCCCGGTTTTCACGCAGCCTCATGCCACGGCTGCCACGCGCACCAGTTCGGCCGTGGGGCGGAGGCCCAGCGCAAGACACGGCAGGCAGCCCTCGATCCCGCGCCCCGGCAGCGTGACCATGGGGCGAGATGGGCGAAGCCGGTTCAGCCGAAGCAGGCTCGCCGGGTGGGTCCAGTCGGCGCGGAGCACCGGGGTCGCCCTCACCCCGTGACGTGGGAGAGACAGGCGCCGACTGGGACCGGCGAGATCAGGGCGAGCGTGGGGCACAGGCACCCCTCCGACGAGGGCATACGCAATCGATGTGAGTGGGTTGCCGTGTGGCAGCGTCTCTCACGGCGTTTGCCTCCAGGTTCTTTACCACGGGGTGCGCCGGCAGAGCACGCGCTCCACGCCGATCGCTGCACAGGAGTTTCTGTCGCCGGAGCCTCTTCGCGCGATGGCGGTCGAGACACCGCCTGCGAGCAGGCCGGGGGCTTGAACGCCCTCCAAACTGGTCCCGGCAAACCGGACAGTCCGGCCGATCGCGGGAGGGTGCAGTGTCCATTCCGTCAGATCTCAGCGGCTTGGCAACTCGGTGAGCGCTGTGGAGATCTCTCGGGGATCGGCGCCTCCACAAGGCGGCCCGGCGCCGCAAGACCGGTTCGCAGAGGAGGTGCCGCTGGAGCAGTGCGCAGCAGCCCGCCTGGATCAGAGCGACGTGGAGACCGTACGTGCGGACGACCTTCTCCACTCGCCCCTCGTGGGGCTCACACCGACTGGCCGGCAAGGCGGCAGAGCCCCACCGCCCGCCATCAGCCAGGGCGCACCGCGTTCCTCGGCAGCGACGGGGAACGCGAGATCAGGGGAGGCGGAGACAACGGCCGAGCCCACTCCGGCGCGTGGTTGGCGCAAGTGGATGGAACGGCCATTGGCCTGCGCCCGCACGGCGCTGCGGTCGCCGGCTGTGCCTGCGGCGCCGATGACGACAGCGGATGCGGCGCCTATGTCGGACTTCGCCTGTTTTGGTGGTCTAGGGCACGGAGGGTCCACAAAGCATCGGTCTGGGCTTCGACCGCGCCCGCCTGGGCTCTGGCGCAACGTTCCTGGCAAAAGAGCGCCGTGGTTGAACAACCCTCAGTCTGAGCGCGCCCTGCTGAGAGACATCAGTCCGGCACGCCGGGTTGGCAGGGGCGTGGCGCGCGACGCCCCGGTCCTTCGGTGTGTCGAGACGGACCAGTTGTGGCGACCCACCGAACGCTGGCAGCTGCGCCAACTGGCGGGCGATCTCGCGCGGCTCCAAGGGGCTTGCAGTCTTCGGCTGAACGGCTTGCACAGCACTGAGCAAAGAGACACTCTCGGAGTGCATGGCACCCCGCCGCGAGTGCGGACGGCTGGATCCGCAGCCTATGCGCCCCGCTCGGCGCATGCGCACGCGCGCGCCGGATCGATGGCGCCTCTGACGGTAGGACCATTTCTGCGGACACCCTCACAGCGGCGCACACACTCATGGTCCCGCCGGGTGCGCGAGCGATCCCGGAGCCGGCGGCCTCGGGGCCCGAAGGTCAGCGGTCGGGTTCGGTGAGCGCGAAGCGGCGGGGATGCCCGCGGTGCTCAAGTGCCTGGGCGAGTGGCCGGTGCGTGGAACGCGCCGCATGGCTCCTCCGATCCGCCCTCGGTGCCAACACCATGTCAGCGACGGAGGGAGCGCAGACACCGCTCTGCGGTCGATGACGGGTTGACCTTCCTGGGGTGTTCGCCGCTCCGCTGCGAACGGCTTCTGGGCGGGCAAAGGCGAGCTTGCCTTCTGGCCTTCAACGCATCCTGGCCTGCGCGCGGATGGAAGACGATGGGCCAGCCATCTGCAGGGCGCCGCTTCGGGCATGCGACATGGCTGGCAACGGCCAAACGGTCATTCGCGTGTCACAGATGCCGCAGATCCTGGACAGGTCTCAAAGAAGCGGGTGGAGGATGACCAGAGCCCGACTGATCGCTGCCGTATGTGTGGGCGTGGCGGCCGTGGCGCCGGTTGCCGCACAGGACCGCTTCGTCGTTTTTGGCGATCTTCAAGACGCGAGCGCTGAGGGGCGTCAGCGCGATGCGGCGCTGATTGAGCGCATCAATTCGGTTGATCCTGCCTTTTCGGTGTTCATCGGAGACATCAAAGGTGGCGCCAGTCCGTGCACCGATGAGCTCTTCGACGCGATGCGGGCAGTCTTCGATCGCCACGAGGCGCCGCTCGTCTACACGCCGGGCGACAATGAATGGACCGATTGCTGGCGGGCGCCGGCCGGGGGGTATGATGCCGAGGAGCGTCTGGCGGCCCTCGTGTCGCGGTTCACCGTACCGGGTGAGAGCATCGGACAGCGGACAATGCGCCTTGAGCAGCAGCAGGGACAGCAGGAGAATGCCCGATGGAAGTGGAACGACGTCGTGTTCGCCACGCTGCACATGACGGGCTCCAACAACAATCTGCAGCAGCGCGACGACGCAATTGCCGAGCATCTGCGCCGCGATGCGCTCAACGCCATATGGCTTGAGGAGACAGTGGCCGCGGCGTCGGACGCCAGCGGGCTCTTCCTGTTCACCCATGCAAACCCGCAATGGACGGCGCCATGGTGGGAGCCCACGGGCTTTGACCGGTTCCGCGATCAACTCACCGAAGTGGCGGCGGATGTCCCTGGACCGATCGTGGTCGCGCACGGAGACACCCACACGTTCCGGATCGATACGCCGTTCCGGGGCGCACCTCGCATGCTGCGGGTCGAGGTCTTCGGGCCGCCTCAGCGCGGTGCGGTGATCGTCGAGGTCGACCCGAGCAGCCCGGAGGTGTTTCGCTTCGCGCCGTTGCTCCTTGATCCATAGAGCTGGGTGGGATCTGCCCCCATGCGGGACAGAGCGGTTTATGCAGCCGGCCATCACAGCGCCACTGTGTCACGCACCGAGCGCACGGGGCCGCACCTGTCCTGCGTGTTTTGCGCGACCAAGCCGATCCACCGTCCCCGCCCTGTCCGCCATGCGGCGCGGGGCTCCCGACCATAGCTTGGCAGTCGATCCAGAAAGAGCCCTTCGCGGCTGTGCAGGCTTAGACGGGCGCTTTGCGACCGCCGACGTCCCTGCACCTCAGCAGCCGACGCGGGCAAAGCACGCACCCGGTGTCGCAGGGAAGAGTTGGTCAAGAGCGGGAGTTGCACCGTTCGCACAGGTCTTTGGAGGTGATTGCTGTGTCCATTCAATGACCTCCCGGCGCGGCACTTTTGAGAGGCGCGGTGCCCACAAAGTTGGCTGACGGAGGAGGGAAATCGCTCCAGCCGGAGCGATCAGACCCCAGGGCTCCAGGGCGAAAGTGTGCCGCTCTTCCGCCACGGGCGGCCGCCACTCGGCAGCGGGGGCTGGGGACCGAGGACCGAAAAGCCCGAGCTCGCTGCGATCATCCCGCCGAGTGCGAGGGCCGCGACAGTCCCAACTTGAAGCGCAACCTCGGGGAGGATGGGTCCAAGAGCGACGCGCCAGCCCGGGAGGCCTGGCATCCGTGTGGCAATCACGGGAGGCCTCTTGCGGGCGCTGAGCGACGGGGGATCGCGGGAGCCGCGCGAACCACCCTCAATTATGCGGCGGATGCAGCCCGCCAGAGGGCGCACCGACCGGTGCAGCGGCCAGACCTGGACCCGACAGAGGGCGGCCTCCTTGTCTCAATCAGCAGGTCACACGAGACACTCTGGGCGGCAGGCGGTCTCCGCCTGCCCGAGACATGGTGCAGCCCGCACCGTCGCGGCGGTGCGGGCTGAACTTCGGTGCGGCGACAACGGGCGCCCGGGCGGGAGAGGTGTCCGCTAGACGAAGAGGTCCTCCTCGATGGGACCGCTGGTGTCCAAGACCTCGAAGCTCAGCGTGCCGGCGCCGAGGCGATCACCTTCGCCGCCACGCTCGGAATAGAACACGACCTCAAGAACATGCGTGCCGGCATCCAGATCACCCGAGAAGAAGTCCGCACCCTGGTTTCCAAAGAGCGCGTAGGCATTCACGTTCTCGGTCCGAACCTCCTCGCCGTTCAGGGTGAAGACGGCGCTTCCAGCGGCAAGTACGGTGTCGGCCACGATGTTGATGCCTTGACCCGAAATCGCGTCGCCACCGGAGAGATCCAGTTCGAGCACCGTGTCGGTTTCAGCGTCGATCAGGCTGAACACGACGCCGGCCAGAGCATCCGGCGGCAGTGTCTCCTCCGTCGATGCGGGCTCCGACGGGCCGCCAGCGGAAAAATCCGAGAGCGGCGCGTCCGCATCCTTGAGGGCATCGCCGGCGTTCAGCGTGATCTTATCGACCACATAGCCATCCGACCGCCCGGTCAGTTCGATCGCGTACTCCCGGCCGGCCTCGAGCTCGACCTTGGCCTGATAGTGCCCGGATGCGTCATCGAAGGTCGTGCCCCATCTCAGATCCTGATCGCTGCCGCCGAGCGAGGTGTAGAGCTTGGTCGGCTCCTTCACGTAGTCGCCGGTGGCGACATCGATGATGCCGACATAGGCATCGTTGCCGGTGTCCGTCCGCTCCGCGCCGCCCGAACCGTTCTCGTAGCGATCGCTGTCGTTCATCGTGTCCTTCACGCGGCCTGAATGGAGCGCGATCGAATACGTGCCGTCCTCGTCGGCGACGAAGTTGTAGGTCAACGCTTCGTCCGGGTCGACGTTCCGATAGTTGCTGCGGTTGCTGTCCCACAGCATCACCGTCTCACCGTCCACTGTCGTTTGACGCCACTGACCTTGCGCATCCGCGCTCTCGGCGTTGATCACGATGCGTCCATCCTGGCCGAGGAACGTGCCCGCCGGCACCCCGTCGACCGGCTCCACCGGGTCGGGTGCGGGTGCGTCCAGGGGATAGGGCGCATCGTAGAGATCTGAGGCCGCCAGAAACGCCTCGACGTCTTCGGGCTGCCCACGCTCCCCCCCGGTCAGCGCATACCAGAGCATGCCGGCGTCGGACGCGTCGTTCTTCTTCTGCCCTCCCGCTCCGTCCATTGCGTCGCGCGCCGCCTCGATGACCGGCTCGTCGGAGCTGTCCATCCAGCTCCACTCCGTGTTGTTGAACCCTTTGTCGTTGGTGTTGCCGTCGTTCTGGTCGCGGATTTCGATCAGCTCGACACTCGGAAAATCACGCTCGATGTCGTCCCATGTGCGCGCCTCGGTGGCCCCGGGCAGGCTCACGACGTCGCGGGTTTCATTCCAGGACGAGTGCGAGAGGAGCTTGATGTTGCTGTGGTAAGCCTCTGGGGTCTGCGCGAGGGCCCGGTAGACCGCTTCCATCGGCCCGCCTTCGATCATCAGGACCTGCTGGCCCGATGTCATGAGGCTGACGAGGTGGTCGGTCGTGGCATCGACGTCCGCCTGATAGTTCCGAGCGTCGATCCCGAGCGATCGCGCAAAAGCGCCGGACGCCTCGAGATTTGCCAGTTGCGCCGTGTCATTGGGCTCCGACAGGTTGTTGCCGTAGAGGAACGATGTCGTGTCCGCGAGCCCGGCCGCGGCGACCAAGAGCGACGCTGCGGCAACGGCCGCGATGTCGTCGGGATCGTTGTTGTTGCCATCGAAGTGGAACACGATTTGGTCGGCCCAATCGGCCAAAACCTCGGGGTTCGGTTCGGGCGTTGGGGAGGGCTCTGGCGCTGGGGGCGGTGTCGCATCCGCCACTGTGAAGCTTAGGCTGTCGCTGGCGACGACGCGGCCGCTGCCATTGGCGCCGCTGTAGAAGACGACAACAACCGTGTGCGCGCCCGGGGTGAGGTCGCCATGGCCGAAATCGCCGCTGCGATCTCCGAAGAGAGCGTAGGGAACGACATTCTCGGTCCTGACCTCGGTGCCATCGAGGAAGAACACCGCGCTGCCGGCGTCGAGCCCCTCGGGCGGCGACGCAACAAGGCCGAGAGCGTCGCCGCTGATCTCGGCGCCGTCGACAAGCGGACCGCCCTCATACGCGTCGGTTGCCGTATCGACGAGGGAGAACACCACACCTGAGGTGGGCTCCGGCGCGGGTTCCGGCTCGGGCGTTGGCGTTGGCTCCGGTGCAGGCTCTGGCTCCGGTGTGGGTTGAGGCGTGTCCGCCCCCACAACTTCAAACTCGACCTCGTCGGAGGCGAGGAGCGTGCCGCTGCCACCCTCGCCCGAGTAGAACTCGACCGTCAGGATGTGCGTTCCAGGCTCAAGATCCCCGGCTGCGTGATCCCGCCCGCGGCCACCGAAGAGGGCATAGGGCACGTGGTTCTCGACCTGCACGACCTCGTCTCCGATTTTGAAGACGGCGCTGCCGGCCTCGAAACTCGGCTCTGCGATGATGTTGATGCCGTCGCCATCGATGGGTTCGCCACTCGTGAGGTCGTCATCGATCAGCTCGTCGGTCTCGCCATCATACACTATGAACGCGACCTCCATCGGTGCGGGCGGCGCGGGTTCGGGCTCTGGATCGGATGGTGGCGGGTCGCTCGGCCGCGAGACCTCGACGATCTCGGACTGAGGCTCGTTGGCCACATCGTCCTCGGTGTAGAGGTCCCGGTTCACAAGGGCCAAGTTGCTGATCGCCATGTCGGTTGAGGCGGCGCTCACCTGGATCTCGTAGACGCCGGGCTCAGTGAACTCCACGACCACATCGTGCCGGTCGCTGCGCGAACCGGTGTCGTTGACGTACTCGCCCGTTCCCCAGTGCCGCGAGGTGTTGCTCGCCTGAACGCGCATCCAGCCGTCCTGGCCGTCGGCGTCCGAAAGCAGCGTGGATCCGTCCGGATAGCTGCCCTCGGCCGCCCCGCTCGGGTACATCGTGCTGTCGTCGTCGACCCCGTAGAACCGCTCACCGTCAATCTTGAGCCAGAAGTCCCCGGACTTCTCCGGATTGTCCGTGCCTGGCTGCGTTCGGGCGACGAGCTCATAGGTGCCGGGATTGTCGATCTGGATGAAGTAGCTGATTGTTGCGGTGCCCGGCGCGTCGGAGTGGTCCGCGCCCTGCCACATGATGAAGTCGTTCGTGCCGCCTTTTGCCCCGACATCGGGTGCTGTGCTCTCATCGTAGTCGGACTTCGTGGTCCACCCCTGGGGAAGCCCACCCTCAAAGGTCGCTGCGGTCTCGGCTTCGAAGATCACCAGGCCACCGACCTCTTGGAACGCCGGAACGGTCGAGCCGGGCTCAGGCTCCGGCACGGGTTCTGGTTCCGGCTCGGGCTCCGGTTCTGGTTCCGGCTGCGGCTCTGGCTCCGGTTCAGGCTGTGGCTCTGGCTCCGGTACGGGCTCGGGTGTCGGCTCGGGTTGCGGGACCTCGGCGTCGGGGCCTTGATCCTCGGCATAGGGCGGCGGCGGCAACGCGTCGTTGGGACCCGGATCGTCGAACTCCAGAGCGTCGATGTCGACCGCCGCGCTGGTGTCCACAAGCACTGTCACGCCGGAATGCAGGCCGTCTTCATAGGTCGTGCCCGGCTGTGGCCAGAGATAGCCATGCGCCATTTCAGCGACGAGCTTGATGTGCACGTCGCCGTTCTCTGCCCGGTAGACCGCCGTGTCGGGCGAGGCCTCGAGCATCGCCATCGAGGACACTTCGCGCGCCGGGCGGGAGGCGTCGCTGTAGGGATCGTCGATCGTGAAGCTCGACGTGGCCGGTGTCGGCCCGAGGTTGACGATGAAGCTCTGACCCCAATCCGCGTCATGCAGGTACAGACGGAAGTTGTCCTGCGTCGGGCGATCGTAGTCGATTTCGTAGGAGTAGCCGTCGAAGATCGGGATTTGCTGGCGGACGTCGTTGGCGTATTCGCCATCGGACCGGGTGACGCCGAGGCTGTCGAACGGCAACCCCCAGTTCTTGCCCGTGTTGGTCTCCGGGGTGCCGCCTTCGTCTATGGTCAGCGTGGCGCTTTGCTCCCCGCTTGTGGTGACGATCGCGCCCCACTCCTCAACGATCTCGTATTCTGCGCCCGCGTTGAACCCAGCCGAGGCGGATCCGTCCGTGCTCCGCTGGTAGATCATCGCGCCTTCGTAGCCGGTGACCGAGCCGTCGACGTCGACCAGGCCGCGCGCGGCCGCGTCGTTTCCGTACGCGTTGCCGCCGCCGTTGATGCTGAGCTTCGCCTCCTCCGCGACATTGTCGCCGTAGGTGATGCCCTCCAGCCCGAAGGACGAGGTCTTGTGGATGGCATTCGACGTGGTGATCGCGTCGTCGCCCTCCTCAAAGCCCTCGAACATCACGTTGTTCAGCGCGCCCGGCCCATCGTAAAGCTGCCAACCCTCGTAATCACCGCTGCTGGGCAGCGACCGCCCCGCCTCGATCTCCTCATCGGATTGCGGTGTACCGACATTGTTGGACCGACCGACGATCAGGCTGTCTTCGATCGTCTGGTTGAGCCGGAACCGGCCGTTGCTGTTCGTTTCGGCAAAGACCGAGTCCGTGAAGGTCCCCTCGATGCCGCGGACATAGACGCCGTCCGACTTGTAGGTGGTGAAGTCCTCCACGACCCACGGATCGACCTCCTGGGGCTGACCCGCGCTGCCGCTCGGGGACCCGTCCTGGATCTTGCCGCCATGGTTCAAGTAGAAGGCGCGCCCCTCGGACGAGTGAGAGGTGTTGTCGTAGAACGTCCCAAAGTCGCCGTTGCTGCCGACGTCAAAGTAGAACCCCTTGTCGTCGGAGCCGGCGGCGTGGTTGCCCACCCAGATGTTGTCGCCGTCCTTGGTGTAGAAGTTCGACGGGTTGTCGTCATTGGCGCGGTTGATCGTGCCGAATGCGCCGACATCGCGGGCGTTGACGCCGAGGTTCCCGATGAGCTGGTTGCCCGTGTTGTCACCCGCCTCGAGATAGTAATTGTGGCTGATCGTCTCATAGACGACGTTGTCGGAGACCGTCGCATTCTGGGTGCTGTGGACTGTGACACCCTTGTTGAAGCTGTGATGGATCGACGAGTTTTCGATGTATTGACCCGACACATCGCCTGACTCGTGCCAGTGCGCCGGATAGCGCCCGAGGATCCCGGCCTGGCCCATATAGGCCAGCTCAACCCCCGAGATGTACATCTCGCCACCATCCATCACCATGGTGTGGCCACCATACTGGTCGTCTTGCTCGTTGACCTCGAGGCGATCATCGTAGTCGACATCGCCATGGATCGTCACGTCGCGGCTCAAGAGCGCCACTTCGGCGCGCATGTCGAGGCTGTGCACATCCCCGTCCGGATCGTTGTAGATGTCGATCTCGCCGTAGTGCATGTACTCCAGAGGCTCATTGAGCGTGATGGTCTTTCCTTCCTCCGAGATGTCCACAATCGTGAACTCCTCGGCTTGGCCCATGTCGAAATCCGTCGAGGCGATGCCGATTGTGTCGCCGATTTCCCAGCCCGTGGCATCGGCGACTGTGATCGTGTTGGAGCCGGCCTCCGCGGTCATGTCGAGCTGCGTCCAGCTCTCCTTCGCCGCGTCATCCACATGGATGCTGATCGACGAGCCTTCGCCCATCGCCATCAAGAATGCGTTGTTGTCCTCGATCCTCATCGACGAGGACCTGCCCGTCATCGCGGCGCCCATGCCCCCGTCCGGGTGGTCGGCGAGATCGACATCGTTTGAGTTGTCCTTCCCGGCGAGGGTCCAGGTGAACTCCCCCGCGTAGGGGTCCTCCCTGGAGCCTACGACCACATCGCCGCCCATCGCGGCCACGGCCCAGTCGGTCGTCAGATTGATCGGCGTGTCGGCATCCTCGACGGTGAAGGTGCCGTAGACAACCAGGCCTTCGATTTGAACGTCGCCGGCGGCTGCATCCAGGATCAGCGTGTCACCCGAGTTCACCACCACAACGTCATTCGGCCCCGGAGGATTGCCATCGTCCATCCGGAGGTCCGACCAAAGGATTTCTGCCATAACTTGACCTTCAGTTCATTCGGGCAAGGGGCAGCTGTCCTCGCAAATACGAAGACGTGATCCTCCCTGCAATTTTGGAAAAAACGAGGGTGGTGTGACGACACCGACCCGCCACAATTGCTACTGTGCGACGTATACGCCGCTGAATTCAGGATCTCACCAAAAACGCCAAACACCCCTAACGCAGCCCAAGGGAACTCGGTCCGCACCCCCGTGCCGACACCGGGGATGTGAGCGGCAAAGCGCAGGATGGGCGATGTTGCGCCGCCCTCCGCGTCCCTGGCGCGCACAGACCGCGGATCGGCCATAAATAACTGATCTTTAGGCGGAAAACGTCGCTGAAGGCATTCCGCGCCGCCGTCGCGAGACCGCGGGCTCCGAAGCAGTCCAGAGCCGCATGTCCCACGTCTCGTCGTCGATCCGGTCCGCAGCCTTTCGGCGGCGCGATCAGCGGATCTCCGCCCACGCCATTAATGAAAAAATTCGTATTTTTAGACGTTTACCGGCTCTTTGCGCAGATTGACTCGCGGCTCGTCCGGCCTTTGCGCGTGGGGAGCGCTGCGCGTCGGCGGCCGCCTCTTTGATCGCAGATCGAGGCCACCCGGGGGCCTAGGAGGTAGGAGTGCATACGTCCGCACACACGCCATTGGAGTTTCTCTGACATGCGGTGGTGCGGAGCGTGACGCATCACAGACGTCACCCACTCCATCCAAAGCTCCGTCGAGTGACATCATCGCACACACCGTCTCGCTGGACGTCGCGGCGGGGCGAGCGTGCCAAGGGCGAAGCCCAGAAAGACGATGGCGGCGCCCAGGAGCTCAACAGGGGCCGGGCGCGTGCCGAGCGCGGTCCACGCGATCATCATGGCCACGGCTGGTGTGAAGATCGGGAGCAGAGCGGCCGTTTGAGCCGAGACCGAGCGCACTGTTGCGACGAGGGCGACAACGCTGAGCACACCGCCCACAAGGCCCTGCATCAGGATCTGCGTCAGCACGATGTTCGGCGCGGCGGCCGCCAGCGACGACCAGGCCCATGGACCGACCGCCACGGCCGCGGTCAGTGCACTGATGGAGGCCACAGAGCTCGTGCCTTGGAGAAGGGGGATGGTCCAATGGCGTAAGAGCGCTGTGTAGCTGCCCCACATGATCCCCGCTGCCACGAACAACGCAATTCCGATTGGCCAAGTCGGGTCAAGCCCGCGCATCTCAAGGCCGACCAGAAGGGCGAGTCCGCCGATCATCACTCCGCCCCCGAGGATGCGCGGCCCCGAGACGCGCTCCTTCAAAAGCGCCACGCCCCAGAGTGTGCCGGTCACGTAGACTGCAACCGGTGCGAACAACAGGCCGTGTGAGAGCGGTGCGAACTGGTATCCGGCCACCGCGATCAAGCCGAAGACCGGCCCGCCGAGGAGTGCCAGGACCAGAAGGCGAGGGAGCGGCAGTGGTTGACCCCGGGACCTGTGGCGCATCCACAGGACAACAGGCACAGCCAGGAGGCCGGGCGTCAGGAAACGCAGACAGCTCAACGCGGCAGGGGACAGCCCGGCATCGATACCGGCCTTCGCGGCGACGTTGAAACCGGCCCAGCACAGGATGGTCAGGGCGCCGAACGCCGCGCCTCGCATGGGGGATGTCGTGGGCGTGGGCATCATCGCGGCCTTTCGGGGTGACTGTGTGGGCCAAAATGCCTGTTCAAAGCCATGCCTTGAAGTGCTACGTTTCTCTTGTTTTGATGCTGGGAAGGTATGATTATGGAGCTGCGCCACCTCCGTTACTTTGTGGCCGTCGCCGAGCATGGTGGGATCAGCCACGCGGCGGACCGGTTGAACATCGCGCAGCCCGCCGTATCGCGTCAGATCCGGGACCTGGAGCTCGAACTCGGCTTCGACCTGCTGCTGCGCGAAGGCCGTCGCGTTGTCTTGACCGATGCCGGGCGCACCTTTGCCGAGCATGCGCGCGCCGTGCTGCGCGGGGCGGAGGAGGCGACCGAGGCGGCGCGCCGCGTCGCGCGCGGTGAGGCCGGCACGGTGCGGGTCGGGCTTCTCGAATCCGCCTCTTGGGCGGGTCACGTCCCGCTGACGCTGAACCGGTTCAAGCGGCGCCACGACACCGTCCGCCTCGACATCCGGCCGATGAGCTCAGTCGGCCAGATCGATGCGCTTCTCGCAGGGGAGATCGACGCGGCCTTCGTCTACCATCAGGACACCCTTTCAGAGGCCGCGCTGGCGGTGCATCCGCTTCGCACCGACAATGTTGTTCTGGCAGCCTCGACCGATCTGGTCTTCGATCATGACGGGCCGCTCTCCGTTGAGGATGTTGATGGTCTGCCGCTTGTCGCCTTTCCGCGATCCGTCGCACCTGCGTATTTCGACCGCCTGTTTGGCGCGCTCGCCGAGATTGGCCTCCGGCCGGAGGTGGTCCAGGAGGCGGTCGATGAGACAACCATGCTCAGCCTCGTCTCCGCGGGGGTCGGCTGTGCCTTTGTGAACTCCGCCAACATGCAGCGCCCGCCGCGCCATGTGCAGTTCCGCCGGGTGGCGGGCCTGTCCGTGCCCATTGAGTTTCTGTTTCTGACCGGGCGCGTTCCGGGCACGCTGACACAGCTGCTGGCAGACACGGTTCGCCAGATAGATGCTGAATGGGCATCAAAATGATAGAAATCTAGACTTTTTCAGTATCGACGTGACACGCCATGTTTGGCCCATCGAACCACACACCGATGGAGACAAACCATGAGCCGCTCCCTCACCACCGCCGCTGCCACCGCCGCCATCTTGATGAGCGCGCCAGCGATTGCCGAAACCGCGGCCGGGACGCCGGTCACCGCTGAAACGCTGGTGGATCATGCAAACATGATCCGCATCGCTGACGCCATCGACGCCGCAGTGGACGCCAAGGACTGGACGCTCGCGCGGAGCTTCTTTGCCGAGGATCTCCGCGTTGACTTCACATCGCTGATAGGCGGCGCGCCTGCCACCATTCCGGCGGATGCACTGATCGAAGGATGGTCCGCCAATCTGACCGCCGAGAAGACCTCGTTTCATCTGCGCGGCAATCACCGGATCACCTTCACCAGCGACGACGCCGCCATCATGGTCAGCCACGGCTACGCGTGGAACCGGATGGAGCGTGGCGCTCTCCCTGAGAACGGTGGAGAGGCGCTTTGGGAAGTCTGGGGCACGTATGAACATGGCTTCACCCGCACCGAAGACGGATGGCGCGTTGACGCGATGAGTTTCTTCGCAACGGCCGAGCGGGGCAGCACCTTCGTTCGCAACACGCCGGGCAGCTGAGCCGTCGCGCGCGCCGCCCGAACACATCACCACCAGATCTGAAGGAGTCTGCACATGTCCGCGGACACGACCGATATCAACCACAGCCGCCGCGCCCTTCTCGCCGGCATTCCCGCCGCTGCTGTCGCAGCCGTCGCGCTGGGCACACCGCGCGCGGCGGCCCAGACGACCGCGTCCGCTGCCCCCGGGCGCCGGATGCTCGGATCCCTGGAGGTGTCCGAACTGGGTCTTGGCGTTCAAAACATGCACCGCACGTTCCACACCATTGTGCCGGATCGCGACGACATGATCGCCCTGATCCGCTCAGCCTACGAGCAGGGCGTGACGTTTTTCGACTGCGCCGAACTCTATGGGCCCTTCGAGTGTGAGCGCATTCTGGGCGAAGCCATCGCGCCGTTCCGCAACGATGTGCAAGTGACCACCAAGTTCGGGTTCAACGTCGATCCGGAGACGGGCGAGTGGGATTTCGGCGTCAACAGCAGGCCTGAGCAGATCCGCCGCGCGGTCGAAGGCTCGCTGCAGCGCTTGGGAACGGATCGGATCGAGCTGCTCTACCAGCACCGTGTCGATCCGGATGTCCCGATCGCGGATGTCGCGGGCACGGTCAAAGACCTGATGGACGAAGGGAAAGTGCTGCACTGGGGCCTGTCCGAGATGGGGCCAAACACTCTGCGCAGGGCGCATGACGTCCTGCCTGTCAGCGCGGTTCAAAGCGAGTACTCCATGCTTTGGCGCGGTCGGGAGGCGGACATCCTGCCCCTTTGTCGCGAGCTCGGCATCGGGTTCGTGCCCTTTGCGCCCCTCGGCTACGGTTTCCTGACCGGGGCCATCGACATGGCAACGACTTTCGCCCCCAGCGATTTTCGAGCCAACACATCCCGCATGGCGCCCGAACACCGCGAGGCGAACCTGGCGCTCGTCGACTTGGCGCGCAGTTGGGCCGAGCGCAAGGGGGTGAAACCTGCGCAGATTGCGCTGGCGTGGTTGCTCGGTCAGGGCGACACCATCGTGCCGATCCCCGGCACGACGCAGATGACGCACTTGCGCGACAATTCGGCCGCCTCACAGGTCGCCTTCGCAGTCGGTGAGCTCTCTGAGTTCACGGCAGCCCTCGACGCCATCGAGGTCGGAGGCGACCGAGCGCCGCCGATCGTCGCGGCATGGTCCGACGTTGAAGCGCCGGACGCCTGACACTCGGCGGCCCGGCCCCCACCAGGGGCCGGGCCATTGCAGGACAGGACGCGCAGGGCCTGGCCCCAAGACTGAAGACCCAAGGATTGGGGGCGACATCAAGTCTCGGCGGGCCTGCGGCATCCGGCCCGCCGTGCTGTGATGTCGGCGCTCCGCTGCACATCGCAGCGCCGTACGCGCCTCGGCAACGCAGGCGCAAGTCTGTGCTGGCAGGACGGAAGAGGACGGCTTGGCCACGTTCGATGTCCCGAGGAAGGACGTCCAACACATGCTTCCGGTGAGCCTCTTGTCGAAGCGCCTCGGACCCAAGTCGCTCTAGCCTCCGATGCCACCCGCGCCGCGCGGACCGTCGATCCCGGAGGTGGGCGCTGCCCGCGGCGTGGGAGCTTACTCATCCGCGGGTGCGTTTTCAGGGAGCAAGTGCTAGCCGTCTCGGAAGGGTCGGCGAAACGACAACGGTCCGCGCTGAGACCTTCGCCAAGGGTCGCGTCGCTGGCCCGGACGCCAGCCTTCGCGGGTGACGAGCTCCGAGCCGAAGGGAACGCGCGCCTTGCCGGCGCGGCGTGGCGGCGCCGTCCCGAGATGGATTGGAGATCCACTCAGGCGCTGGGCAGCTCTCGGCAAGGAGGGCGACGCGCTACGTGCGTTCTGCAGCCAGTCTGGCTGCGACACGCGGCAGGCGGGAGGCGATCTCGTCCTCCGCCAGGTCGTCGCCTTGGAGGCGGGCCGTCTTGGGCGGCGTGCGCTTCATCGCCGTCCCGGTGCGAACCTCATAGGCGAGGAGTGGCGCATCCATGAGTGCGAGTGCCCCGTCTATGTGGGTCTGGGCGTGAGATGTGTCGAAGGCGTCCGGATCGCGCAACGTCGCCTCGAACACGTCCCGTCCCTGCACCACCAGCCAGCAGCGAAACGCCGCGAAATCGTCGTCAGAGCATCCGTCGCGGAGCAGATAGGCGAGCCCCCAGATGTCGGCTCGATAGGCCTCGCCGATGAGGGCCTGGAGGCGTTTGTCAAACGCCTTGATCGCAGACGCCTTGAACCGCTCCAGGCGCGCGACGATGGCGTCGACATGGGCCTGCAGGCTGTGCTCTTCGGGAGTGCCGATGATCTCCCAAAAGACGTCGGTGTCCATGCTGCGCGGGTCCGGTTTTCCGTCCGGACGCCGGCGCTCTTCCGCTTCTACTTCCGCGCGCTCGGTGGCCAGACGCGTGAGCTCTGCCTGTGGTACATCCATCCACTCAAACCAGTGGCGGGCAAACGCCATCAAGCCCAGGATGTCCTCCTTGATGGTTGAGATCTGACCGATCAGGTTGGCGTGGCTGTTGCGGTCGGCGGCATCGCTCATTCCCGAGAATTTCGGCTTGCGATACCCTGCGGTCCGCTCTCCGATCCTGTACCAGAACCCGACTTTCACACAGGCTATGTGGTTGCGCCACAGCCGCACGACGCGCCGCGTCTGGCCAGCCTCGGCGAGCTGGCGCCAGCGGACAAGATCTCCCTCATAGGGCCAGGCATTGTGGACGTCGGACGGGGTGAGATACGCCTCGATCTGATCGTAGAGGCCGCGGTCGAAATACCCGTCCAGCACTTGGTCGAAGGCCGGCCGGATGTGGCTGTCAAAGAGCGCTGTGCCGACAACCCGCTCGATTTCACCGGCATGCAAGAGCTCGACCATGTGGTCCTGGAGGCGGTCTAGGTCCTTTGCCGGAGCGTCATATCGAGGGCGGAACACCTGCCCGTCACTCACGCGGATCTCATCAGACATCGTCGTCCCATCTGTTTGGCGCCGTCCGGAGATGCTTACCTCGAAAAGAGCGGGCAATCCCCCGAAACACTGACCTTGGGTGGTCATCCGGCGGGCCCGCCGCGCTCAGGGCGCCCATCGGTTGCCGTCATGCGCCTGGAGAGGCGGATGATCCCTGTGCCTCATTCAGCGCGCTTGCCCCGGGTCCCGGGTGCGTTCCGTTCTATGCCGTCTGCAAGCGCAAGAAGGTGCGCCGCGTTCGCTGCATGCCCTGCGGGCGGCCCGCGCCGAGCCGGTCACATCGAGGTGGGTATCGCCAGGGACAGGGCGGGTATCGCAACGATCAGGATGAGCACCGCAAGATCGCTGATCAAAAACCGCCAGATGCCACTGAATATCTTTCCGATGGAGATCCGCTCCTCAATGGCGGCGGCTAGAACGAACACGTTGAGACCCACCGGCGGCGTGATCAGCCCAATCTCCAAAAGCTTGACGATAATGACGCCGAACCAGATCAGGTTGAACCCATAGCTCTCCACCATCGGGATCATAAGCGGCAATGTCAGAACCATGATGCCAATCGGGTCCATAAACATGCCAAGAACAAGATATATCAAGCAGACCATCGCAATGAACACCCAAGGGCCGATATCCGACGCCCCCAAGGCGTTGACGAGGTCATTTGACAAGCCGGTGAGCGCGATCAGCGTCACAAAGACCTTGGCGCAGGCGGCAATGAAGAAGATGCCGCCGGTCGTGCTCGCCACGTCGCGCAGGATCGGAATGATGTCTCGATAGCTGAGGGAGCGGCGCGCGAACCCAAGAAACACCGCGAAGATCAGCGACAGCGCCGCGGCCTCTGTCGCAGTGAAAACCCCGCCGTAAATCCCGCCGATGATCAGAACAAAGAGCAGGAAGGCCGGCCATGCCCTCAGGAGCGACATGATCTTGTCATGCCATGGGTAGTCATCCGCGCGCATCGGGGCGATCTCGGGTGAGCGTTTGACCCAGATGTAGATCACGAGGCTGTAGCCCAGCAGGGAGATCAGGCCGGGAATTATTCCGGCCAGGAAGAGCTGGGCAATCGATGTCTCCGTAAAGATGGCGTAGATGATAAACAGGATCGACGGTGGGATGAGGGAGCCGAGGGTTCCTCCCGCCGCGACGCTGGCGGTGGCGAGGCGTTCGTCATAGTTAAGCTTCAGCATCTCCGGTGTGCAGATGCGTCCCATGGTCGAGGCGCACGCAATCGATGACCCCGAGATCGCCGAGAACCCGCCGCAACCGGCAACGGAGGCGATGGCGACGCCTCCGGGCAAGCGCGCCAGCCACATACGGGCTGCGGCATAGATTTCCGTCGTTATACCCGCACGCTCCGCCACCGCGCCCAGGGCGATGAAAAGCGGGATCATCGACAAATTGTAGGAGTGGATGAGCTCGAACGTTGCGGAAAACGAAATCTGCAGCGTCCGCGCCAACGCACGATCCGGCACAAAACTGCCGCTTCGAAAGCTGAAGACAAGAAAGAGGGCAATCACGGCCACGCCGCCAATGGCCCAAGCAATGGGCACACGGATCGCAAGAAGTATCAGCACAGTCGCGCAGGCTATGTAGCCGATCAGGGTGACGTCCATTCAGGCACTCACAATTCGGCAGGGGCTGGCTGGCCCGTTACAGCGGCGCGCAGATCAACAAAGAATATTTGGATCATGCGGACCAGGACAAAGCTAAATGCAACGAAGTAGGCAGCGCGGCTGATCCACTTTGGGATTAGAAAATCCCCGCCGTGATGCGCGCCGTTGACCCAATTGTTGAGGAACTGCTGCCACCCGGAGACCACAAGCGTTGTCACGATCACAATCCCGACCAGAGCGGCAAAGGCCGCAATCCAGCGGTTCACGGCGTCGGGAAAGTGGTTCGCGAAGAGATCGATTGCCACATGGGCGCGCCGCGAGGTGGCCGCGGACAGCGGAAACAGGATCGCGGGCACCATGAGCTCCCGGACAAGGATGATTGAATCGGGAACTGCGAACGCAAAGATCTCGCGGGCGCAGACCGTCACAACGATAAGAAGACAGAGCAGCGCAACAGCGATTGCGCCAAGCGTGTCCAACACCAATTCGGTTCTTTTCAACATGGCTGCGAAGCGCCGCGCGGGTCGTCGCGCAGCGCCCTGTCGATCTTAGCTGCGCACCCAGGGAAAGCCCTCGGCGTCGAGGACCGCTTGCCATTTCTCCACGTAGCCGAGGAACTCGTCATAGACCGCCTGACCGTCGAGCCCGGTCGCCTCCGCATCCGCAAGCCACTCGTCAAGGTTGGGCTGCATCGCCACTTGCATGGCCTCTTGCTCCTCTGCGGTGAACCTGTGGTCCTGTACGCCGGCCGACTTCATGGCCTCGATCGCGGCGACATCTGCGGCCTCCAGTTGCTCTCCGTAGTAGTCTGCCATGCCCGCAGCGGCGTCCATCACGCCGGCTTGCGCCTCGGGGCTGAGGCTCTCGAAGGCGTCTTTGTTCATCACGGTCAGAACGACGGTTGTCGCAGGCAGATCGAGCGGTGCCATCGTGGCCAGCAACTCGTGCAACTGTGTCGCCACAGCAAAGTAAGAGAATGTGACCGTGCAATCGATCAACCCAGTCTGCATGGACTGGTAGACCTCGTAGATCGGCATATCGACCATATTGCCGTCGAAGCGACCGAAGAGTTCGCTGGTCGTGCCCGTGTTGCTGATCTTGACGCCGGCGACATCGGCCGTCGTGCGGATCAAGTCGTTGTTGCAGGCCAAGAGGCTCGGCGGCAGGCTGTAGGCGTTGAGATAGACGAGCCCTTTCTCTGCCATCCGCTCCTTGATCTGCGCATTGTTGGCAAAGAGATCGTCGAGCGCCTTCATCATCACCCAGGGTCCCGCCGGGGGCATGGGTTGCCCGCCGATGTTCAGCTCCGGCATCTCGGACTGCGCATAGGGACCGACGACGACGCCCATGTCGGCCACGCCGAGACCGATCGAGTCCACGGCGGCCGTCGTCTTAAAGAGCGCCCCGCCCCAGTTGTTCTCCACCCGCACAGCGCCGTTCGTGGCCCGCGCGAGCTGGTCGCTGAAATAGTTGACCGCCGCCGCGCGAACACCGCGGTTTGGCCCGGGGTCGTTCGCAATCAGGACCATCTCGGCCTGCGCGCCGACGGAAACGGCGGACACAGACGTCACGAGCGCTGCCACGCTGAGCAAACGGTTCATAGCTTTCCTCCCTCGGGTGGTCCGCTCTGCAGCGGATCCTACCGATAAAGATAGCATATGAATGATTAGCAAACAACTTATAATTATATGAACAGTGCTAAGGCCTTCCGTACTGCGCCATTTCAATCGCAAGCCGGGCTTTGGCCGCTTCAAACTGCACCGCCAGGGTGTCGACGAGCTCGGCCGTGGTCATCACATGGTCGATGGCGCCGATGCCTTGGCCGGACCCCCAGATCTCTTTCCAGCTTTTGGGCTTCTGGCGGTCTTCCGCGAAGTTCATCTTTGTCGGATCCGACTGCTCCAAGTTGTCCGGGTCGAGTCCTGCGGCAGCAATCGACGGCTTCAAGTAATTGCCGTGCACACCAGTGAACAGGTTCGAGTAGACGATGTCGTCGGCGCCGCAATCCGCAATCATCTGTTTGTAGTTCTGAGCGGCATAGGCTTCCTGCGTCGCGATGAAGGCGGACCCGGCGTAGCCGCCATCGGCCCCCATGGCGAGCGCGGCGAGGATCGAGTCCCCCTTTGCGATGGCCCCGGACAGATAGAGCGGACCGTCGAACCAGGCCCGGATCTCCTGGATCAGCGCCAGGGGGGAGAGTGCGCCGGCATGCCCGCCCGCCCCGGCCGCGACAGCCACAAGCCCGTCCGCGCCCTTCGATATGGCCTTGTTCGCAAACCAGTTGTTGATCACGTCATGGAGCACAATGCCGTTGCCGGACTGCGCGGCCTCATAGACGTCCTCGCGCGCGCCAAGCGAGGTGATCCAGATCGGCACTTCAAGGCGGGCCGCAATCTCGACGTCGCGGTCCAGACGAGCATTTGACTTGTGGACGATCTGATTGATGCCAAAGGGCGCCGCGGGCCGATCGGGGTTCTCCTGGTTGAAGCGGTCGAGCTCTTCCTTGATTTGGATGATCCACGCCTCAAGGCTCTCTCCGTCCTTCTCTCGGGCATTGAGCGCGGGGAAGGTCCCGACGATCCCCGCCTTGCACTGTGCGATGACGAGCTCCGGGCGGGAGATGATGAAGAGGGGGGCCCCGATCAGGGGCAAGCGCAGGTTCTGCAGGATGGCGGGGAGTGTCACGGTGCCGTCTCCTTGGGCTGTTGCTTGACCGCGCCAGCCGCGTGCAGCGCAGCGATGTCGGCCGCAGTGATCCCGAGATCTGCGAGGATGACGTCGGTTTGAGCGCCTGGACCGTCGGGCTGCGTGGGCTGCGTGGGCTGCGAGGTTTCGCTCTGGCCGAAGCGCGGCGCAGGCATGGGCTGGTCGGGGCCCGTCGGCGCAAAGGCATGCCGGGCCAGATTGTGCGGATGGTCCGCCGCTTCCGCGGGGCTGAGAACCGGG